>QKCO01000095.1 GCA_003245635.1 Treponema sp.
CGTCGACCGCGCCCTTGCCGCTCTGATCCTCGGGATCGAAGCGCCTGATGGACTCGACCTTGTCGAAATCGAACAGGACGCGGAACGCTTCGCTCTCCCCGGTCATGTAGACGTCGAGGACCTCGCCGCGGAGGGCGAACTCGCCGTGCACCTGCACGCGCGGCACCCGGGTATAGCCGAACTCGACCAGACGGGCCGAAAGCGCGGCGGTATCGATCTTGCCGCCGGGAACGATGCGCGTCAGGAGCGACTTCAGATACTCGGGAGGCGGCACCGGCGTCAGGAACGCGCGTTCGGCGGCGACGACGATGCCTTTCGCGCCGCGGGCGACGGCCGAGAGCGCGGCGGCCCGTTCTCCGAACACCGCGGCGCCGGGCGCCATGTCCCGGTAGGGCATCGTCCCCCACCAGGGGAGCCGGATCACCGGCGCGCCGACGTTCTCGAGATCGGCGGCGAGCTCGGCGGCTTCCTTCTCCGTCGGAGCCACCGCCAGGAACGGCCCGGGAGCCGAGCGGTACAGCTCGGAGACGAGGATGGCGGAAAAGGAGCCTTCGGCGCCTTCGAGCTCGAGCGGAAATTGGCGGCCCGTGAAGGCTTTGAGGGCCTGCGTTACGGCCGCGGAACGACGAAGCTGCGCCGCGAGCGCAGGAAAGGATAAGGTATTCATACCGGATTCCGATTACTATAATATGGGCGTCCCGAAAAACGCGCGGAAATCGTTTCCGCGCCGCGGAAGCGCTCTGAAGTCCCTAGGGCCTCGTAATGAAGAGGCTGGAGTCGCGCAGTGAAACGAAACGCCATCACCTCGATACTGATCCTCGCGTGCGAGGCGCTCGCCTGCTTGTCCTTCGCCGTCGCGGGCGAGGTCGACGTCGCGATCCGATACTTCGACAAACGCGTCTACTACGCCGGCAGCGGCAACGGGCCGGTTTTCGTGCAGATCACGCTTTCGAATCGCGGCGCATCCACCTATCGGTTCAAGCTGGCCGACGAACGCGCGTTCTCGGTCGATTTCGAGCTGAAGACCATCTCGAACCGGGTGCTCGAACCCGCGCAAATTCTTACCAGAAAGCGGACCCAAGATCAACACGTCTTCTTCCGGGAAGTCGCCGTCGAACCCGGCGAAGCCCTTTCGTTCACCGAGGACCTGCGCGATTTCGCCGTCCTGGACGAAGCGGGCTCCTACGTCGTCCAGGCGCGGTTCTACCCGGAACTCTTCAAGCCCTCCGCCGAAGACTCCGCCGCTGACGCCGTCCTCTCCAACCGGCTGACGCTGACGCTCCGCCCCGCGCCGCTGCGAGACGGGACCAAGCCGCCGCCGGCCCTTGACGTGGAAACCGGCGCCGTCCTCGCGCGCGCGGACCTCCCGCCGGACCGGGTCGTCGAATACGTGCTCGATGCCCGCCAGAAAGGCCAATGGGAAAAATTCTTCCTCTATCTCGACCTCGAGTCGATGCTCGCGCGCGACGGCGCCCGCAAGCGTGCCTGGCTGGCCGAGTCCGAGGAAGGCCGCCAGCGCATGCTGGACCGCTATCGGGCCGACTTGAAGAACGCGCTGATCGACGGCGACATTTCGACCATTCCGATCGAATTCACGGTGGAGCGGACCAACTACGGCGCGGAGAAAGGCACGGTCACGGCGCTCGAGAAATTCCGCTTCGGCACCTATACCGAACGCAAGCGCTACACCTACTACGTGCAGCGGCGGGACGATACGTGGACGATCTACGACTATTCGGTCATCAACCTGGGGACCGAATGAAAGCTCTGCTCGTAATCGATTCCGATACAGCCTGCAGGCTCGTCTCTTTCTACCTCGAGCCGCTCGGCTTCGAGTTCATCAGGTACCGCTCCCCGCTCAAGGCGATGGACAATATCGAAGAAATCGACCCCGAAGCGGTGATAGTCAGCGCCGAGGATTTTCCCAGGCACTGGAAGACCATCGTGCAGTTCATACGAAGCGAGCGGGACAAGAAAAAAACCACCATAGTGATCCTCAAGGGGCCGACCTTCTCCTACGAGGATGCCGCGAAGGCCGCGCAGATAGGCGTGGACGGCATCGCCTCGGACAACCTCGAGGACCCGGAAGAACTCGACCGCCTGCAGAACATGCTGGGGCGATACCGGCCGGTAAAGAACGGCCGCCGCGCCAAACGCGTCAGACCGGCGGATTGGGACCGCGTGGAGTTCATTTTCACCATTCCCGATTCCGGCGCCATCGTCACCGGACGCGTCACATCCCTGTCGAGCTCGGGGCTGGCTTTCGAGCCGGACGATCCGGCGGCGCTCGCGGCCGGCGCTTCGGGAACCCGCTACGGGGAATGCTCATTGAGGGTCGGCTCCTCGATCCTTTCGCCCTCCTGCGTTCTGGTCCGCGCCTCCCCTTCCTTCGCATTCTCGTTCGACGGACTCGCCGACGCTGAGCGGGCCGAGCTCGAGAAATACATCCAGGAACGCCCGCTCAAGGGACGGATGCTTCGAAACTGATCTCCGCGCCGAGGCTTGCCCGCCGGCCGCATCGATCTTATAGTTGAAGCGGAGGCATGGTATGAGCATCGGCACCTACATCGAAACGGCTCAGCTATACGAAATCGAGAAATACGAGGGCGGCCCGCCGAAGGATGCGGTCGCCTTCACCGGCGCGCCGCGGCAGCACCCATTCGAAAAGGAAAAGCTCATCCTCGTGAACGATCCGCTCGGTTCTTCGCCGTCGATCATGGAATTCAAGCTCAGCGACGTCGTTCATGTCGAGGATGTCCCTTCGCCGATCAATGAGCGGGGCGAAGGACTGCGGCTGGTGCGGATGTGGGTCCGCAAGGGCGCTTTCGGCATAATCCACGAACCCTTCGAAGTCCAGGACCCGATCCGGCTCATGAAGGACTCGTCCGAGCTCCACGACCGTATCATGCGCAGCTTCAAATAGCCCTATGGGCGATATGCGCTTCATCCGCGATATGGGCGGATCGTACCGATGCGAACTCTGTCCGCACCGCTGCGTGCTCGCAGACGGCCGAAGCGGAGTCTGCCGCGTCCGCGGCGTCCGGGACGGGTTGCCGAGTCTCCCCTTCTACGGAAGGCTTTCGGCGATAGCCGTCGACCCCATCGAAAAAAAACCGCTGTACCATTTCCGCCCCGGCTCTTCGGTCTTCTCGGTCGGATTCGTCGGCTGCAATCTGCGCTGTCCCTTCTGCCAGAACTGGGAGATTTCCCAATCGACCGATGCGGCCGGCCCCAGCGTCGCCCCCGCGGAGCTGATCGGGCAGGCGGTCTCGAGCGGAACCGGCGCGATCGCCTTCACGTATTCCGAGCCGCTCGTGCATATCGAATACCTACTGGACGCGATGGCCCTCGCCCGTAAAGCGGGAATTGCCGTCGTGCTGGTCACCAACGGATGCATATTGGAGGAACCCGCCAGGGAAGTCCTCGCGCTCTGCGACGCGGCCAACATCGACCTGAAGACGTGGGATGAGGATGCCTACCGGAACACGCTCGGCGGCGATGCCGCGTCGGTCCGGCGCTTCATAGAGCTCGCCGTCTCTTCCGGCGTCCATACCGAGGCCACGACCCTCGTCGTGACGGGCTTCAACGACGACGAGGCGCAAATCCGCCTCTGCGCGGATTTCCTGTCGAGCTTGTCGGCGGACATTCCCTATCACCTTTCGGCGTACCGCCCCGAATACCGCTACCGCGAAGCGCCGACCGATCCGCGCCTGATCGTCCGCTTCGCCGCCGCGGCGAGAGAAAAGCTGAACTACGTCTATGTCGGGAACATCCCCGGAGAAGCGAACGATACCCGATGCCCCGCCTGCGGAGCTGTCGCCGTCTCCCGCCGGGGATACCTCATCGACCTGCTGGGCTTGTCCGTCGATGAAAAAGGAGCGGCACATTGCGCGGCCTGCGGATCGCCGCTACCGATCGTCGCGCGGACGGGAGCTACCGCAGAAGCGCGATAGCGGCCGCGGCGACCAGCAGCAGGAAAAAAAAGGTGAGCGCGTATACCCAGAGAGGAAGCGCGCCGGCCGGCTTCATTTCGCTCGGGGATCGGCTTTTCGGAGCGGACTGCCGCGGAGAGACGCAATAGCCGCAGACGGGACAGCCCGAGGAGAACAGGCCCTCGGCGCCGGAAAAACCGCACTTCGGACAGAGCACCGACGCGAAATGCCGTCCGCAGGATGCGCAGCGTTTCGCGCCGCGAGGGACCTCGGCGCCGCAGTTCTCGCAGAAGAAGCGGGGCGAGCCGTTCACCGGCGGGTCTCCGCGAACGCCTCCGAAAAAGCGCCCAGCCGCGACGAGACGTACTCCATCGCCGCACGGTCCGTGCGCTCGTCGACGACGATCGGTCCGCCGGATCGGGAAAGGTCCGCCGAGCGGTATCGTTCCCCATCGCCTTCGGGAAAGGCCAAGCGGAAGGACTCGCCTTCGCGCGGCGAATACGCGCTCAAACGCTCGGCGCCGAAGCGGAATTCGAGCAACCCCTTTCCTCCGTGCAGGGAACCGACGAGCGCGATGCCCGGAGCGGGCACCCCGGACCGGACGACGGAAGCCTCGAGAGAGAGAACGAAGCCGTCATAAATGAAGAAAAATCTTCCCAGCGAAGAAGCGCCGTCGAACGAGGCACGCAGGTCCCGCGGAAAACCGAGAAGAAAAAGGATAAATGCGCAAACCTGGGGGATGGAACCGGGAGCGTCGAGCGCCGCCTGAACGAGACTCCCGTCCAGCTTGCCCAAAAAACCGGACCGCAGACGCCGCGCCAGATCCAGGAACAGCGGATCGTAGGCGAGCAGAAAACGGAGCGGAACGGGAAGCACCTTTGAAGCTACCCGAGAGCCTTTTCCTTGGAGGAAGCGGACGGACACGAATCGCAGCCGCCGGTCGAGCAGGACGGCGAAGCGGCCTTGCTCGAAGAGCCGGCGGACGATTTCGATTTTCCGCCGCCGTTGTCGGTGACGTAGAAACCCGAACCCTTGAAAATGATCCCCGACCCGCCATTGATGAGACGACGGACCGCCTTGCCGCACTCGGGGCAATCGGTGAGCGGAGCGTCTTTCATGCTCTGAAAGGCTTCGAAGGTATACCCGCAGGATTTGCATTCATAATCATACGTTGGCATGTAGAGGAATATATCGAAATTCAGGCTTAAAGTAAAGTTCCGAAAAGGTCGCCTAGGAGCGAGGAAAGATACTTCCGATCGATTCCATCGATGGAAACGGAGACGGTATCGCCCGTCTGCGTGAAGCCGCTTCCCAGTATCCTGCCTAAGAGCGCGAAGCGCGGATCGGCGGCGTCGCGCCGCGCGAAAGCACCCGCGAAGCGCAGGATCGAAACGAGGGCGCGGGCCTCGCGCTCGCTCGCGGACCGGGCGACGAAGTCCAATCGCCAAGCGTCGCCCGAAGGAGAAATCCCCGCCGCCAGAGAAACGAGCGGAAGGCGCAAAGACTCGCCTCCGGGTCCGAGCGCGCGGGAAACGAACGCAGCGGGTTCGGGCAGCCAGACGCGCAGCGCGGAGTCTTCGGACAAGGCGAAGAACGAAGGGTCCGGCATCGGAGCACGGGCAACGGACCACGGAGAACCGTCCGAGAACAGCACGGAGCCGTCCCGTTCGAATGCGAGGGAGAAGCCCCGCGACGAACGCCAGTACGGGCGCTCGCCTCCGACCCTTTTCCAGTCGCGATCGAAGGTCAGGGACAGGGCGCTCGCGAAACGGGGATACGAACCGAAGGCCCTGAAGCGGAAGCGCGGCGCCTCGGCGCCGAACCAGGCAGCGGAGGCCGCATCGGTCCGGTCGAGGGCGGCCGCGGCGCGGGAGACTTCGACCGAGCCCCGCGCCTTCTCGGAGCCGGCGAGGGCCTCGTCGAGGAGCGGCCGGAGCGCTCGGACGTCGCAGAGCGCATAGGCGCGCGCTCCCGCGCCGAGATCCGCGAACGGATCGTCGGCCGACGCGCGCGCGGCGGGAGCGCCGGCGCAGGAACCGAGCAGCAAGCCGACC
>QKCO01000033.1 GCA_003245635.1 Treponema sp.
CAGCCGCTCGAGCGCGAACGGGGGCGCCTGATTGTAGGTGCCGACGGCCAGATCGGCGCGGCGGACCGCCGCGGAGAGCTTTTCGGCGGCGACGACGGCGCGCGCGTCTGCCTGCGGCTTTTCGCGCAGGGAAGCCGAGACGGCAGAGAGAAGGCGGGACAGGAAGGAAGCGAACACGCTGCGCGGCTCGAACTTTCCGACTGACTGCAGGACGGAAGCCGCCGCGGACCGCGCATCGGAAGCGGAGAGGAAGGCGGAAGCGGCCGCTTCGAGTGCGGCGGGCGGCACCGGCAAGAAGGTCTCGAGATATCCGGATACCGAATCGGCGCCGGCACTGAGGGCATCGGCGTCCCTGAATACGCGGCGGATGACGTCACGTTCGATGTCGGCGGCACGCCGCGCGAAGGCATACGGCCGCAGGCGGGAAAGGATGGTGGGCATCATCGCCCCGCGGCGAGCGGTGGAAAGGACGATGACGGCCGTCTCGGGCGGCTCCTCCAAAATCTTGAGCAGCGCGTTCCGCGCACCTTCCTGCATCCTGTCCGCGTTTTCCAGCAGGATGAGCTTACGCTTGCCGGTCGGAGCGAGCCGGGCCCAATAGGATAGCTTGCGGATCTGCGCGATGGGTATCGAATCGGCGATCCCTTCGTCCTCCAGCTTCAGCGCCGCCGAGAGAACCGAGCTTACGAGCTTGCCGAGCTTGTCTCCCTCGGGCAGCGGACGAGGAGGATAGAGCTCTTCAAGATCCTCGCCCATCGCCGCGGAAAGCGTCGAAGCCTTGGCGAACTTCGTTTCGTCGCCCTCCCAAAGCACCGGCGAGAACCGGGAAAGCAGCTTCCGGGCGGAACGGACGAAAAGCATGCGCGCGGCCGATTCCGGTTCCCGAAGGAACGCTGCGGCGGAAGCGGCGAGCTCGGAGGCGAAGGCTCGCGGCCCCAGCAGCAGGAGATCGGGATGAGAAAGCAAGCGATGGCGTTCGCAGGACGCGCAGGAGCAGTTCCAAGGCGCGCCGGCGCGTTCGCAGGAAAGCGCCCGCGCCAGCTCCAGCGCCGCCGTGCCTTTTCCGGAAGCGGGCGGCCCCGAAAAGAGGAGCGCGGGGGGGAGCGTCCCCGAAGCGAGGTCGAGGGAAAGCCGTCGGGACGCTTCCTGCCCGAGGACGTTCTCGAACATCGGCCTAGCTGCCTTGCCGAACAGCAGCCGCCGCATTCTCTCCGGCCATCGACACGAACGGCATCAGGTAATGGGCGAACAAGCTGCCCCCGAGCAGCCCGGAGGGATCGAACAGGGGCTGCACCGAAAGAACGAACAAGGCGACGCAAACGACCAGAAGCCCTTCCACGAGGCCGAGAACGATGCCCAAGCCTTTATCCAGACCCGAAAGATTCACCCGGTCGATGATGTCCCCGACGATATGCTCGAGGATCTTCACCAGCACGAAGACGATGAGGAACAAGACCACGAAGGCCACCAGTTCGGGCAAGACAGTCAGGCCGAAGCGCTTCACAAGGAAGGCGGCGCCGGGCTTGAAAAAGAGCACCGCGAAGAGTATGCCGAGGACGAAAGAAGCCATCGACATGAACTCTTCGACGAAACCGCGCAGGGCGCACCGGACAACGAGGATCAGGACGAGGCAGGCGAACACGATGTCGATGACGGCAAAATTCATTCTTCCGCTCCTAGCGTTCGGATTACGAGCTCGGCCGCTGCGGCCGCTGCGTCCTTATCGCCGATGGCCGCCGAGGCGCGCGCCATTTTTTCCCGAAGGCCGCCATCGTCGGCGATCTTGAGGACGATTTCAAGAAAAGCCTCGGGCGTCGCCTCGGCCCCTAACAGCGCCTCCGCGGCTCCCGCACGGACGAAATAGTCCGCGTTCTCGACCTGGTCGCCCCTCGTACCCGTTCCGCACAGGGGCACGAGAATCATGGGCTTGCCGGCCGAAGCGGTTTCCCACACGGTGCCGGCGCCGCTGCGGCCGACGACGAGCTCCGCGGCGGCCAGCACGTCCGGAAGCTCCCCCCGGATGTATTCGAACGGCTTGTAGCGTTCCGAGGGCGCACCCGCTGCGTCTTGGCCCGGACCGGTTTGGTGGACCACGACGTAACGCTCGCAGAGGGCGTCAAGCCTGGCCGCGATCAAGTCGTTCACCTGCTTGGCGCCCTGGCTCCCGCCGAGCACCAGGAGCACCCGTTCGCCGCCGATTCCGAGGAAGCTCCGGCCGCGCTCTGCGTCGGCGGCGCGGAAAGCGGCGCGAACCGGATTGCCGACCGCCACGGCCCTGCCGCGGGCGGCTGCGGGAAGCGCCGCTATCGTTTCGGGATACGCGGTCAGTACCCTATCCGCCCAACGGGAGTTGAGCCGGGTCGCGAGGCCTGGACTGAAATCGGACTCGTGGGTAAGCACGGGAATACGCAGAAAGCGAGCCGCCGCGCAGGGAGGCACGCTCACGAATCCGCCTTTGGAAAAGAGGAGGTCGGGCTTGAGCCGGGAAAGAACGCGGAGGGAGGCGAAGAAACCGGCCAGAACCTTGAATACGTCGACGGCGTTGCGCAGCGAAAAATAGCGGCGCAATTTGCCCGAGGGAATGCCGATGAACTCGATTCCGGCGTTTTTTACGATTGATTCGTCCATGCCGGACCGCGAACCGATCCACACGACGCGGCAATCGCCCCGCCGCGCCAAGCGCTCGATGACGGCGAGCCCCGGATAGATATGTCCTCCGGTACCGCCCCCGGTGAACGCGATGGTGTACATAGAAAGAAAACTACACGATAGAAGCGCTTTGCGCAACGACCAATAATCCGGCGGACGTCTACCCGCGCCGCGGGAAGCGGTCGAAAAGCGCGGCCATCGACTTATCGTGGAAAAGCGCGGCGTATTTTCGGCCTGAGAATCCGAGCTTGTCCGCGATGTCGGGATCGGCACCCGCTTCCAGCAGCAGGGCGGCGGTCTTCGAATCGTTCTTGCCGACGGCGAGCACCAGAGCCGTCTGCCCGTCCTTGCTCGTCAGATCGAGCGCCGCGCCGGCCGCGAGCAGATCCGCGACGATCTCGCCGCAGGAACCGGCGACCGCGTCCATCAGCGCCGAATTGCCGCGGTCCTCCGCCTGCAGGTCCACCGAAGCGCCGTTCTCCAGCAGAAGCGCGACCATGCCTCGGTTGCATTCACGCGCCGCGAGGCAGAGGATCGGCACCCCCTTCTTGTCGCGGGTGTCGGCGGGCAGCCCGGCCTTGAGGAACAGCTCGACCGCGTGCGCGTTTCCCTCCCGCACGCAATCGGAGAACGATTCTCCGCGGAACGAGACGCCGAGCTCCATGAGTTCGCGCCGGGCGTTCCGCCGATCGGCGATCGCGTGCCATTCGACGGATTCGGCGTCCAGGAACGACGACAAATCCTCCAAGGAGAGCAGAAGGAAGAACGGAGAAAGGAACGTTTCCTGGGAAGGGAACCTCGACGGCCGGTAGAGTACCATCGGACGCTCTGACCCGATGGAAAGCCCCGCGACGAACGGCAGCCACGAACTGGAAGACGAATATCCGGTCAGAACGACGATTATATGCGTCGCCGGCGCAAGGACATCATCCAGACGCCGCTTTTCCCCCTTCCAGGCTTCGCCCACGATGAAGGCCGACGCATTGATCCGCGAGGTCTTCAGCAATTTCATGACGTCGAGCGCGAGCTGTTTGTCCTCGCGGGCGCAGAGCACGGCGATTCTCATGGTCCTCCTCTCAGACGCGCGCTTTCGCCAAGCAGTTGTCCAGATAGAAAGCCGAAGCTCCGTCCTCGGGCAAAACCTCGATCACCTTGCGGAAATAGAACATGGCGCCGGGAAAATCCTTCTGGTAGTAGGCGAGCATGCCCTGCTCGAAAAAGCGGTTCGCCTTCATCTTCCTATCCAGGAGCGCTTCGTCGACTCCGTCGAAGATCTCGAACACCGAAACCGGCTCGAGCTTGCCCTTGACGCGGACCTTGCCGATGAAGCGGTACATGTAGGCGCCCGGATCGGCAAGGCTCTTGAACGTCTCCTCGCTGATGGCGAGCGAAACGTTGAAGACTTTCGTGATGCTCTCGAGCCGGCTGGCCAGATTGACCGCATCCGAAATGACGGTGCTCTGCATGCGGTCCTCGACGCCGACGACGCCGAGCATGAGCGTGCCTGTATGAAGGCCGATGCCCATCGCCAGAGGGCGATACCCGCAATTTGCGCGATGTCCGTTGTATTCCACTATCCGCTTCTGCATTTCGATGGAGGCTCGGACCGCGGCGTCCGCCCCGCCTTCCGACGGGAAGAGCGCCATGATCGCGTCTCCGATATACTTGTCGACGAAACCGCCGTGGTCGGTGACGACCGGAACCACGCGCGAAAGGTACGAATTGATGAAGCGGAAATTCTCTTCGGGCGTGAGCCCTTCGGAAAGGGAAGTGAACGACCGGATATCCGAGAAGAAGATGGTCATGTCCTTCTTCACGTGGTCGCCGAGCTTCAGCTCCGATGCGTTCTCCTTGTTCAGGATCGCCAGGAATTCCTTGGGTACGAAACGGGTCAGGGCGATGGAGACCAGGTCGACGTAATCCGACAGCACCGGCTCGGCGGCTTCCTTGCGGACGGTCGGTCTGCGGACGCGGAAACTGGCGAGGATGAAGGGAACGGGAGCGGCGACGGAGAGCAGCGACTCGAAAGCAGGATCGACTACGAAAGCGGAAAGAGAGAGCGAGACCGAAGCCATAGCCGCGAAGAGAGAGAGAACGGCATCGAAACGGAGCCGCGAAACGAAAAGAACCACCGCGACCACAAGGGAGACCAGGAAGGAAAGGAGGCCGAACGCCGCCAGCGGCAGCGGTGCCGGCAGGAACGGCAGCGCGGATGCCGCGCAGGCGAAGGCGCCGACGACGACATATGCGATGAATACCGCGGCGCCGCCCCTAAAGGGCTTCGCCGCAAGAATGCCGCCGGATGCGGCCACCGCGAAAAGGATCCCGCCGATCGTCCGCAGCCGGCTTTCCACCTCCGCCGGAAACAGCGGAAACGCGGGCAAGGAAACGTATCGGAACGCGGCCGCGACGAGCAGCAGCGCGGCGACGGAGGCCAGCCCGTTGAACGCTTCGTAGATTCGCATCCGGTCCATGAACGCAGAGCGGATTCCCGATACGGCGCGGACGACAAAAAGGAAGGTGAAAAGCGACAGTACGAACCAGGGCACCGCGAGAGCCGCCGCTGAACGGTAAACGGACTGTACGCGCGCGCCGCGCAGGGACAATTCCGGCGAAACCAATCCCGGCGATACGGACGCGGAAACGGACAGAGCGCTGCCTTTCGGCGCAGCGATGATGGAAACGCTGCCTGAAGAATCGTATTTCCCTTCTCCGGCGGGGTCCGCTATCGAGAGTCCCGCGGCGTAAGGCAATGAGACGACGTAGGCGACGCCTGGCTCGAGACCGGACAAACGCGCGGAGAACGTTTCCGGCGTAGAAAAAGGCCGAGGCATCATACGCTCGAGCGTGAAGAACGGCAGCTCGACGAAAGAAGTGGATTCGCGCGTCCAGGGTCCGAGCCGCGGCGAATCGGGAAAAAGGCAGGGCAGGGAAAACAGAACGCAGAGGATTACGAATATTTGTTTCTTTACCGGTTTACTTATTTTCATCGATGCAACCAAACGTATTGTAATTCAAGCGGAAGCGTTGCGGAAGGATAATAACGAATAATAATTCTGAAATCAAAAACCCTCCGCACCGGGAGGGTTTTTGCCGCCGAAGAGAATCGAACTCTTGACACAAGGATTTTCAGTCCTTTGCTCTACCAACTGAGCTACAGCGGCCTGACGGGGGTATTTCTAACCCGTACGTAAAAAAATGTCAATACTAATCGGGAAACTCCTTTTTCGACTCTGAATGCGGTACCTTATACGCATGCGGCGATGAGCCGCAATCATGGAGGAAGCAATGAAAAGAACCGCATACGCATTGACGGCGGCGGTACTGCT
>QKCO01000022.1 GCA_003245635.1 Treponema sp.
AGCGGCGAATGATCGTCGATTTCGTGTCGAAGAAGATCGAGGGGACCGACGAATCGTTCAAGACGCTGGCCGCGCGCCTGGTCGAAGCCTTTCCCCAGACGGCGCCGGCCGCGGTCGCGCAGCTGTCGACGCTCTATCCGCGCGTAGTGCTGAACATGGGCCGCTCGAGCCGGGACCTGGCCGTCGGAGCGCGGCTGCGGGACATCGTCGGAAAGAACCTCGGCATCGGGCTCGAATACATCGGCTTCGCCCCGAAGGACGATTCGATCCCCCGCTCCATCGTGGAGCGCCGGCCGGCGATCGCGGCGGGTACGAACTCACCCTACGCGTCGACCGTCAGGGCCATCGCCCGCCGCATCGCGGAAACTCCCGTCCCGGCCGCGCCCCGCCTCTACCAGGATAACGAGGATCTGCTGGCGGTGGCGGAGGAAGGGCTTGCGTCCGCGCAGGTCGTCACCGAAGAAGAAGCCGACTGAACCGGCGGCCGCGCCGCTACAGGCAGTAGCCGCCGTCGACGACGACCGTCTGGCCGGTGATGAAGTCCCCGTGGAGCACGAGGCCGAGTATCGCCTCGGCGACGTCCTCGGCTTCCGCCACGCGGCCGAGCAGGGTTCCGTCGGACATCCGGCTCACGTGGCCGCCCTTGCCGGCGACCCAGCGCGTATTGACGATGCCGGGAGCGACCGCGTTCACCCGCACCGCGGGCGCGAGAGAGCGCGCAAGGCTCTTGGTCATCGTGATGATCGCGCCCTTCGAGACGGCATACGGCAGGGAACTCCCCTTTCCGCTGATTCCCGCTATGGATGCGACGCTGACCACGCAGCCGCCGGCCTTCTTCAGCATCGGCGCGCAGGCGCGCGTCGTCAGGAAGGTCCCCTTCACGTTGGTCCCGAAAATCTCGTCCCACTGGGACTCTTCGATCGAATCGAGATCGGCCAGGTCCACGAAATGGGTCCTTCCGGCGTTGTTGATCAGGATGTCGATGGAGCCGAACTCCGACTCGACGCGCGCCGCCATCGCCTTGACCTCCGCGTCCTTCGACACGTCTGCCTTCACCGCGACGGCACGGCCTCCCGCCGCCGAAATCTCGGCCGCCAGGACTTCCGCTTCGGCCGCCGACCGCGAATAGTTGACGGCGACGTTCGCGCCGAGAGCGGACAGCTTCAGCGCGCAGGCGCGGCCGATGCCGGTCCCGCCGCCGGTTATGAGCGCGGTCTTTCCTCGTACATCCATAGCGTATCCTCCTTAGGGGTAGCGTCTCTTGAAGGCGGGAACCCGCGCCGAAACGGTCGCGTCGAGTCCCGAGCGGTCGCCGCGCTCGAGGAAGCGGTATCCGACGCCGGCTATCATCGCGCCGTTGTCGCCGCAGAGCGAGAGCGGCGGGAACAGGCAGCGCAGATCCTTCCGCTCGGCCAGCCGGGCGCGCAGGTAGGAATTGGCGGCCACTCCGCCGCCGGCGACGATCGTCGTCAGGCCCGTATCCTCGACCGCGCGGAAAAGGCTCCTGAGAAGGATGTCCACCGCGGTCTTCTGGAACGACGCGGCGATATTCTCGCGGGTCGCCTCGGCGCCCTTCGCGCGGAACTGCTCGAGCTGGTTGACGACCGCGGTCTTGAGCCCCGAATACGATACGTCGTAGCGGTGTTCGCCCTTGTGCAGATTGGGCAGCGGGAAGCGGAAGGCGAGCGGGTCGCCCTTCTTGGCGAGCTCGTCGATGTACGCGCCTCCCGGATAGCCGAAGCCGTAGTGCTTGGAGACCTTGTCGAAGGCTTCCCCGACCGCGTCGTCGATCGTCGTTCCGAGCACGGTCAGGTCGTCGAACCCGTCGACGCGGCAGATGATGCTGTGCCCGCCGGAAACCAGGAGCCCGAGGAAGGGATAGGTCACCTTCGTCTCGAGCTGGGGCGCGTAGAGGTGCGCGAGCATGTGGTCGACGGCGATGAACGGCAGTCCGCGCGCCCAGGCGAAGGCCTTGCCGAAGGACAGGCCGACCAGAAGCGACCCCGACAGCCCCGGCCGCGCGGTCGCCGCGACCGCGTCCACGTCGCCGGGGCGCAGGGACGCTTCCGCGAGCGCGCGCTTGACGACCGAGGATATCCACTCGGTGTGCATGCGGCTGGCGATCTCGGGAACCACGCCCTCGTACACGGCATGGAACGGAATTTGGGTCGCTACGACGTTGCTCAGAACCCGCTCGCCGTCTACGACGACGGCGGCCGAGCATTCGTCGCAGGAGCTTTCAATCCCCAAGACCCTCATCGTCGTATGTCCCCATCATGATGCGCGCGATCGAAGAAAGCGAGAAACCCTGCTCGATGAGCTCGGGATACAATTCCTGCAGCGTCGAAGCCAGCTCGGAAGACCAGGCGTGGCCGATCATGACGGCGGATCCCTTCTTCTCGGCTTTCTGGAGCCCTTCCTGCAGATAGCGGATCATCGCCGCCCGTTCCGGTATGTTGTCTAAAAACACATCGCGCTCCCTGACGCTCATTCCCAATCCCGCTGCAACGGCGGGAGCCACAGTCTCCGCGGTAGTCCTCGAATCCAGAAAAAAGAGCCCGCGTTCCCGACAGAAGGCAAGCACGATCTTCATCGTCCGCTCGTCCGCCGTTATCTTCGAACCCTGGTGGTTGTTGATTCCCACGACCGGGCCGACTTCGGCGACGTTCCGCGCCAGTATAGCCCGGATCTCCGCTTCATTCATACCCGTATAGATGGCGCCGGGTCCCGGATTTTGTCCTCCTATCGCCTCCATCGGCTGATGGAGCAGCACTTCCTTGCCCGCGGCGCGCGCGCGCCGGGCCGCCGCGGCCGAATGGGGAAGGCCGGGCAGGACCGCGACGGTGAGCGGCCCGGGGTACTTCAGGAACGGATCGAGCTCGTGCAGATTGTTCCCGACGTCGTCGATGACAAAGACGACCGTACCCTTCTTCCTCGGTGCGGGCCGGGGATCGCGTTCGGGCGGCGGCGCGGAACGGACGGCCACCGGAACCGGCTTCGGGGTTTCGCGGATCGGCGACGGATTCGTCTTGGGGGGGCTTTTTACGGAGGCGGGAGGCGACGGAAGCGCCGCGGCCGGCTTCGGCTCGACAACGCCGACCGGAACCGGAACCTCGACGGCGGGAGCCGTTTCCGGAACCGCCTGCGCCGAGGGGGGCGCTTCAAGCGGCGGCGGAACCGACGCGGCGGAACGGGAGAGCGCGACGACGAAGGCCGAAGCGCCCGCTACCGCGACGAACAGCGCGGCCACGGCCGCCGCCCTGAGTCCGTCGCGCGGCGTCGGCTTGGCTTTCCGTTTTCTTCTCGGCTTCGTCGAGCCGGTCTTTCCGGCGCGCCCCGTAACGCTTTTCACCGCCGAAACCCTACCGGCTTACGCAGCCTTGGTCAAGGCGGCCGCGGATCGGCGGCCGCGCGGGCGGTCAAACGTAGATATAATCCTTGAGCTCGGCGGCCTGGATCTTGAGCTTCTTGAGCGCGCGGATCTCGATCTGGCGCACGGTTTCCGGAGAGATGCCGAGCTCGTCCCCGATGCGCTTGAGCGTGTAGCGCTCGCCGCCGTAGAACTGGAAGCGGTACATCAGTATCTGCTTCTCGCGGTCCAGCAGCCGCTCGAGGAAGGAGAGCGTTTCGGTCCGGACCGATTCGCGGATGACCTCGCGGTCGGGGCTGTAGGTGAAGTCCTCGCACAGGTCGATGAGCGATCCCGAATCCTCTCCGGTCTCCGCGTCGAGCGATACTATGCCGTTGGCGAAATTGAGGATGCTTTCGGCGTCGGACACCGAGATGCCGACTTCCTTCGAGATCTCCTCGGTGGAGGGACGGCGCATATAGCGCTGGCTGAGGGAATTGTAAGCCTTCTGGATCTTCTTGAGCGCTTCCTCCTTCCGGTGGGGAAGGCGGATGGTGCGGCGCTTGTTCGCCAAGGCGCGGGTGATCGCCTGCTTGATCCACCAGTTCGCGTAGGTGGAAAAACGGACGTTCTTGCGGTAATCGTATTTCTGGGCGGCCCTTATGAGACCGAGATTGCCTTCCTGGATGAGGTCGAGCAAGGGCACGTCAACCGTGACGAAGGCTTTGGCAATCTTGACGACCAGGCGCAGATTGGATTCGATCAGCTTCTGACGGGCGAGTTCGTCGCCTTTCCTTATCCGCCGGGAAAGCTCGAGCTCTTCCTCGAAAGTGAGCAACGGGGTCGCCTTGATTTGATCGAAGTAGGCCCGCAACGCGTCTTCTTGTTGCCGTTCGTCCCGCTTGGTCGCCATATTCTTTACTCCTCGAGTAGGTGATGACTACTCGCTTTATTAAATGCAATTACCGTGCCAAAGCTGATAATCTTCAATTACCATTAAATATATATTGTAAATACAACAATTTATAATAAGATGAGAAACAAATATAAAAACGAAGAGACGCAAGCAGTATGATTCTTTATACAATATCATTTCTCCAGTGTATGCAAAAACGTACTTTTTACCTTTGGAATCCGCGAAAAATGTGATAACGTCCTTCCATGGCTTCCGGAATTCTCGCTCGGTCGAACGGCAAGAACGCATACTACCAAGTCGCCTGGTCGGCCCTGCGCACCGCCGACCGATGGGAAATCGCGAAAACGGTGCCCGCGGTGGGCGGCGTCTACGAAATCTATTGGATGGACGAGCGGAAGCACCTGCGCATGCTGACGATTGCGAGCGCGCGTTTCGGAGGGCTCCGGTCGGAGATCAGGCGATTCACCGATCCCGAGCTGGTCGACGATCCGAAGACCGCCGCGGTTCTGGAAGAACGGGACATATACTTCCGCTACGCCGAAACCGATTCCGCCGCGGCGATGGCCGACGTGGTCTGGTTCTTCAGGAAAACGTATTTCCCCGAAAACCCGGGAGTCTCGCATTCAGGCAAATACGAACGCATCTTCGTTTCCGAAAGCGCTCCCGACAAGATCAGGTGGGTGGATTGACCGAAGCAAACGCCGCTCAATGCGGACCGGCTCTGTTCCGATAAGAAAGCATGAACAGATTTCCTATCCGCGCCGCGCTCGCCGCGTGCTGCCTGATCGCCTCCGCGTCGATGTTCGCCCAAACGGCCGCCGCTCCTGCGCCCTTCCGGCAGGAAGGGATCGCCTCCTGGTACGGGAGCGAATACGACGGCAAGCCGACAGCCTCCGGAGAAGCCTTCGATTCCAAGAAAGAAACCGCAGCGCATCCGACCCTCCCCTTCGGGACGATGCTCCGCATCACGAATACCCAGAACGGGAAGATGACCATCGTCCGGGTGAACGACCGGGGTCCCTACGTCTCGGCCCGCATCGTCGACGTGTCCCGGGCCGCGGCCGAGAAGCTGGACATGCTGGCGACGGGAACCGCTCCGGTGGTGATCGAGACCGCCGAAGCGGTTTCGATGCCGGCGCCCGTTTCGGCGCCTGATCAGGCGCTCCCGAACGTCCGGAGCGCCGTCATTCCGGAAGCGCCGCCCGTCGCCGAAGCGCCGGCCGTTTCCCCCGCACCCGCGCCGCAAGCGGAAGCGGTGGCCCGGGTGCTTCCCGGCCCGATCGATCCGACGAACGGCAAACGCTACCGGCTGCAGGTCGGATCGTACAAGATGGCCCGGTACGCGGCGGAAGCCTTCGAGAAGCTCAAGGCCGCAGGCATCGCGGCCGCCTACGAACGGAACGGCGAACTCTACCGGGTGGTCGTGCCCGAAATCGCCGCCTCCGAGATCGACCGATACGCGCGCGAGCTCGGCGCGGCCGGCTTCTCCGAAGTGCTCGCCCGGGAAATCAGGTAAGGCGGGGCGGCCCTTTTCACTGTTCGGTAAAAGCGATATAGTATAAGACGATACCGTGGACCGCCGCGCGGCGGTTCCGGTCGCGGATCCCGTACCGCCCCTACGCGCGGCGGCGGATTCCCCGTGAACGCATTGCGTTTCGCATCCCCTATATCGATAGC
>QKCO01000164.1 GCA_003245635.1 Treponema sp.
GTCGCCTTGCGCATGTTGCCTTCGTGTCCGGCGTGCCGGTCGGGATGGTGGGTTTTCAGCAGTTTCTTATAGGCGCTTTTGCAGATCTCGGCGGAAGCGCCGAAGGGTACGCCGAGTTCGTCGAAGTCTTTCCGCAAGGCTTCCGGCACGGCCGGCGCCGATTTCGCGGAGCCGCTCCCCGGCATGCGTCCGCCTCGGGGCCTGAAGTCGTCGTCGGACGGCCCGAAGCGCTCGTCGTGGCGCGGATCGCTCCAGGCGCCTCCGGCTGATTTTCGATCGGTCTGGCCGCGCTTGCCTCGATTGAGGAATTCGTCGAGTTCGGCCTCGGCCGCGTCGAGGTCGGGATCCTTGAAGGCTGAGCGGGACCGATTCCCGCCGAACAGTTTCTGGTCCTCGTCGTCCAAGAAATTCTTGATGACATCGCCGAGGCGATCGAAAAAGCGATCCATGCGTTGAAGTGTACCGCGCGCGGGCTCCCTGTTTCAAGTTCCGTTTTTTCATCGGCCGCGCTTGCGGCGTCGGGAAAGTGAGGCTACAATTTCCGGCGGAGTCGAGCAAAAGGAGCCGTATCGTGAAAATCAAAAAGAAGCCGTTCGGCGTGCTTTCCTCAGGTGAAGAAGTAGACCTCTTCCAGTTGAAGGCGGGGGATCTCTCCTTGGGCGTGAGCACCTACGGCGGCATTCTGACTTCCCTTATGGTGCCCTCGCGTTCGGGGAGCCGCGACGACGTCGTGCTCGGCTTCTCCACCCTCGATCCCTATACGCGCAAGCATCCGTATTTCGGCGCGACGATCGGCCGCTGCGCGAACCGCATCGCCGATGGGCGTTTCACGCTCAACGGAAGCACCTACGCCCTCGCGAAGAACAACGGGCCCAACTCTCTTCACGGCGGGACGAGAGGCTTCGACAAGCAGGTGTGGGATGCCGAAGCCTACGAGGAAAAAGGCGGCGTATACGTGCGCCTTTCCCTTTCCAGCCGCGATGGAGACGAAGGGTATCCTGGCTCGATGGACGCCGTCGTCATATACGGACTTACCGGCGACGCCGAGCTGACGGCTGAATATCGGGCCAAGCTTGATGCCCCCAGCCCTGTAAACTTGACCAACCACGTTTATTTCAATCTCAAGGGCGAAGGCCGCGGCGACATACTCGGGCACGAGGTGAAGCTCTTCTCCTCGTCCTATCTGCCGGTCAACTCTACGCTCCTTCCCACCGGCATCGTCGCTCCGACGGCGGGGACCCCTTTCGATTTCAGCGTACGCAAAAGCGTCGGCCGCGACCTGTCCGAAGCCGGCGGAGGCTATGACCACTGCTTCGCGGTTGACGGCGCGGCGGGAGACCTTAGGCCCTGCGCCGAAGTTTTCGAGCCCTCCTCGGGAAGGACGCTCAGGCTGTCCGCAACCCAACCGGGCGTCCAGTTCTACACGGGCAATTTCCTTTCGAACATCCAAGGCAAGCGGGGATCGATATACGATAAGCATGCCGGATTCTGCCTCGAGACTCAGCATTTCCCGGATTCTCCGAATCATCCGGAGTTTCCGGATTGCATTTTCGGACCCGAGCGAAAATATCGGGAAAAGGCGGTCTTTTCGTTTGAATGGTAGCTGGGCCAATCTTGCGGGGTCGGCTCGCTTCAATTAAAATTTGCATCGGCTGAACAAGCCGAGGAGGCCGCTATGCCCGAGCGCAGACGATTCTTCCTGAAGGTATTGAAAGCAGAACTCGAAGATTGCCTGGAAGATATCGAGGATCTTTCTTTGATATACGAGAGGCGGCGCAGCGAGGAAAAGATCACGAATTACGTTTACCAGGAAAACGAGGCGTTGCTCGCGCGTGAAATTTCCGGATTAAAAAATATTCTTTTATCGATTGACGAGGTTTCGCTTGAGGGCTATGATTCTTTAGAAGCTTTCGCTTCCGCTGTGGACGCCCTGTTTCAGCGCGAAGTTCTTGAGTTCGAGGATCCCGAAGCCGTTTACGGCATCGCGAAACGGAAACTGCTCAAAGTCTTGAAGTATGTGAACGAACGAGTGGCCTGAATACTTGCGCTCTCCTCGCGGTCCGGCGGCATGTCCGTCGGCCGCGGCTTATACCATACGCATCTGAAGAGGGGATTATGGACATCCAGCTGCAGGAACTGATCGATAAGATAAAAAAAGACGGTATCGAAAAGTCGTCCGCCGAAGCCGCCCGGAGCAAGGCGGAAGCTGAAGCGGAAGCCAAGCGCATCATTGAAGCGGCGAAGAAGGAAGCCGCCGCCCTCGTCGAGAAAGCGAAAGAGGACGCGGAACGTTTCGAGAAGGCCGGCGACGCGGCGTTGCAGCAGGCATCGCGCAATGTGGTGCTTTCCTTCAAATCAGAAATCGAGGCGCTGCTCGGCGTCATCGTCGGCCGCGAGACTGCCGGAGCCTATTCGGATGATGCGCTGAAGTCCGTGGTCCCCGAGATCCTGAAATCCTGGTCTCTGAAAAGCGGCGATTCGCTCGAAGTGCTTATGCCGGCCGATTCTCTTTCCAAGCTCGATGCGTTCTTCTCCGAAAAGCTCGCGGCTGAAATTAAAAAGGGCGTTACGCTGAAAGGCGACCGTTCTCTCGGAGCCGGCTTCAAGATCGCCTCGAAGGACGGATCGGCCTATTACGATTTCAGCGCCGAGGCCGTCTCCGAACTGTTGGCCTCCTACCTCAATCCCCGGCTTGCGGAGATCATGAAGGCTGCGGCGAAGGGGATCTAGCCGTGGGTTCCTACTATTACCTAGTAGCTCAGTTGCCTGCCTTGTCGTACGGCGCCGCGGCTCCCATGAGTTCAGAGCATTTTCTTGAGCTTTGCCGCGGTCTCATGACGGAGCAGGACGCCGCCCTGTTGAGCCGTTGCGCCCTTTTCCCGGACGCGTACGAGCCGGCCGCTCCGACCGGCTCCGACTTGATCGACTGCTGGCTCGCTTGGGAACGCGCCCTTCGCCTCAATCTGGCTCGCGGTCGGGCCGCGCAGCTCAAACGGGACGCGGCCGGTCTTCCCGAGGCCCCCGCCGATCCGATGGACGCCTCGTCCGTCGCTAAGAACGCGCTTTCGCTCGAGTCTCCGCTCGAAGCCGAGCAGGCGTTGGACCGCGCGCGCTGGGCCGCTATCGAGTCCTTCCAGGGATTCGACTATTTCGGCAGGGATGTCGCATACGCCTATCTATTGAAATTAGAGCTTCTCGAGCGAAAGGATTTATTCCGCATCGAGGAGGGTTTCGCCGAATATAAGGCGATCTACGCTTCCGTTCTGGAAGCGGCCCCAAAAAGCATTGAATCGGGAGAACCGAAATGACCGGAACGAAAGGAAAGATTACGGCCGTCAACGGCAACATGGTCGGTGTCCGCTTCGACGGCATCGTTTCCATGAACGAAGTCGGCTACGTCAGGGTCGACGATAAGAAGCTGAAGAGCGAAGTCATCCGCATCCGCGGCGACATCTGCCAGCTCCAGGTCTTCGAGATGACCAAGGGCATCAAGGTCGGCGACGACGTCGAATTCGTCGGCGACATGCTTGCGGTGGAGCTCGGGCCGGGCCTCCTCGGCCAAGTGTACGACGGCCTTCAGAATCCGTTGCCGCAGTTGGCCGAGAAAGCCGGCTACTTCCTCGAGCGCGGTATCTATCTGGATGCTCTGTCAACCGACGCCGAGTGGGAATTCACCCCCGTCGCGAAAGTCGGCGATGCGGTCGCCCGCGGCGACTGCCTGGGCACCGTACCCGAAGGCGCGTTCACGCATCGCATCATGGTGCCTTTCGACCGCTACGGCACCTATACCGTCAGCTCCATCAAGGGCCCCGGAAAGTACAAGATCCGCGACGTCGTCGCCGAACTCACCGACCCGAAAGGGGAAAAGATTCCCTTGACGATGTCTTTCCGCTGGCCGGTCAAGCGCGCCGTCGACTGCTACGCCGAGCGACTTAAGCCGGTCGATCCGATGGTCACCCGCGTCCGCCTGATCGACACTTTCTTCCCTGTCGCCCGCGGCGGCACCTACTGCATCCCCGGCCCGTTCGGCGCCGGAAAGACGGTGCTCCAGCAGATCACCAGCCGCCACGCCGACGTCGACGTCGTGATCCTCGCCGCATGCGGCGAGCGCGCCGGCGAGGTCGTCGAGACGCTCAAGGAGTTCCCCGAACTCCTCGATCCCAAGACCGGGAAGTCCCTCATGGAGCGGACGATAATCATCTGCAACACTTCCTCCATGCCGGTCGCCGCGCGCGAGGCGTCGGTCTACACCGCGGTCACGCTGGCGGAGTACTACCGTCAGATGGGCTTGCACGTCCTCCTGCTGGCCGATTCCACGAGCCGCTGGGCGCAGGCCATGCGCGAGATGTCCGGACGCCTCGAGGAAATCCCCGGCGAGGAAGCGTTCCCCGCGTACCTCGAGTCGGTCATCGCGAGCTTCTACGAGCGCGCCGGCATCGTCCGGCTCAACGACGGGAACCTCGGATCGGTAACCATCGGCGGTACGGTCAGTCCCGCGGGCGGCAACTTCGAGGAGCCGGTCACCCAGGCTACGCTCAAGGTCGTCGGCGCGTTCCACGGACTTTCCCGGGAACGTTCCGATGCGCGCAAATATCCGGCGATCCACCCCCTGGATTCCTGGTCCAAGTACAAGGGCATAATCGCTGCGGATAGAGTGAAGTACGCCCACGGCTTCATGGCCCGCGGCACGGAAGTCGAGCAGATGATGAAGGTCGTCGGCGAGGAGGGCACGAGCCTCGACGACTACATCATCTACCTGAAAGGCAACTTCCTGGATTCGGTCTATTTCCAGCAGAACTCCTTCGACGCGGTCGACGCTGCGGTCAGTCCCGAGCGCCAGGACTACGTGTTTTCCCTCATCATCGAGATCCTCAAGGCTTCCTTCTCTTTCAAGGACAAGGAAGAAGCCCGCAACTGGTTCAACAAGCTCAGGCAGAAGTTCCTCGATTTCAACGGATCGGAATGGAAGAGCGAGCGGTTCGCTTCGTTGGAGAAGGAGCTTCGGGCGACGATCGCCGAGCGGGCCAAAGGCGGCGAATCCGCCAAGTTCAAAGCGTAGGACGGGAAGGACGCCATGAAGAAGGTATACAGCAAAATCGAATCGATCACCGGCAACGTCATCACCGTTAGGGCTGAGGGCATCCGCTACGGCGACCTCGCCGAGATCGACACGAAGTTCGGCACTTCCCTCGCGGAAGTGATCAGGCTCCAGGACGATCTGGTTTCCCTGCAGGTATTCGCGGGCGGCCGCGGCGTTTCGACGGGCGACCAGCTGCGCTTCCTCGGGACGTCGATGCGCGTTTCGTTCTCCGACAACCTGCTCGGGCGGGTCTTCACCGGATCGGCCGAGCCCCGCGACAAGGGTCCGACGCTGAAGGAGAACCTCATACCGATCGGCGGTCCTTCGGTGAATCCGTCGCAGCGCATCCTTCCCCGGCGCATGATCCGCACCGGCATCCCGATGATCGACCTGTTCAACACGCTCGTCGTATCGCAGAAGCTGCCGATCTTCTCGGTGTCCGGCGAGCCGTACAACGAGCTGCTCGCGCGCATCGCGATGCAGGCCGAAGTCGACGTCATCGTGCTCGGAGGCATGGGCCTCAAGTACGACGATTACCTTTCGTTTAAGGACGCCCTCGAAGACGGCGGCGCTCTTTCGCGCACGGTCATGTTCGTTCATACCGCCGCCGATCCGGTGGTCGAGTGCCTCATGGTCCCCGACGTTTCCCTCGCCGTCGCCGAACAGTTCGCTCTCCAAGGCAAGGACGTGCTCGTTCTCCTGACCGACATGACGAACTTCTCGGACGCCATGAAGGAAATCGCCATCACCCAGGAGCAGGTTCCCTCGAACCGCGGCTATCCGGGCGACCTCTATAGCCAGCTCGCTTCGCGCTACGAGAAGGCCGTCGATTTCGAAACCGCCGGATCGATCACCATTCTCGGCGTCACGACGATGCCGGGCGACGACGTCACGCATCCGGTGCCGGATAATACCGGCTACATCACCGAAGGCCAGTATTACCTCAAGAACGGCCGCATCGAGCCTTTCGGTTCGCTTTCTCGCCTTAAGCAGCAGGTCAACGGCAAGACCCGGCCCGACCACCGCGCGCTTATGGACGGCATGATCAAGCTTTACGCCGCCTACAAGGATACGCTCGAGAAGAAGGCGATGGGCTTCATGATGTCGGATTGGGATGCCAAGCTTCTCAAGTACGGCGAGAAGTTCGAAAAGGGAATGATGGATTTGTCCGTCAACATTCCTTTGGAGAAGGCGTTGGATCTGGGCTGGGAGATCTTGGCCTCGTGTTTCGCGCCGGAAGAGACCGGACTGAGGACCGAGCTGATCGAAAAGTTCTGGCCGAAGTCGGCGTAAGCCGGAGGCGGACATGGCGAAGATCAAGCTGACCAAGAACGAGCTCAAGAAGCAGAAAGACGAACTGAAGATGTATCGTCGGTATCTGCCGACCCTGATGCTCAAGAAGCAGCAGCTCCAGATGGAAATCCGGACCACCGAAGCGCGGATTCGTGAGCTTCGCGCGGAGAAGGAGCGCGTCGACGAGTCCTTTAAGTCGTGGATCGCCGTATTCGGCGAAAAGAACGTATTCGTTCCGGGGCTCCTCAAAGTTACGGAGCTGCGTACCGCGTCGGGCAATATCGCCGGCGTGGAGATACCCGTATTCAAGGGCGCCGATTTCGAGGTTGCTTCGTACGATCTCGTGAAGACTCCGCTCTGGCTTGATGCGGCGGTGGATAACGTGCGGAAGGTGCTGCTGCTCGATCTCGAGGCGTCTACCCTCGAAGAGCAGCGGCGTCGGCTCGAACGCGAGCTGCGTACGACGACCCAACGCGTCAATCTGTTCGAAAAGATAAAGATTCCCGAGGCGCGGGCGAACATTAAGAAGATTGGCGTTTATCTCGGCGATCAGCAGACGGCCGCCGTCGTTCGGGGAAAAATCGCGAAGCGGGGCATGGAGAAGGCGGCAACATGATCGTACCGATGAAGAAAATCTCGCTCGTCGTCATGGAAGCGGAGCGGGAAGCCGCCTTGGTCGAATTGCGGAAACTCGGGGTCGTGCACTTGGAGATCAAGAGCGCAGCTTCCGATGCCCTGACGGCCCTGACGGAGCGCAAATCGAAGCTGGATTCCTCGGTCGGCGTCCTTCGTAATTTCAAGCCGCAGAAGAAAGGGCCCGCTCCCGTACCGTACAGTTTCGAAGGCACGCTTGAAGGCGAGACCCTGGCTCTTTCCGAGGCGAGAAAGTCGGAACAGGAAGCCATTTCCGCTGAACTCAAGGAAATCAGCCGAATCGAGGGGTGGGGCGATTTCGAACCCGAGGAGCTTCGCGTTTTAGGGGCTTCCGGCGTCGTCCTGACTCCTTACGAGTTGACCGTGAAGGCGTACGATGCCTTGGGTCCGGATGTTCGAGTGATCGTTCTTTCCCGGTCCAAGACGTTCGTTCGATGCGTTTCGCTTGACTCTCCCATCCCGGGGGAAACGCCTTTCGCGTTGCCCGAGCGCTCCCGATCCGCGCTGAAAGCTTCGATCGATGAACGAAGAGCCGTAATCGCCGAGCTTGAAAAAAAGCTGACGTACCTTTCGACCAGGGACGGCGAACTGCTTGGAGCCATAGATCGTACTTTGGTCGATATGGAGTTCGAGGCGGCCCGCGCAGGAATGGACCGGGACGAGGATCTTCCCGAGGGAAACGGAATCGCTTGGCTCTGCGGCTTCATCCCCTTCGACGCGGCGGACGCGCTGAAGAAACATGCATCCGCCAACAGCTGGGCTCTGATAGTCGATGATCCCGCCGAGGATGATCATGTCCCGACGAAGCTGAAGAATTCGCCTATCGTGGCGATCGTGCAGCCGATCTTCGATTTCCTCGGCACGGTGCCCAATTATAGGGAATACGACGTCTCGGTGTGGTTCCTGCTGTTCTTCTGCTTCTTCTTCGCTATGATCTTCGGCGACGCCATCTACGGCGCTTCGATGTTCGCGATAGGCGGGGTGTTCGCGCTGTTGGCGAAGAAAGCGGGGAAACCCGTGCCGACCGCGGTGCGGCTTTTGATGACCTTGTCGGCATTCACCATGGTGTGGGGCGTGCTGACGCTGACTTATCTCGGCATAGATCCGGATAAGCTGCCCGCAATCCTCAAATCGCTCGACGTGTACTGGATATCGAACGATAATCCCGCTTCGGGCGACAACATCAAGGTGCTCTGCTTTATTATCGGCACGATACAGTTGTCCATCGCCCACGTGAAGAATATCCGGAGGGATTTCGGAAGCCTCAAATGGCTCGGTCAGCTCGGTCAGCTCTTGATGGTCGTCGGCATGGTGAGCGTCGTGTTCAACCTGGTCATAAACTCCGAAAAGTTCCCGGTGCCGTTGCCTTCTCTGTACCTGCTGGGAGGCGGTTTCCTCTTGAGTTTCGTGTTCTCGAACTATGAGGGGAACCTTTTGCGCAGCATTTTGGCGAGCTTCGCCAATTTCGTATCGGTGTTCCTCGGCGTGGTGAACGTGTTCGCCGATATCGTTTCCTACATCCGGCTGTGGGCCGTCGGCTTGGCCGGCTTGGCGATCAGCCAGACGGTCAACAATATGCTCGGGCCGATGCTGGGAAAAGCCTCTTTGTTCTTCTTCGGAATCCTCGCCCTGACCTTCGGCCACGGATTCAACATCATTCTCGGTTTCCTCTCCGTGATCGTGCACGGGGTGCGATTGAATATGCTCGAATTCTCGGTTCATCTCGGAATGGAGTGGTCCGGATTCGAATATCGTCCGTTCAAGGAACGGACCGGAATCAACGACGCTATGTCGAAGGAGCAACTATGAATATCGGAATGATCGGTGCGTCTGCCGTGCTCGGCCTAGCTGCCATCGGATCCGCGATCGGCGCCGGAATCGCCGGCCAAGCCGCAATCGCCGCTTGGAAGAGGAACTATCTGCGCAATCAACCCGCCAGCTTCCTTTTGTTCGTCTTCGCCGGCGCTCCGCTGACTCAGACCATATACGGCTTCATTCTCATGAGCCGGATGGCCGCATCGAAGGCGGATCCGTTCTTCCTCATCGGCGGCGGCATTGCCGGCGGCATCGCGATGGCTATGTCCGCGGTCGCGCAGGGCAAGGCTTCGGCTTCGAGCTGCGACGCGTTCGGCGAAACCGGAAAGGGCTTCGGCCAGTACATCACCGTCGTCGGCTTGTGCGAAACCGTAGCGCTGTTCGTCATGGCCTTCACCTTCGGCGCCATCTGATGTACAGTCTCCCGCATGGATGAAAGCCGTTTGCTTCCCCGTACCGTGAAGGTTGGCGGGTTCGATCATGTCGAATCCGTTCTGATCGGGGGGACCTATCCTGTCAGCGTGCAGACCATGTGGAAAGACCGGCTCGATCCCTCCGATATGGAGGGTCCTGCGGGAGACGCGACCGTCGCGCGAGTCGAGAAGCTTCGCGCGCTCGGTTGCTCTTTGCTTCGTTTCGCCGTGCCCGATATCGGTGCGGCGGAAGTCCTGGGCGTATTGGCCTCGCGTACCGCCATGCCGATCGTCGCGGATATCCATTTCGATCACGAAATAGCATTGCGCTGCCTCGATTTTCCGATCGCTAAAATACGCATCAACCCGGGAAATATCGGAACGCGTTCGAAGGTCGAAGCCGTCGTGGGCAAAGCGGCGGATAAAGGCGTTCCTATCCGTATAGGCGTGAATGCGGGCAGCCTGCCGCAGGATCTCGCGAAAGCGGTTGACTCCGGCAAGAAGACCCGCGCCGAAGCGCTGGTAGAAACCGCCGAGCGCGAAGTTGCCGTTTTCGATGAATTGTCTTTTTCTCAAGTAATCGTTTCGATGAAAGCGTCGTCTATCTACGATACCATCGCGGCAAATAAGTTGTTCTCTTCGCGGCATGACGTGCCGCTGCACCTCGGCGTGACCGAAGCGGGGCCCCTGATTCCAGGCGTCGTCAGAAACGCGGTCGCCCTCCATTCGCTGCTGGCGGAAGGGATCGGCTCTACGATACGGGTGTCGTTGTCGGATTCGATGGAGCATGAGGTCATAGCCGGACGCGAAATACTCGGCGCCGTGTCCGACAGCGCCGGGAAAGGCCCCTCAGGCCGCGGCGTCGTGCTGGTCTCTTGTCCGCGCTGCGGACGGAATGGATTCGATACGCACGCGTTCGCCGAGCGCTGGCGGGATCGCCTGTATTCGCTCAAGAAAGATGCGACCGTCGCGGTGATGGGCTGCGCGGTCAACGGCCCCGGGGAAGCGAGGCATGCCGATCTCGGGATAACCGGAGCAGGCGATAAAGTCCTCCTTTTCAGGCACGGCAAAATAGTGCGGACGGTAGCCCCTAAGGATGCCGACTCCGCCTTCGAAGAGGAGCTTTCAAAATTGTGAGACCCGTCCTTGAGCGGTTTTTCGCATTGGCAGGATGCTTCTTCCTTTCGTTCGGAATTTTCGCCGATTCATCCGATCCGTATTGGATGATATTGGAAAAGGGCAAGCGCCTTTTCCAGGAAGGGTCGTACGGCGATGCGTTGCTCAAATTCGAGGACGCAATTCGCGTTCGCCGCGAACAGTACGACAATTCGAAAAGCGCTTTGGTCGAAGCGCTTTCCACATTCGAGCTTCGGCGGCTCGGAGATGATCTATCGAGCGTCGAGTCCTATATCGATTCGCATAATCTCCACCGAGCCCGTTCCGCGCTGAATGCCTTGTACGGCGTCGCGGAAAAGTCCGAATTCAACAATTCGGTCAATTCGGTTCTTTCTCGCTTGAGCGATCTCGAGTGGTATCCGGAAGCTGAATATTGGAAGGGTGAAGTATTCAGGATCGAAGGAGAAACCGGCGTCGCGCTGATTCAGTATCAGAAAGCCCTCGACCATGCGGCCGTGTTGGAAATACCCGCGGAAGCCACATCCATTAGATACCGAGCGGCGGAGCTGCGCGCGGTTCGCCTCGAGTACAACGAGATGGAGAAAATCCTAACGAAGATTCTTGAAGCGGATTCGCTTTGGACCTCGGCTAAGGACGGTTTCGCGAGGGACGCTATGGCCCGCACCATCGCCAATGACGGTGCGGATAAATTCCTAAAGATGTATCGGCATGCGTCTCCTATGACTTTGAGGGCGCATAGAATGCTCGGCGTCTACTATTATAAATCGGGAAGACACGACCGCGCCTTGACGCAGCTGCTCGCGGCCTTTCTGATCGCGTCGACCGAAGTGCTCGATGCTTTGAGCAGGAACAACCACGAATTTGCCTACACTACGTTGTCGGCCGCTTTGGACGCTTCCTATCGAATCGAAGATATAGAGAAGTATATCCTCGATACGAAATACTACTCGATACTGTATTATCTTGCCGCCTCCTTGTACGCGAACGGACACCGGCAAAGCTCCGCCGCATTATGGCGGATCGTCGCGAAAATGCCGGGGGCCGGCGAATGGGCCGGGCGGTCGTCTAGGCAGCTGGTCAAACCCGAAATCGAGGAGCCGACGGAGAATCCGAGCATCGGGAATTGAAATCGGGCGCTGCACGCAGTAGTTTCGATGGCATAAATAGCATCGGAGGAAAATTATGAGAAAAGGTATTTTGTTGGGTCTAGCGTTGCTGTTCGGAACGGCATTTTCTTCGAACATCTTCGCCGCGGAAGGTCCTTTGGGCCTGACCGGGATCGGCGTGTACGGAAGCTTCGGAACGACGATGGGCGGCGGAGTCGGACTCTCCCTCAAGTGGGGTTCCTTTCCCGTCATAGGCCTCAAGTACAATCTGGCGGACAACGGCGGAATGCTCAACGTCTCAGCGGATTATTACGTGATCGACGCCGAAGGGCTGGCCCGCAATCTTAGCTATTTCCTGGGCGCCGGCCTCTACACCGGATTCAGCGGGAATAATTTGCAGTTCGGTCTCCGAGTGCCGGTCGGCCTGCAATTCTGGCCTGTCCGCAAATTCGAGCTTTATCTTTCTCCCGTCGTTTCCATTCCGTTGCTGCCGACACCGTCCCTGGACTTCGGCGCGGAATTAGGCGCTCGAATCCGTTTTTAGAAAAGGATGGCGACATGAACAAGATCGTTTTGAAGGCCCAGGATCTGGATGGCTATCTCACGGAGGCCGACAAGGCTCATTCCGAGAAAATGGACGGTATCTACCGACAAGCGATGCTTTCCTTCAGCATCCTCACCAATGCCCGTTCGGCCGAGGAGCGGAAGCGCGAAGAGCGCAACCTCATCGACCTTTACAACCAGATGGGCAAGCTCATGCAGGAAATCTGCAAGGACGAGTCCCGCATCCACGTGTATTCCTTCCTGACTCCCCAGGAAAGCCATCCGGAAGCTTCCAGGCTTATCTCGAAGCTGCGCGATGTGAGAACCGGCCATCAGGAGTTCGTCTACTATATCCAGCGGGCCTACGAAATGCTTTTCAAGCTCGCCTATGCGGGAACCGAGGCCGCCAGCAAGAATTATCTGATCGTGAAAACGCCGGTCACGGTTCCCGTGCAGAATTTCGCGGTTCACAAGATTCCGAACATCGATTCCTTGATCGACAATACCGTCATGTGCGTCATGCTGCGGGGAGCTCTGCTTCCCTCTATGATTATGTCGAAGGAAATCCAGGAATATTCTTCTCGCGCGTACGTGACGCCTTTCGCTCTGTTCAAGATCAAGCGAGACGACTCGAAGCATGAGAACGATATGGAATACATACTCGATCTTGAGAAATCGTATTTCAGGCTCGAGGATCTGGAAGGCAAGGATCTCGTGTTCGCCGATCCCATGAACGCGACCGGCGGCAGTTTCGTCACTGTCGTCAAATACATATTGGATCAGGGCGTAAAGCCGAAATCGGTGAGCCTCTTCAACGTCATTTCAGCGCTCAAGGGCGCCCTTAGGGTGGTCCGCGCGATCGAAAACTGCAATGTCTATACCCTCTGGATGGACCCCGTCCTGAACGAAGCGGCGTATATCCTTCCCGGGCTCGGGGATGCGGGAGATCGCATCAACGGCAAGGACGGGGATGAGAATCCTCGTAATATCCTTCGGCTCATCGCCGATTACGGATCCAATATCGCCAGCCTGTACCGTTCGCAGCTCGGGAGAATCGAGGATACGGTCCTCGGCGGCTGACGGTGCGTTCACTCCGCTTTCTTTGCCTGCTCCTTTTCTTCGCTTCGCTCGTCTCGTGCTCGACTCTCAGCAGCGGCGCGGTCGTCCAAGCCGAGGATTATTTTTCCATCGCTACGGCGTATTTCGAATTGGGGAAGTACGCGGAAGCCGAGCGTTGGTTCTCGATGGCAACGCGCTACGAGAAAACGCGTTTCGCCTCCGAGTACAATCTCGGGCGCGTCGCTTTTGCCCGCGGCGATGCCGAAGAAGCGGCGAAACGCTTCGAGTCCTTGCTGAAGCATGACCCGCAGAATACGACCGTGCTCAAGGCCGCCGCCTATTCTTGGATGAAGGTCGAGAATTGGGATCGAGCTTTGTCTTTGTACGCACGCTTGGGCGACTTGCTCCCGGAGACCGAGGATGCCCGCTACAATTTTGCTTTGGCTCTTTCTTCGGCTTCCCGATACGCGGAGGCGTTCGAAAAGCTGAAGCCTTTCGTGGAACGCAATCCCGATGATCGGGATGCGCTGCGGCTGCTGGCCGGCATTGAGAAAAATCTGGGTATGCCCGAAGCTGCGGATCTGTACGCCAAGGTCCTCCAGCTCAAGGACGACGCGTCGGTCCGCATGGAGTTCGGCGAGTTTCTCGAGTCGTCGGCTCTTTATGCGCGGGCGCTCGAGAACTACAAGGCGATATTGTCTTCGCTTTCCGCCGACGGCGTCGGCGGAAAGGGCACGGTCCGATTCAGGATCGCGCGGGTGATGCTTTTGGGCGGCGAGGATCCCGAAAAATGCCTCGTCGAATTGACCGGCGCCGTTTCCGACGGATTCGCGGACGCTAAGGCAATCCGAGCCCTAGCCGAAATGTCCGGTATATCGGACGATTTGCGGGAACAGATCCTCGCCGCAGCCCTCGATGTAGAGCGAAAGAAGGCGAAAAGCGTTGCTCCCGCACTTGCTCCCGACGCGGCGAAACAACCATAATAGGCCATGGCATTCAGGGATATCCAACACTTCATCTCCGCCTTGAAAGAGCGCGGAGAGTTGATGGAAATTGAAACGGAAGTAGACCGCGATCTGGAAATCACGGAAATTGCTGATCGTGTAATGAAGGCCGGCGGACCGGCGCTCCTGTTCAAGCGGGTGAAGGGGTCGCCATACCCGCTGTTGATAAACGCCTTCGGCAGCTACGGCCGAATGGCGTACGCGCTCGGCGCCGAGGCCGGACGCGAAGGCCTTGACCGCTTGGCTTCGGAGATCGCCGATCTAATCGACGTTTCGAGCTATATGGGCTTCGTCGGGAAGGCGAAGGCTATTCCCAAGCTGGCCCGTCTCGGATGCGCGCTGCCGCTTCCGGCGGTATTAGGCGCGCCGTGCAAGGAAGTCGTCGAGGACGATCCCGACCTGGACAGCTTGCCGATCCTCAAATGCTGGCCTCAGGACGGGGGGCGGTTCCTGACATTGCCTCTGGTTTTTACGATGGATCCCGATACGGGCAGGCAGAACGTCGGCATGTACCGCATGCAGGTGTACGACAAGAAGACCGCGGGTATGCATTGGCATCTGCACAAGGACGGCCGCGCCCTGTGGGAGAAGTGGAAGGCGCGGGGCGGCAGGATGCCGGTGTCCGTCGCTCTCGGCTGCGATCCGGCGATGATCTATGCGGCGACGGCTCCTTTGCCTCCGTTCATCGACGAGACGATGTTCGCCGGTTTCTTGCGCAAGATGCCGATCGAGCGGACCAAATGTACGACGAACGATATCGAAGTCCCCGCCCGCGCGGAGTTCATCCTCGAGGGATACGTCGATACGACCGAGCCGCTGAGGGAAGAAGGTCCCTTCGGCGACCATACCGGCTACTATTCGCTCAAGGGCATGTATCCCGTTTTCCATCTGGAGCGCATCACGCGCAAGAAAACTCCGGTATACAACTGCACCATCGTCGGCAAACCGCCGATGGAAGACTGCTTCCTCGGAAAAGCGACCGAGCGGCTTTTCCTGCCGCTCCTCAAGATGTTCGTTCCGGAGATCGTCGATATGAATATGCCTTTGGAGGGCGTATTCCACAATTGCGCCCTGATCTCGATACGGAAGAAATATCCCGGACATGCCAAGAAGGTCATGCATGCTCTCTGGGGAATGGGTCAGATGATGTACACGAAGCTCCTGGTCGTCGTGGATGAGAACGTCGACGTGCAGGACGTATCGGCGGTCGCTTGGAAAGCCTTCAACAATATCGATGCCGGCCGTGACGTGGTGATCGTCGAAGGCCCGCTCGACGCGCTCGACCATGCCTCTCCCTTGCCTCATTACGGCCATAAGATGGGAATCGACGCGACGAAGAAACGGCCGGAGGAAGGCCACGACCGCGAATGGCCCGACGATATCGAGATGGACGATGCGACGAAGGCGCTGGTCGATTCGCGCTGGAAGGAATACGGATTTTGAGCAGGTTGCAACGGTACGGCGAACTGGTCATGTTCAGCCACTCGATCTTTTCGTTTTCCTTCACGGTGCTCGCCGCCCTGACGGCATTCGCCGGAAAACCGGATTGGCGGCAAGGTCTCCTCATCGTCGTGGCTTTCCTCGGGGGGCGGACCTGCGCGAATGCTCTCAACCGGGTCATCGACCGGAAAATCGACGCGCGCAATCCGCGCACCGCGGTCCGGCATCTGCCGGCGGGACTGGTCAGCGCTGGGGAAGCTCTGGCCGTCGCTGCGGTCTCTTTCGCGGCGCTCGCGGCGGCCGCATTTTTCCTGAATCCGCTTTGCGCCGCTTTGCTGCCGGTCGCCGGCGCGCTTTTCGTATTCTACTCTTTCACGAAGCGTTTCACCTGGCTGTGCCATGCCGTGCTCGGCGTCGTCTGCGCTGGGGCTTCTGTCGGCGCGTGGATCGCGGTTAGAGGACGAATCGAATGGCCGGTGCTGATTCTGGCGGCCTCCAATGCGGCCTGGGTCGCCGGTTTCGATATCGTGTACGCGGTGCAGGATATCGAATTCGATCGCTCTGAAGGTCTGAAATCGATTCCCGCCCGTTTCGGTTCCCGAGGAGCATTGCTGATCGCCGGAGCTGCGCATACGTCCGCCGTGCTGGCTTTAGTCTTGTTCGGATTCTCTGTCGGCCTCGGTTTCCCCTATTTCATCACCGTATCGGTCATCGCGGCGCTCCTTTTCTGGGCATGGACGCTCGCCTGGAAGGATTACCGAAAAAACACCCTGTTCGCGTCATATTCGGCGAACCAAGTCGTATCGCTGGCGCTTCTCGCCGGGACGGCCGCCGAATTCTTCGTTTTCGGGACTGAACCCGTTTGGATGTCGCTTGCCGGACTTATTGGAAAGGCGAAAGGAGCATTTCTATGAGGCGTTTCGTGCTCGGTATTTGCGGCGCTTCAGGCGGCGCTTACGCGCTGCGCGCCTTGCGCGCGCTGACGGCGGATGCCGCCGTCGAAGTGCATCTGGTGGTTTCAGCGGAAGGCGATAAGGTGCTCGCCGAAGAAACGGGCATCTCGGTCGCCGATTTCATCGAATCGTTGCCTCCCCAGCAGCGGGCGCGCATCGCGAGGCACCGGCACGATGATTTTTTCGCGCCGATATCCTCCGGTTCTTTCAGGACCGAAGGAATGCTCGTGCTGCCTTGCTCGCTTTCGACGCTGGCCTGCATCGCCAACGGAACGGGCGGGGATCTCCTCAGGCGCGCCGCCGACGTGCATCTCAAGGAAAGGCGCCGATTGGTCATCGTTCCCCGTGAGATGCCGTTGTCGACGATCCACCTGCGTAACATGCTTGCGCTCTCAGAAGCGGGCGCCGTCGTTTCTCCGGCCTCTCCCGGGTTCTACGGGAAGCCGACCACGGTCGACGACCTGGTCGATTTCGTCGCCGGGCGTTCCCTAGAGGCGCTCGGATTCACGTCGCGCCTGTCGCCTGAATGGACCGGAGAATAAGAGCTTTCGCAAACCCGTTCTGACCAGCGGCGCCGCAAAAAGAAGGCCTACCGGCATTGCCGGTAGGCCTTCTTTTTTTAAGAACGATATCGCTTAGAAGTGCACGCGGGTCTCGAAGGTGATCGTCGGCGCAACCTTAGGTTTGCCGTCTTCGAAGATCACCGCCCCGTCGGCATCGTGCGACGCCGCGGTCGAGACGATGATCGCGAAGTCGACCGTCTCGGCGATCGGGTAGGTGAGCTCGCCCTTGAGCACCGTGTACGCATCGAAGAGGCTCACGCCCGCAGCGTTGCTGGTCAAGGCGTAGGCGAAGCCCGTGCGCTCGTAGGAGAAGGAGCCGGAGACGTCGATGATCGGAATGACTCCCTTCTTGATCTCGAGCTTGGCCAGGATGTAGTCGTCCTTGAGCACGTCCTCCGTCATGCCGTCCGGGCCCCAGGGCATCATATAGCCGGCATCGAAGGATATCTTGTCTTTCAGGAGCGCGAAGGAGGCCTCTCCGAAGATACCCTGCGTGAGCGTGGTGTCGGCGGGAGCGACGAGCATATTCGCGAAACGCTCAGCATAGACGGCGCGGTTGCGCTCATAGGATGAATTGAAGAATGTAGGCTGGTAGGCGCCCTTGTAGCGCCGGTACTCCAGGCGCCAGTCCAGGAAGAGGACTTTCCCCATGAAGCCCGCGACGATGCCGTAGTTGTTGAGCGCGTCAAGACCGCTGCCGAGATCGGGATCGTAAACGGATTCGTAATGGAACCCGGGGTCGATCGTAACTCCGTCTATCGTGTAGGAACTGCGGGTCGCCGGTATCACGGCTGCGATATCCGCGAAAGCCCGAAGACCGAAGGTCGATCCGCGGATGAGCGGGAAGTCGAGATCCGCTCCCGCTCCGAAGAGAACGGGATCGCCGACTGAAGCCGGATCGGGTAAATCGCCGGCCGGATCGATGTCCGCGATCATGGAGAGGCCGATGAACTTGAGCACCTTCACGCGGCCGCCGAAGATCTGGGGATCGGCCAGGTCGTTGACCACGCCTTCCACGCCCCAGAAGCCGGAATCGGCGCCGACGTTGAGTCCTACGCGCCTGACCGCCGGGAAGTCCGAGTCGTTGGCGAAATTGCGCATCAGGACGCCGTGTCCGATCGTCATCGAGGAGAGGTTGCCGATCTTGAGGTAGACGGGGTCGAAGGCCTGGTCGCCGTATTCGATATAGCGGATCTTGAGCGCGAGGTCCCTGAAGGCGTCAAGGGAGGCCTTCACCGGGTCGGTGTTCCAGTCGCCGGCGCCGAAGTCCCATTCGTCGTTGCCGAGCGGATGGTACCAGGTGTCCGGGTTGAAGAGGTCGGAGGTATAGATCACCGGGAGGTAGAGGCTCATTCTGAGCTTGCCCAGGTTGAAGGTCGGCTGGATGACGGCTTTGGAGTAGGTGTTGCCGTCGATGACGACCGAACCGATCTCGAAGCCGACCATGTCGCCGAGCCAACCCATGATCTTGGATTTCGACGCGTCGACCTTCGGCTTGGCCAATTCGGTGGCCGGGGCGGTTTCCGTCTTCGGCTCCTCAGCGGGCACGGCTTCGGCGGGCTTCTCCTCTTCGGCCTTCTTTTCTTCCTCGGAGGGAGGAGCGGGCGGTTCGTCGGGGACGGCCTCCGGATCGAGGGTCGTGAATTCAACGTCGCCGAATTCGGAGGCGAACTGTTCGGGGGTGAACGCGGCCGCGGCGAAGACTTCGGCGAACGCGTCGGCGAACTGTCCCGCGGCGACCATCACCGGCTGGAGCGCGCCGTCGGCCCCGACCTTCGAGAACTCGACCAGGCCTTTCTTGACCATGACCGAATCCTGCATGCCGGCTATGGCGTTGAGGGAAAAGTCCGTTCCGCGGACGCCGCAGACCGCGGTAGGTGTGCGGATGAGGTACTTGTTGCCGGCTTTGCTGCGTGCGGCGACCGTGCGGATCTTGCCTCCGAGAAGGGCGAACTCATTGGTGTCGCCGCCCCCCGCCGAACCTGCCAGCGCGTTCACTTTGAACGAGGTATTGCGCGCGACCTTGATGATCGAACCGTTCGGGTCGAGCTTGATCTCCGCGGCGGAAGCGGCCGTCTTGACCGTCTCCCCGCCTTTGATCTCGTCGCCGATCATGGCCATTCTGCCGACTCCGGAGGAGTCTACGATTTCGACGGCATCCGGATTGTCGGCGTACGCGAGTATGGCGGCCGGTGCGCCGGCCGTCTGGGCCGCGACGGCGGACGGGAAGGCCGTCAGCGCCGCAATGATCGCCGCTACGATCAGCGGCGTCTTCTTGACCTTAAACATTTCGGGTCCTCCTTGGATCAGAACCGAATCGAGCTCATGAGGCTCGAGGTGACGATGAATTCCCCGTTGTCGTAACGAAGGCTATACAGCAGCGACAGGACCGCAGGCCCGGTCGCGTAGTTGATCTTGGCGCCGATGACCGCGTTCTCGGGGCTCACGAGGTCTTCCAGTACGCTTCTATCCATGCCGAGGTAGTACTTTTCATACAGCGCGTCGAGGGAGAAGCCTGCAAGCAGACCTTCGCCGATGGTGAATACGCCGCGCACGTGCGAATAGTCGCTGATGACGGTACTAGCGGCCGGAGCCGGAGCGAAGGGACCGTCGGCCGTTACGCTGAAGGCGATCAGGTCCCCGAGGAGGGAGAAGCCGAGCCGCGCGAGCCATCCGAGCGCGGCGTCGGAGCCGGCGTCGCCCTGGATAGCATTGTATTTATTGGCGCGGAAGACGTCGTAGGTGGCGTCGAAGTAGGTCGGGATGAAGCCCGAGCCGAGGAGCCGCAATTGAGCGGTGTAGGGCATGAAGGAGAGCAGCTTGCCGCCGACGCCCAAGGCCGAACCCCAGCGTCCGCCGTTCTGGAAGGCCACGTCGCCGAAGGCCGCCATCAGCACGATCGGATTGGCGATGATCGGGAGCCTGGTGTCGACGCCGAAGACGGAAACCATGTCGGCGCCGGCATCGTTCGTGTCGTCGCCGTCGTAGATGAGCGGCTCCCGGTCGGCGGCGAAGGACGCGCCGACCTGCAGCTCCTTGAACAGGGGCATCTCGGTGAAGGACAAGGGTCTGACGTAGGCGCGCGCGCCGAACACGTCGAAGCGGGCGAGGTTGCCGACGAAGGTCTCGAGGCCGACCATCGGGAAATTGAAGAGCTTGCCGTCCACGTCGAGGGCCGCTCCGAAGATGCGCGTTTCCGGCAGGAAGCGTGTGTTCGAGTAGTTGCCCATGATGAAGCCGTTGCCGAGCGTTCCGTCCTCGAAGGAGCCGAGCTTGGCGTACAGCGGATCGCCCTTCTGTCCCCAGCGGACGTACGCGATCTTCGGCAGGTAGAGCTCGAAAAGGTTTTTTCCCGCTTTTTCGGGAATCCAGTCCGGCTCGTAGATGTCGATGCCGTTGCCGCCGGACCCAAGATCCATATTGAAGCGGACCGTCAGGTCGAGGCCCAAGCCGAACTTGCCGATGGCGACATCCGGCTGGAAGGCGAGCTTCTGGTAGGTGGCCGTTTCCCCGTAGCCCGTATCGCCGACGTTGAGCGTCGGATCCACCGGGACGCTGTCTGTTCCGAGCCCGAGCTCGAACTTGAAGTCGAACGGCGACCCGCTCGCCTCGGCCGCCGTCAGCGCCGAAGCGCAGAGCCCGATGAGCATGCCGGCCGCGATCAATCGTGCAATTCTCATTCCCGATCCTCCTACGCGATAGGTAAAGTATATTACTTCTCGAAAAGAAAATCCCATCAGAACTTCAAACTTAGCGTCAATCCGGCCGAAACGGTCGCCGTCGTATCGTCGGCATCTCCATCCGTGACGCCTCCGGAAGCTCCGACGGAAGCGAATGCGATCATGGTCAATTTTCGCGCGGCGTTCAAGATGGATTCGTGCTTCAGTTTCCAGCTCCAGGAAATATCGTCGGCCGACGAAACGGCGACTTCGAGCGTTTCCCGCTGTTCGGCCGTCGCCTCGGCGGCGGCGAGCTCCGCGAACAGGGGGCCGTTCTTCCATCCGGAGGCGGCCTTCGCTGAAAACCGGTACAGGGTCTTGAGCAGGCTGTTCTTCCGGGGGATCGTCCAGACGATCGCGCTGCCGTGGCTTACGCCGTCGGTCCCGAAGCGGGTCGTGTCGACGAGAGAGAATTTGGCGGAGGAAAAGCCGTAGAAGGCGATCGCCTGCTTCAGGCCGAATTCCCACTCCGCGTCCTCGTTTTTGGGGTAGGTCGTCTTGAAGCTGAACGCGTGCGAAAACTCGTCGC
>QKCO01000099.1 GCA_003245635.1 Treponema sp.
AGGCGGCGGACGCGTCTATCGTCAGCTTATGGCCCCGCGCGGTCTTGCTCCCGACGGGAACGGCGTGGAGCGCGTCCGCGCTCAGGGGTATATCGTCGACGTAGCGCGTCGCGCCGGTCAGGTTGAGCATGCTCTCGGGACGTTCCTGGGCGATTTTCATGCGAACAGCTCCTCTTCGAGCTTCAGCTCGGGGAAGAGGCGGAGGAAGTGCGCCGTCGTCAGGCGCTCCACCATGGTCGTGCGGTAGGAAGCCGAGCCGCGCGCGTCGGACATCGCGCTCGTGCCGGCGGCCGCCAGGCGGGAGACTTCCCGGACCAGCGCCGCGTCCACGGCCTTGCCTTCGGCGAAGGCGGATGCCGCCGCCAGGAAGAGCGGGGTCGGACCCACGCCGCCCGCTGAAAGGCGCACGTCGCGGAGGACCGGAGCGCCCTCCCCCTCCTCGATGCGGCAGGCCATCGCGGTATTCACCGCGGCGATATCCAGCCGCGCGCGCTTGGCGGCCTTCTCGAAGGCTACGCGGCGCGGAACGGCCGCGTCCGGCAGGATGATAGCGTCGATGCGCTCGTCGTCCCGTGCCGCGGTCTTCTTGTAGCCGAGGAAGAAGTCGCGCAGCGCCACTTCGCGGGTCGCCTCCCCGTGCCGCTCCTTCAGCCTGAGCCGCGCGTCGAGCGCGAGCAGCATGGCGGTCATGTCGGCGACCGGAGACGCGTTGGCGATGTTGCCCGCCAGGGTGCCGCGCGCTCGGATGGACGGGCTCGCGACGTCGACCTCGAAAGACTCGATGCCCTGCGCCAAGGCACGGACCGCGCGCGAGGCGAAGAACTCGCGGATGGTCGCGGCGGCCCCGATCTCCAGGCGGCCGTCTACTTTATGGATGCCGCGCAGCTTCCGCTGCCGGTCGACGAACTCGAACTCGGTTTCCGGCTCGGGATCGGGGTGCCTGACGAACCAGTCCGTGCCGCCGCCGAGCGTTCGCTCGTCAGAGGCGGGGCTTCCTTCGGCGGCGGGCGTCGCCTTCTGGTGCGACGCGGCCGGCGGCAGGTCCTTCATGGACTCGGCCAGCGCTGGGGGAATGACCCCGCGCTCGGCCAGGGCGGCCAGCCGTTCGGAGAAGTCCTTCGGCAGATCGGCGAAGTCCGGAGCGATCTTTGCGACGGCGCGCCGGATCGCCGCGTAGCCGGTGCAGCGGCAGAGGTTGCCCTCGAGCGCGGCGGCGAGCGCGGCCTCGTGGATGGAGCCGCCTTCCAGGAGGCGCGCGGTGATCGCGACCACGATGCCCGGAGAGCAGAAGCCGCACTGGCTCGCGTTCTGATCGTGGAGCGCGCGCATGACCGGCGTCGGGCCGTCGGCGGCAAGACCTTCGATAGTCACGACATGGCGGCCGTCCAGGTCGCCGAGCGCGAGCAGGCAGGAGGTGACGGGAACCCATTCGACCTTGCCCGCGTGCGGGTCGGCGGGAGCCTCCCCGAGCAGGACCAGACAGGCGCCGCAGTCGCCTTCGCGGCAGCCTTCCTTGGTGCCGGTCAGACCCTCTTCCCGGCGCAGCCAATCGAGCAGCACCGCGCCGCCGCTTTCCTTCAATTCGATCAAGCGGCCGTTGAGACGGAACCGCAGGGACATATGCACGAAAAAACTCCTTACGCGAATCGCGAACGATTACTATAGTTTATACCGTCCCGCGAGAATAGGGAAATTCATATCCGCCGAAAAGCGCGGGAATCGGTCAATCGACGAAAAGATCGACCCGCTCGAAGCGGTCGACGTCCACGAGACCCCGGTCGGTGATCTTCAGGTGCGGAATCACCGGCAGAGCCATGAACGAAAGGGTCATGAGCGGCTCGGTGTTCGCCGTTCCCTCCGCCGCGAAATAGCGTTCGAAGGCGTCCAGGCGCTCGATCGTCTCCTCTGCCGGCCGATCGCTCATGAGGCCGGCGATCGGAAGCGGCAGCTCCAGCACGACCTCGGCGCCGTCGGTGACCACCAGACCGCCGCCGATCTTATTGAGGTGCTTGGCCGCCTTGAAGATCGAGGTGTCGTCGACGCCGACGACGATCAGGTTGTGCGAATCGTGGCTGATCGTGGAGGCGATGGCGCCCCGCTTGAGGCCGAGTCCCGAGATGAACCCCTTCCCCATGTTGCCCGTACCCTTGTGCCGCTCGATCACGTAGATGCGCAGGATGTCCCGCGCCGGGTCGCTCGCGCAGTAGCCGTCCGCGCCCATCGGAGGCTCCTCGATCCGCGCGCCGGTGACCAGGCTCCCTTCCCGCGCCTCGATGATCCGCGCGCGCCGTCCCTCCCGCTTTATGCGGAAATCCTCCGCCTCGAGCCATTTGATGTTCACCGAATCGCGCAGCGCGCTCGGCCGCTTCTCGACCTCCGCGACGAGCTTCCCGCCCTCCGCCGCTACCTTCCCCCTCTTCACGACGACGGCGACCTCGAAATCCTTCAGGTCCTTCAGCAGCGCGAAATCTGCGGCGAAGCCGGGCGCCACCGCTCCCGATCCACGCAGGCCGAAGCGCTCGGCCGGGTTGAGCGTCGCCATGCGCAGCGCGTCGATGGGGTCGACGCCGCGCTCGACGAGCATCCGCAGCATGCGGTCGATGTGCCCTTCGCGCATGAGGTCGGTCGGGTGCCGGTCGTCGGAGCAGAGGAGGAAGCGGCGCGCATTCCGCGGCGTGACGGCCTTCACCAGCGCCTCCAGGTCGCGGGCGGCCGAACCTTCTCGGATCATAACCCACATGCCCTTGGAGACTTTCTCGGAAGCTTCCTCCGCGTCGGTCGCCTCGTGGTCGGAAAGGATGCCCGCCGCGATGTAGGCGGACAGGTCCCGGCCGCGCAGCCCCGGCGAATGCCCCTCTATCGCCTTGCCCGACCCCTTGAACAGAGCGATCTTGTCCATGAGCGTCGTCTCGGCCGCGAGCACGCCGGGGAAATTCATCACCTCTCCGAGCCCGAGCACCCGCTCCTCGCGCGCGAACTGGTGCATGTCCGACGCGTAGAGCGCGGCGCCCGCACTGTCGAAATTGGTCGCCGGCACGCAGGAGGGAACCGTCAGGTACACGTCGAGCGGCAGGTTCTCCGAAAAGCGCAGCATATAGTTGATGCCGTCGTAGCCGAGCACGTTGGCGATCTCATGGGGATCTGCAGCGACCGAGGTCGTCCCCCGGGGAACGACGACGCGCGCGTATTCGGCGGGGCTCAACAGGGACGATTCGATGTGCACGTGCGCGTCCATGAACCCGGGGACGAGGAACAGCCCCCCCGCGTCGTAGGTCCGCTCGGCTCGCAGCCCGTCGTTCACGCCTACCACGACGCCGCGGCAGACGGAGACCGTCGAGCCGGGAATAGTCTTCCCCTGGAACAGATCGACGAGCGAGCAATCGACGATATTCAGATCGCAGGGCACGCGGCCGGTAGCGGCGGCGGCCAATTCGACGCTATGCACGATTTTTCCCCCTTCATCCTATTACGAAATGATACCCCCGAGCGCCAATTGACGCAAACCGGCACCTCGAAAGACGATTTCCGTTGCGCGAATTCACAAAATGGCCGTAAGCTGGTAATTCCGGTGCGTCGCCTCGCCGAAAGGCTGGGAATGGGGCGACACGTCGAAACAGACTACCGTCTGGGTTTCCGACCGCGCTATCCGTCGGAACATATGTAAGAAAAAAAGGAGTCGGGGGCGGCCAATAGGTCGCCCTCGTGTTTTTTCCGGAGCGGATCGGCGGGCGATGTATTAAGCTTTAAGCGATAGAGGGCGGCCGCGCGCCGCGAAGGAGGCCCGTCGTGTCATTCAGTTTCGAAATGCCGAACATCCTTGCGGTCGTCGCCTGCCACATACTCTACATGGGGCTCGGCGCCTTCTGGTATTCGCCGCTCATGTTCGCGGCGCCCTGGAGCAGGGCGGTCGGCATCAAGCCCGGCGACATCGACCCCAAGGCGGGAGCGAACGCGATGCTCCTGGGGAACATACCGACCTTCATCGGCGTGCTCACGCTGGCCGTGCTGCTCCGCTTCGTGAAGGCCGACGGCCTCGGCGACGCGCTCGCGGTAGCAAACCTCATCGCCGTCGGGCTCCTGGCCAGCCACCTGACCACCCTCGTCACCTTCGAGCGAAGGTCCTGGACCTGGTACCTCATCAGCGCCGGCTATCCGATCGTCGGCTACAACCTGATGGCCGTCGTGCTCACGCTCTGGCGCTGACGGCCCGGCCGAAGCGCGTCAGGGCCGTATCCAGGTGCCGGTCTCTCCTGCCATCGCCCGCTCGAGCGCTTCGGGGCTCGTGATCAGCGCTTCCTTCCCGCCCCGCTCCAGGTACTCGACCACGGCCTGGATCTTGGGGGCCATGCTGCCCGCCGCGAAATGCTTGCCTTCGGCGAGCAGGCGCTTCGCCTCGGACAACGAAAGCGAATCGAGCCAGCGCTGGTCGGGTTTCCCGTAGTTGAGCGCGACCTGCTCCACCGCCGTGCTGATCACGAACAGGTCGGCCCCCAGCCGGGTCGCCAGCAGGGCCGCGGCGAGATCCTTGTCGATGACGGCCGCGACTCCTTCGAGAAGCCCGTCGGCGTCCTTTCGCACCGGAATGCCGCCGCCCCCCGCGCAGATGACGACGAAGCCGTCGTCGAGGAGCCGCCTGATCGCCGATTCCTCGACGATGCGGAGCGGACGCGGAGAGGGAACGACCCGCCGCCAGCCGCGGCCGGAATCTTCCTTGACCGCCCAGCCGTCCTTTTCCGCCCGCTCCTTCGCCTTTTCCTCTTCCATGAACGATCCGATGGGCTTGCTCGGATTCCCGAAAGCGGGGTCGGCCCCGTCGACCTCCATCTGGGTCACCACCGTCACCGCGTTCGCCTCGATCTTGAAGCGCCTGAATTCGTTCTGGAAATTCTGCTGGAGCGCGTAGCCGAGCGCGCCTTGGGTGTCGGCGCCGCAGGCGTCCATCGGCACTTCGTGCAGCTCATGGGCGGACAGCTCCGAGCGCCGCATGATGAAGCCGACTTGCGGACCGTTGCCGTGGACCACCGCGAGCCGCCAGCCGTCGGAAACCATCGACACCAGATGGTCGCAGGTTTCCTTCGCCGCGATGTACTGGTCGCGCACCGATTGATGGAACTTGTCCTTGATGAGGGAATTGCCGCCGATCGCGACCACCGCAGTCTTCGCCGCCATACAACGCCTCCCGCCCCGGAGGACTCAGCCGGACATCCGACCGGCCCGGAATGGAGCAGACCGAAAGTATAAGCGTCCCATCCTTGCGTCGGCAAGCTTTTTCGCAGGATCGTTTTTTCAATAGATCGAGCCCGCAACGCGCGCGCGATCAAATCAATTCAGCTATACTATCCGAGGGGAGGCTTTCATGACGGCAAACGCCTATACCGTCCTCGTCGTCGACGACTCGTCGGTCAACCGCAGTTATCTCCACTACATACTCGACGAAGACGGCTACCGCGTCCTGGAAGCGAAAAGCGGCGAGGAATGCCTCGAAGTCACGGCGGCCGAGAAGCCTCTGCTCATACTGCTCGACGTCGTCATGGGTGGGATAGACGGTTTCGAAACCCTTCGGCGGCTGAAGAATATACCGGCGAACGCCGGCATCCCCGTGATCATGCTGACGAGCATGGAGGACCAGGGATCAAAGCTGAAAGCCTTCGAGCTCGGCGCGGTCGACTACATCGTCAAATCTTCCAATCCGGCGGAAGTGAAGGCGCGGGTCCGGGTGCATATCCGGCTTTCGATCGCGAACGGCGAACTCATCAGGTCGCGCGCCGAAAGCGTCTCCAAGATATCCGCCGCCCAGAAGGCTCTGCTCGCCAAGCCCGTCGACGTCCCCGGCGCGTCGTTCTCCGCCTACTACCGGTCCCTCCACGAAGCTGGAGGCGATTTCTACGATGTCGTCAACGTCGCCGAGGATGTGTACTTCTACCTCATCGCCGACGTCGCGGGACACGACATCGGCACGAGCTACATCACGCCCGCCGTCAAGGTCCTGCTCAAGCAGTTCGCGACGCCCGCCTATCCGGTCGAGGAGACGGTCTCGTACATGAACGGAGTCCTGGCCCAGACCGTCTGCCAGGATACCTATCTCACCGCGTACGCGCTCCGCATCAACCGGCGGTCGAAGAAGGCGGTCTATCTCTCCGCGGGACACCCGCCCGCGCTGTTCATTCCGGCCTCGGGCGAATGCCGGTTCCTCGAATGCAAGAATCCCCTGGTCGGCATGATCGAAGGCGCCGTCTACAAATCCGAGTCGATGGACATCTCGACCGGCGACCGCTTCGTGCTGTTCACCGACGGGCTGGTCGAAGTGGGCGATCCCCCCTCGCCCTGGGTTTCCGGGATCAAGGAGCTGATCCCCGCGGCCGAAAAGCTGCGGAAGCTGCCGCTGCAGGAATTCCCCTCCGCGCTCGTGAAGGAACTCGGCGCCGAAGGAAGCGGCGCCGACGACGACGTGGCCGTGCTCGTCGTGGAGGTCTGAGTTCAAGAACGTCCTCCGGGAAAGACAACGCGGCCGCGCGCTCAGGCAGTGACGGCCGTCCCCAGCGGCGTCCGCGCCTCGGCGAGCGAAAGCGGCCCGCTTCCCCCGAGCCGGATCGTTTCATCGCACAGACGCTCGAGTTCGGACGCCGAATGCGAAACGAGCACCGCGGCGATGCCCGTTTCCTTCTGGATGCGCCTGATCTCCTCGCCGAGCTCGCAGCGGAGGTCCTCGTCGAGGGCGCTGAGCGGCTCGTCGAGCAGCAGCAGATCAGGCTCCCGCGCGAGAGCGCGGGCCAAGGCGGTCCGCTGCTTCTGTCCGCCGGACAGTTCGTGCGGAAAATAGTCCGCCTGATCCAGAAGGCGGGCCAGCGAAAGCAGCTCCATCGCCTTCTCGCGGCTGCGGGCTGCGTAGAGCACGTTTCCGAGCACCGTCAGGTTCGGGAACAGGGCGTAATCCTGGAATACGAAGCCGACGCAGCGTTTTTGGGGCGGCAGGAAAATATTCCTGCGGCGATCGAACCAGGTCTCGCCGCCGTCCGCGATGAAGCCTTCGTCCGGCTTCTCGAGTCCCGCCAGGCAGCGCAGCAGTGTCGACTTGCCGCAGCCGGAGGAGCCGCAGACGCCGAGGAACGCGCCGTCCGCGAGCTCGTGCTCGACCTCGAGACGGAAGGGGGCCGCCCCGCGCTTGCCGGGTCGGGGAAACGTCTTGACGACGCGGAAGGAAATCATGCGGTCCTCCTGTTCTCCGCCTTCTGCAGGCGGTTGAGCGCGTAAGTGCCCGCGTAGCTGAGCGCCACCAGGCAGAGCGCGTAAACGTGGGCGCCCGCGAAATCCTGGGCTTCGACCCGCTCGTAGATCGCGATCGAAACCGTCCGGGTCGCCCCGGGGATGCTGCCCCCGAGCATCAGCACGACGCCGAATTCGCCCAGCGTGTGCGCGAACGTCGTGATCAGCCCGGTGAGTATCGCGGTTTTCATATTGGGAAGCACGACCCTGAAAATCGTTTCCATCCTGCTCTTGCCCAAGGTCCAAGACGCTTCCAGCAGGTTCTCCGGGATGGAGGCGATTCCCGTCTTGAAAGCGCCGAGCATGAAGGGCAGCCCCGAAACGCAGGAGGCGACCACGATGCCCGGAAACGAAAAGACGAGGCTCAGTCCGAACGTCGACTTGAGGAAGGACCCGACCGGCGAATAAGGAGAAAGCGACACCAGCAGGTAGAAGCCGAGCACGGTGGGAGGAAGCACGAGCGGGAGGGAAAGGAAGGATTCTACGAAGGGGATCCACCGGCGCTTCGAACGCGCGAAGCGCCAGGCGATGGGGAAGGTGATCAGCGCCAGTATAGCGGTGGCCCAGAGCGCCAGGCTCAGGGACACCTTGAACGGAACCAGATCGGGCATCAGGGCACCGCGTAGCCGTATTCGACGAAGAGCGAACGCGCCGCTTCGGAAGAAAGGAATTCGGCGAAGGCTTCAGCGGCCGGATCGTCGGCGGCGCTCTTGAGCACGATGAACGCCTGAGCGATGGGCGCGTGCGTCTTCGGGTCGACATCGATCCAATTGACGCCCTTCTTGTCGGCATAGGCCGCCAGATCTTTGGTGTGCAGAGCCGATTTATTGACGAAGCCGAGACCGGCTGCCGTCAGGGTGTACTGGACCGCCTGGGCGATGGACTGGCCGATCACCGCCTTGGCTTTGACGTCGCCCCACAGGCCGGCGGCGGTCAAAGCCTCCAGGGATGCCTTGCCGTAGGGGGCCGTCTCGGGATTTGCGATCGCGAAACGCTCCACGGAAGCGTCTTTGAGGAGGGAGAGCCCCGCGGAGAAGTCGCGCGGCGCGGCGCTCAGCAGCACGAGCGTTCCGGTTGCGTACACCTTCTCCGGACCGGCGGCGAAGCCTTCGGCGGCGAGCTTGGCGGGAAAACCGACATCGGCGGACATGAAAACCTGGAACGGCGCGCCGTTCTTGATCTGCGTCGTGAGCGCACCGGAGGCACCGTAGACGATGTCCATCGCGACGTCCGGATACGCGGCTACGAACGCCACCTTAAGAGGATTCCCCAGGGCGCTCAGATTCGCGGCCGCCGCGACGGTGAGCTTGCCCGATATCTTTGCGGAGGCGGAATCCCTCGGCTTTTCCTCTGCGCCGCCGGCGAAAGCGGCGGAGATGGACAAAGCGATCATCGATGCTGCTGCGAATCGTTTCATTTCGTTCCTCCGCGCATATGAATAACCGCTTTAGGCACGTTTAGCAATACATTAATCTTATTTTTCGTCACGTTTAGTAATGTTTCTTCATCATTAAACTCGAATTGTTCAAAGGGCTTCACTCTTAAAGCACGCGGAGGTATGCTTTACATGAAGGAGCGCCCATGCCGACCCCATTCATAGCCCAATTCGCCGCGCCGGACGCGGCAGATCTCGTCGTCGTTTCCGTGCTGGCCGTCCGCGGCTCGGCGCCCCGGCACGTCGGCGCCTACATGGCGGTCCGCGCCGACGGCCGCTTTTCGGGCACCGTCGGCGGCGGACAGGGAGAACGCGCTGCCTTGGAAGCCGCCGCCGCGGCCTTCGCCTCGAAACGGTCCTCGCTTCTAGACGTCCGGATGCTCGGCGATCGGGCCGAGGGAGAGGATATGATCTGCGGCGGAGTCTCGTCGATGCTCGTCGAATACGCCTCCGGCCCCGACCTGGAAACATACCGGAAGGCCGCGGCCCTTCTCGCGGCCGGCAGGAGGATCGTTCTCGCCCGCGCACTGAGCGAAGCCCCCGACGGAACTCTCCGCGTGGCGCTCTCGGCTTTCGGCGAAGACGGCACGCCGATAGAGGGAAGTACGCCGCCGGCCGCTCCGGGCGCCGCCTTTCCCCGCGGACCCGCCGCCCGCTCCTTCTACGACGAAAGCTCGAGGACTTATTTTCAGGTCGAGGACCCCGAGGAGAAGCTCCTCATCCTCGGCGCCGGCCACGTCGGCACGACCCTCGCCGGCTTCGCGTCCCGGCTGGGCTTCTCGGTGACCGTCGTCGACGAACGTCCCGAATTCGCCGATCAGAGCCGCTTCCCCGCGGGAACGGCGATCCGCTGCGGCGGTTTCGTCGAGAATATCGAAGCATTTCCGTTCGACGGCGCAACCTCCGCCGTCGTCGTGACACCCGGACACCTCAAGGACATCGACTGCGTCCGCGCCGTTTTCGCCCGCGAATTCCGGTACCTCGGCATGATAGGAAGCTCGCGCAAAACGGCGATGGTCCTGGAGCGGCTACGGGCAGACGGCTTCCCGTCCGCCCTGATAGACCGGCTGCACGCGCCGATCGGCTTGGACATCGGGGCCGAAACGCCGCAAGAAATCTCCGTCTCCGTGCTTGCGGAAATGATCAGCGTGCGCCGCGGCGGCAACGCCCGGCGAGCCCGAGGCTAGCGGACGCTTGACCCTCGTCCGCGTGTGTGCGAAACTTTTCGCCCTGAACCATCGAGAGGACCGTATTGTTGCATCCTGACCGCGCGCTCGACGCAATCCTGAAACATGCATCCCCCTTGGGAAACGAGCGCGTGTCCCTTGAGGACGCCTACGGACGCGCCTTGCCGCTACCGCTGCCGTGCCTCGTCGACCAGCCGCCCTTCGACAAAGCGAAGATGGACGGATTCGCGTACCGCCGCCCTTCCTACGGCGAAGCGGACGCCGCGTATCGGGTGACTGCGGCGATCGCGGCCGGAGGCTCGCCGGGTCCCGCGCTCCGCGAAGGCGAGTGCGCGCGGATAATGACCGGCGCTCCGATCCCGCCGGGAGCGGACGCCGTGCAGCGCTTCGAGTATGCAGAAGAAGGCCCCGACGGGGTCCGGTTCGTCCGCGAGGAAGAGGAAGACAACATCATCCGCCGAGCCGAACATTTCCGCGCGGGAGAGATCGTCATGCTGCCCCGGCTGCTCGGCGCGGCGGACCTCGGCGTCCTCGCGGCCTGCGGCTACGGCAGCCTCGAAGTTTCGCGCGTGCCGCGCGTGGCAGTCCTTTCGACCGGCGCCGAATTGCGCGCACCGGGAACCGAGCTGGCGCCCGGCCAAATCCACGACTCCAACGGAATCCTGCTCCGCTCGCTCGTCCGAACTGAGCGCTGCGTTCCGATCGACGCCGGCCGCATCCGCGACGAGGAAGCCGCGCTCGCGGACGCGGCGGACCGCGCCCTCGCCGATGCCGATGTCCTCCTCGTGTCGGGAGGCGTCTCGATGGGCGATTTCGACTGCGTCCCCTCCGCCTGCGCGCGAATCGGCGCCGAAACGATCTTCCATACGGCGGCTCTCAAGCCGGGAAAGCCCCTGTACGCCGCCCGCCGGGGAAAGCGCTTCATCCTCGGCTGCCCCGGCAATCCGCTTTCGACCTTCGTCGTCTTCGAGCTGTTCGCGAAACCGCTCCTCAACGCGCTGCGAGGCCTCGCGCACGCGCCGAGCGTCGTAGCCTGCAAGCTCGACGGCAGTCTGAAGCGCACCACGGCCGACCGGGTGGAATACGTCCCCGTCGCCGTCCGCTGCGGCGCCTGCGCTCCCGTCCGCTGCGACGGCTCCTCGATGGTCACCGCGCTCGCTGAAACCGACGGGCTCGTTCGCCTAGACCTCGGGTCCGCGGATCTTCGCGAAGGGAGCATCATCGATGTACGACTCGTTCGGTAGGCTCATCCGATATCTGAGGATTTCCGTCACCGACCGCTGCAATCAGCGCTGCGTCTACTGCATGCCGCCGGAGGGGATACCGCTCATCCCCCACTCCGACGTCCTTTCCTTCGAATCCATCGCGGCCGTCGCGGCCGCCGCGTACCGGAAAGGCATCGGCAAGATCCGCTTCACCGGCGGCGAGCCCTTGGTCCGCAAAGGGTTCCCCGAACTGGTCTCCCTGGTCCGCGCGGCCGCGCCCGACACGCTTCTGGCGATGACGACGAACGGCACGCTCCTGGCTCCGCTCGCCGCGGACCTGCGGCGCAGAGGGCTCGAATCGGTGAACATCTCGCTGGACAGCCTCGACCCCGATCGATACGCGGCGATCACCCGCGGAGGAGTCCTCGCCGATGCCGTGGCGGGAATCGAAGCCGCGCTTTCGGCCGGACTGCGCGTGAAGCTCAACGCGGTGGTTGCCGCGGATATTCAGGAAGACGATCCCGGCCTCGTCGCGCTGATGCGTTTCGCGGAGGATCGCGGCGCGGCCTTCCAGCGCATTCGGCAATACCGGCTGGACGAGCCGAAGGAAGACGACCTCAGATTCGAGCGGCCGCCGCCCTGCGCGGCCTGCGACCGGATCAGGCTTTCGGCGGACGGGTACCTGCAGCCCTGCCTGCACTCCGACATCCGCGTAAAGGTTGATTTCGGGAGTATAGAAGCGAGCCTCGACCAATGCGTCCGCGCGAAGCCCGAACGGGGCTTCATTCGTTCGATACACGCCGTCAACACCATCGGAGGATGAAATGGCCGAAAAAAACACCCTTACGCACGTCGATGCCGAAGGGAAAGCCCATATGGTCGACGTATCGGCGAAGCCCCGCGTTCTGCGCACGGCTTCGGCGTTCGGCCGGATCGATATCGCGCCGGCGACCGCCGAAGCGATACGGACCAACGGCATCGCCAAGGGGGACGTGCTCGCGACCGCCAAGATCGCCGGAGTCATGGCCGCGAAGAAGACGAGCGATTTGATTCCGCTCTGCCACAACATCGAGATAGACCATGTCGACCTCGATCTCGACCTCGGGCCCGACTATGTCGAGATCCGATCTTCGGCTAAATGCACCGACAAGACGGGCATCGAAATGGAAGCGCTCACCGCGGTCTCGATCGCCGCGCTGACGATCTACGACATGTGCAAGGCTATCGACAAGCACATGGCCATCGGCGGCATCAGGCTGCTCGAAAAAACTAAAGCGGCGGTCGGAGGAGAACATGGCGCCTGAGGCTGCATTCACCCTCATATCGATCAACGTGTCCGCAAGCAAAGGCACGATGAAACAGCCGGTGCCCTCCGCCGTCTTGACGGCCGGCCACGGCATCGAAGACGACGCCCATGCGGGACCATGGCATCGGCAAGTCTCCCTGCTCGCCGAAGAGGACATCGATTCCATGCGCGGCAAGGGGATGGAGCTTTCCTTCGGAAACTTCGCCGAAAATCTGACGACGCGCGGCGTCGACTTGGCAGCGTTGCCGATCGGCGCGCTGCTCGAAATAGGCGATGCCGTGCTTGAAGTGACCCAGATAGGCAAGCAATGCCACGGCGGCTGCGAAATCGCTCGCGTCGTCGGCGACTGCGTCATGCCGCGCCGCGGCATTTTCGCGCGCGTTCTGCGGGGAGGGAGGATAGACCGTGACAGTCGCTGTGCTTACCGTATCGGATAGAGCCTCCCGCGGCGAGTACGAAGACCGCTCCGGCCCGGAAATCGTTCGCGTTCTGAGCGAACGGCTGTCGGACGCCCGATTTCTGACCCGCGTCGTCCCCGATGAGCGCGAAGCGATCATCGATGCGCTCGACTCGTTCGCGGACGCCGACTGGATACTGACCACCGGAGGGACCGGACCCTCTCCGCGGGACGTGACCCCCGAAGCCACGCTCTCCTGTATAGACCGCGCCGTCCCGGGGCTCGCCGAGGCGCTCCGTGCGAAATCCCTGACCGAAACGCCCAACGCGGTATTCTCGCGTGGCGTCGCCGGCATGAAAGGCGCCGTTTTCATCGTCAATCTGCCCGGCTCCGTGAACGGCGCCCGTTCCGGCGCCGAATTTCTCGCGCCGATCATGGGACACGGCACCGACATGGCCCGCGGGAATCCGCATTGAGCGCAGCGGCATCCTCTTGACACCCGTTCTCGTTTTAGATATGGTGAGGAGCCTTTCTGGAGCGGTGTCCGAGCGGTTTAAGGAGGCGGTCTTGAAAACCGTTGAACCCGCGAGGGTTCCGGGGGTTCGAATCCCCCCTGCTCCGTATCCCAGAACGGTAAATGGAGCGGTGCGAGAGAGGCCGAATCGGGCTCCCTGCTAAGGAGTTGTGCCCCAAAAGGGTACCGGGGGTTCGAATCCCCCCTGCTCCGTAAACGGCGACTCGTTCGCCGCGGCGCGCAAGCGCGATGGCCGTAAACGGCCGGACATTATGAGGTTGTAGCTCAGCTGGATAGAGCATCAGATTGCGGATCTGAAGGTCGGAGGTTCGAATCCTCTCAGCCTCAAGTTATTTTCGGAGAGATGCGAGAGCGGTTGAATCGGACGGTCTCGAAAACCGTTGAATCCGTAAGGATTCCGAGGGTTCGAATCCCTCTCTCTCCGCTAAAGGCGACAGTGATGTTGCTGGCGGCGGTTGAAAGCTTGTTCGGACAAGGGCGCAGTTCATGCGCACTCCGAATTGCGTTCATCTTCGCCGAGAACGGGTTTCGGCCAGCACGAGATCCGGTAGAGTCACTTCTTTTGGAGAGATGTCCGAGTGGTCGAAGGTGCACGCTTGGAAGGCGTGTGTGCCCAAAAGGTACCGAGGGTTCGAATCCCTCTCTCTCCGTAGTACCCCGCAGTCAGGAGCCATGCGAACGATCGCCGCCCAACCCCGCCAGGTCCGGAAGGAAGCAACGGTAAGCGGTTGATCGTTGCGCCGTGGATTTCCTGGCGGCGGGGTTTTTTGCGGCCGCTCTCCCGCGCCCGCGGGAAGCGGCGGCCCACCTCATCCCGCCGCCGACGGCGGCAAGCCGAACGCCCTCATCGCCAGCAGCAGTACGATGGAGACGCCGAGCAGCAGCGTAAAATAAACGGCGGTCAGCGCTACCCACTTGCCGAAGCCGATGCGCGCCACGCGCCGGATGATCGTCGCCATGATGACCGCCTGCACCGACGCGATCGGAGAGGCGAATCCGCCGAGCGAAGTGCCGACGATGGCAGCGAGCGCGAAGAAAGGCCAATCGGCGTGGCCGGCGATCAGATTGGTGAGCACGTCCATCACCGCCACATTGTCGGCGATACCCGAGAGCACCGCGCTGCCGGCAAGGATGCCGACGCCGGTAAGCGCCGTGCCGCCGCCGAGAAGCGCCTCCCCGAGATACGCGAAAGCCCCGGCGAAATTGAGCTCCGAGATCGTCACGAAAATGGCGACCAGGAACAGAGCCTCGGTCATGTTGTGCTTGGTCTGCTCAAGGATATAGCGTCGGGCGCCGGATTGGACGGCGGCGATGGCCAAGCCTCCCGATACGATCGTTGAGGCCCAGGTCGGGAAATCGGGGATGAAGGCATGGGCGATGAGGAGCGCGATGAGGAGTCCGCCGCTCGCCAGGATGAGATTTCGGCTGCGCGTCCTCGCCTTGTATTCGTCGTGGACGTGCTTGAGCATGTCGCCGATGATGAGGTCCGCAAGCGGATTCCCTTCCGAGCGGTAGTTGTAGTAGTCGATCAGCTGCTCGGCCAGCACTTCGCTGTTGAGGTTGACCGACAGGGCCTCGTGGACGATATGCTTCGGGATTCCGGCCTTCAGCGCCGCCTCGAAATCGGGAAGCCCCTCGTCCGCGACGATCCGTTCCGCCTCCGCGAGGTCGCGGATGCCGACCGAACCGATATGCTCGAGCGTCTCCATCAGCGTCCCGGTGCCGGCGTGCGCCCGCCGCAGGGAGATGCCTTCGAGCAGAATCTCCATCTCCGGCCTATCGCTGCGGATTTTGGGATAGGCCCGAACGATCTTCCAGGCGGCGAACGCGCACAGCGCCGCAGCCGGCAGGGCGAAGAGGGACGCGTACTTCACGAAGAAGAACGGCGAAAGTCCGAGCTTTTCCGCCGCCAGAATATTCGTCGGTTCGCCGAGCACGAACCAGACCCCGCCGATATTCGTAGCGACGACCAGCAGCAGCAGTATCTTGACGATGTCGGCCGTGCGCATCCCGCTCGAAAGCAGGATCGTAAGCGTGATGATCCCCATGATCGTCGAGATCGTCGCTCCGTCGAAGATGCCCGAAAGGACGCAGGTCAGCAGCATGATGGCGACGATGATCGTCCCCAGCTTGCCTTCCGCCTTGCGCACGATCTTCCACGCGAGATCGCCGATGAAACCCGAATACGCGAATGTGTTCACTACGAGGTACAGACCCGCGAGAAACACGAAGATTTCCAGATGCATCGCGTGAGCCAACTCGCCGAGATATTCGACGATGCTGCCGTGCGGGGCGCTGGGAACTCCGAAACGAGCCGCGTATACAAGGAATCCGACGATGCCGAGGCTGCTCGTGATGCGCGTCTTCGTGCTCGGCTTGCCGTCGTCCGCCGCGGAAAGCAGCATCATCGACGAAACCAGGACCCACCCGAGGGCCGGCACATACATGCCGGCAGCGGCAAGGCCCAGACCTATGACCGAGCAGACGGCAATGAGAAACGGTAGTTTTCTGTTCATATTGATGCACCAAACTACAATCGTTTTGAGCTAAAATCAATCGATATTTTCAATTCTGTCGATACTCGCATCGTGCTCGCCGAAGTCCGCGATATCCCGTTTCAAAAAGCAGCGATTGCGGATATACTCTCGCCCATGGCTTACGAAGTGACCGCGACACGCCGTCGTCCCAAGATCTTCGATGAGATGGCGGGACAGGATTTCGTCGTCGCGACTCTGAAAAGTTCGATCGTGTCCGGACGCATCGCCCACGCGTACCTTTTTTCGGGACCGCGAGGCTGCGGGAAAACGAGCGCCGCCCGCATCCTGGCCCGCTCCCTCAACTGCGAAAAGGGCCCAACCGCGACGCCCTGCGGCGAATGCCCCGCATGCGTCGAGATCGCGCGCGGGGCGAGCCTCGACGTCATAGAGATCGACGGAGCCTCGAACACCAGCGTCAACGATGTACGACAGATTAAGGATGAAGTCCTTTTCCCGCCCAACTCCGGCCGCTACAAGATCTATATCATAGACGAAGTCCACATGCTCTCGAACAGCGCTTTCAACGCGCTTCTCAAAACCATCGAAGAGCCGCCGCCCTATATCGTGTTCATTTTCGCGACGACGGAGCTCCACAAAGTCCCCGCAACCATCAAGAGCCGGTGCCAGCAGTTCAATTTCCGCCTATTCTCCATCGATACCATCAAAAATCTTCTTTCCGCCGCCTGCGCGGAAGCGGGACTCGAAGCCGAGGACGAAGCGCTGTTTTGGATCGCGAAGGAAGCGACCGGATCGATGCGCGACGCGTACACGCTCTTCGACCAAGTCGCATCCTTTTCCGACGGAAGACTAAGCGCGGAGCTGATCCGCGACAAATTGGGACTCGTCGGCCTGGACGCGATAAATGACTTCGCGGAGGCATGCGCCGACGGCCGCACCGCAGACGCCCTTTCCGCGATCGACGATATACTCGGGCGGGGGGTGGCCCTCGAGCAATTCGTCGTCGACCTGGCCGAATTCTATCGAAGCCTATTGCTGCTGAAGCACGGTATCGACCGAGAATCTTTGCTGGGGCATAACCCGGATCGCTATTCGCGCAAAGCTCTCGATTCCTTCAATGAAGCCCAGATGGAGCGCGCGCTGTCCCTGCTGCTCGACCTTTATCGCGATATCCGATTCTCCGTATCTCCGCGTTTCGAACTCGAAACCGCGGCGGCCCGTTTGTCCAGGCTCAGGAGCTGGGTTTCCCCGGCAGAGCTCCGCGCCGCGATCGACGGCGTTAGGGGGTCACTTCTAAGTCCTTCAACCCAGGCCCGAAGCGGCCCCGACCAAGGAAGCGATACCGCCCAAGCCGCCTCTCCCCGAATGGACGCCTCAAGCACCCCCGCGCTCGAAACGCGACCGGCGGCTTCATCGGCTGATGAAGATTCACCGATTCCAGGCGGACTTTCGGCCGGATTCAAGCGTTTCATGGCCGAGCGCGAAAATAAGACTATCCAGCCAACAACGACAGAGCCCTCTCCTGCCGCACTCCATTTGCCCGCAGACCGCAAGGCCTCCGACGATAATTCTACCGCGGGGCGCCCCTCCCCGACGATGCCGGATAAAGCTACTGACATAGAGACTGAAGAAGCATCGGAGCGGCTGTCCGCGGCGCCGAAAGATTCTTCTCTCGACCTCGATGATTTGAGGCAGACGGTCATCGCAGCGCTCAAGAAAGACCGGGGGATGATCTCTTCGGGACTGGAAAAGTCAGAACAGTGGTCATTCGAAAACGGGAAAATCATAATCCGCGTTTATGACAGCTTTTCGGTAGAGCTTCTGAAGAAAGACATGCCGGTAATCGCCTCATGCATTCGCGACATCACGGGAACAGCTTATGAAACGGAATTCCGTGAAACCGCGACAGGCACGAAGCAATCGCAATCAGGACCTTCGGATAAAATTGATATACCTCCGCAAGTCGAGGTCGTCCGTCGGCTTTTTCGGGGAACAGTCGTAAAATCACCCGCCCAGCGTATTGAAAGGAGCAGACATGAACATCAACCCCTTTGAGCTGCTGAAAAACGCCCAGAAAATACAGGAGCAGATGGGCTCCATGCAGGAAAAGCTTGGATCGATCGTCGTGACAGGGACCGCCGGCGGCGGAATGGCCGAAATCGAAATGAACGGAAAACTGGAAGTCGTCTCTGTACGTATTTCGCCTGAAGCTATCGAACCCCCTGACGTGTCCTTGCTCCAGGACCTCATCAAGGCGGCCTTTTCTGACGCATCGGAAAAAGCTCGGCAGGCGATCCAGTCGGAAATGTCTTCAATGACTGGAGGATTAGGATTGCCGCCGGGAATCATGGGAATGCAATGAACTCGCTCGATCGGCTCGTCGCATCATTCGCCAAACTTCCCGGAATAGGCAAAAAGAGCGCAACGCGTATGGCGTACCACGTGCTCGACGCCGATCGGAGCTACGCTCGTCTTCTGGGCGAACAGCTGGTCGCGCTTCACGACAACATCAAACGCTGTTCGGTCTGCGGAAGCTATACCGAATCGGATCCCTGCCCGATATGCCTGGATTCGACACGCGACCGATCGGTGATATGCGCGGTTGAAAGGGCCCAGGATGTCCGCGTCATTGAAGAGTCGGGGGAATTCCGAGGTCTGTTCCACGTCCTCGGAGGAACGATCGCCCCCCTCGACGGCGTCGGGCCGGAAGATCTCGCAATAGGGTCTTTAATAGAGCGTATTCTAAAGGGAGGCATCGCCGAAGTAATCATCGCGACAAATCCCACTATAGAAGGCGACACTACTGCGCTCTACCTGCAAAAAGCCCTGAAAACTACCGGAGTTCTCGTTTCTAGACTAGCCTCAGGCCTCCCCGTCGGCGGCGATCTCGAATACGCGGACCGACTGACTCTCTCGCGCAGCTTCCGGGGCCGGACTCCAATATAGCGTTGCTAGGCTGAAGGAATTGTTCAACAATTTATAGTGGACCCCGTTGTCAACACCTAAATTTAGCCCGTTATAAGCTTGCTTAGGCGGGGACTATAATGAGCCCAAGAAATCGGACGGATTGAGGGGCTTAAAATCAGTAGAATCCTCGATGCCGAATGAGGCAGGAGGATATACTGTGGCAATGAGGAAGACGTACGACAAGGTGAACCACCCCGGGTTTACCGGAGACCGTAAAGTTTGAGAGGATACGGTCATGGGTAAGGAAACGAGGTACGCACCAGAGGTGCGAGAGCGGGCGGTCAGGCTGGTCGAAGAACAGGAAAAGACAGCCGAGTCGCAGTGGGCGGCAATTGAATCCATCGCGGCTAAGATTGGATGCACCTCTGAAACGCTTCGGCGCTGGGTCCGCCAGAAAGAGCGCGACACTGGCAAGCGCGAGGGATTGACCACCAGCGAACGGGAAGAACTCAAACGGCTGCAACGAGAAAATCGGGAGCTGAAGAAGGCCAACGAGATTCTTCGGTTGGCCTCAGCGTATTTCGCGAAGGCGGAGCTCGACCGCCAACAGAGGTGACGGTCTCCTTTATCGAAGACCACCGAGGGTCCTTAGGAGTCGAGCCTGTCTGCGGTGCGCTGTGGATTGCTCCTTCGACCTACTACGAGCACCGAGCCAGAATCGGAAATCCCGAGTTGAGAAGTGCTCGAGAAAAAAGCGACGGAGCATTGAGACCCCACATACAGCGAGTGTGGGACTCCAACCTCATGGTGTACGGCGCCAGAAAGGTATGGCTCCAGCTGAAGCGCGAAGGCCGTTCCGTAGCGCGCTGTACCGTTGAGCGACTCATGCGTCTCATGGGGCTGCAAGGAGTTGTCCGCGGCAAGGCGAAGCGGACGACGATTGCCAACGACAGCGATCCGCGGCCGATGGACCTGGTGAAGAGAGATTTCACGGCAACGAGGCCGAATCAGCTCTGGGTGGCCGACTTCACCTACGTGACGACTTGGAGCGGATTCGTATTCGTCGCATTCATCACCGATGTCTTCTCGAAGATGATCGTCGGCTGGAGAGCCGCGAAATCGATGAGCGCCGAATTGACCCTCGATGCGCTGGAACAAGCCCTTTGGGCGCGGAAGGTCAATGGACCGCTGATACACCACAGCGATAGAGGGAGCCAATACCTATCGATTCGATATAGCGAACGGCTGTCGGAAGCTGGTATCGAAGCCTCGGTTGGAACCGTCGGCGACGCTTACGACAACGCCTTGGCAGAGACCATCAACGGTCTATTCAAAACGGAAGTGATCAGAAAACGCAGCCCCTGGAAAGGGATCGAGGACGTCGAATACGCTACCCTCGAATGGGTCGACTGGTTCAATAATCGACGCCTACTGTCGTCGATCGGGGATATCCCTCCTGTCGAGTTTGAGGAAGCGTATTATACTGGCTTGGAGGTCATGCCCAAAGCGGCAGGACTCACATAGAAAAGCCTCCGGTAAACCCGGGGTGGTTCAAGCCTGTTCCGCGAAGCGGATTGGCGCGGTTTGTGCATGAACGAGCGTAGCGAGATGCACAAACCGTGACAAAGGGCGCCGTCCGGTTGAAGCGATTGTTGGGCGAATTCTTATTTCCAATCTTCTAATCTGATTCCATCTACTCTTCTGAACTCATCCGTATTATTCGTTACCAGTATTAGCTTTTTGGTTATTGCCTGTGCAGCTATTTGCATGTCATATGGACCTATTAGCTTTCCTTCTTTCTTCAATTTTGATCTTATTATTCCAAATTCCTTTGCATCTTCATCATCAAAATCTAATATTTTGAATGGAGCTAGAAACTCAACTAATGAAACATGATTTTTTTCAATATTTTGGCTGTTATATACTCCAAAATACAGTTCAGCAACTGTGATACTTGAAATGTATAAATTCTGATCAATTACTTGATGTAGATGGTCTAGTACATGTTTAGGTTTTTTATTTTTTAGAAAGATACAGATATTTGTATCGAGCAAATACATTATAACCCATCTCTTTCTTGCATTTCCGGTTGATCTCTTCCATCAGCCATATAATCATCTGTGAATCCATTTAGGCCTTCAAGAAAAGTTTCCCAAACACGATCTTTTGGAAAGAGAATAACAGCTTCACCAACTTTCTGGATAAGTACATCATTACCAGTAAAGTTATATTCTTTAGGAAGCCTAACTGCCTGACTTCGGCCATTCTGGAACAATTTAGCAGTTTGCATATGTTCCTCCTGACGATAGTATATATCTTGATATATACTATCGTCAAGCTATTTAATTAACGGGTCCTTTATCAGATTTTCTATATTCGTACCCGCCCGGAGGGTCCGCCCAACATTTGCTTAACCTGTAATTCCGGCCCGAAGGGATTGGCGTGAAAATTGCACCAAAGGAGC
>QKCO01000121.1 GCA_003245635.1 Treponema sp.
TGGCAGTCGCGGCATCAGCGTGAATCGACTTATCCTGGACACGATGAGGGAAGCCTTATGAGACGGCGGGAAAAACCGCGCGGTTACAATGACCTCAATTCATTGAAGGGGATCTGCTCCACCGACGAAACCTTGATTTCGATGCCGGTTATGGGAAAATTCCGGTCCGGTTTCCGGTACTGCAAGCACAAAGCGGCCAACTTGAAAGCGCAGGAACACCGATTCAGACAACGGCCTATTGATCGCTGCCTCCGCACACGAATCGGGCGGTATTCTGCTGACGAGGGACTGGTGCGGGGATAGATTCCAGCGCTGAGGAACGACATCTATGCTGCCGTACTTCGGGCAAGGACACCGCCCCCGAACTCGCCATCCGATGCGTCCTCCACGGCAACGGGTTTCGCTTCAGCCTCCGACGGAGGAACCTTCCGGGCACATCGGACATCAGCCTCAGGCGCTTCAAGACGGTAGTCTTCGTGAACGGCTGCCTCTGGCAAGGGAACGTCCCTTGCGCGAAAAGCCGGCCGCCGAAAACAAATGCCGTCCTCTGGAAAGCAAAGATTGGAGATAACCGGAAACGTGACGCGACGAAACGGAGAGCACTCCGAGCCCTCGGCTGGCGCACCATCACGGTGTAGGAGTTCTACACCGGCAGTGCGACGGAACGGGGAGCCTTCTCGCGCGTATGATCAGGCCGGGAACACGGTCAAACAGGAGCATCCGGCGGATAGTCTCGCGATCCGTCGCAACCGGACACGGGGCAAAGACCCTGAGAGGGGGTAGCGGAGAAGCGTCGGGTGCGCGTCGGAGCTGAGGCGCAAAAAGATGGGCGCGGCCGCCCTTTAGGGAACGACCGCGCCCGATCTTCGGAGCGAAGGGACGGCATCCATGCCGCTACAGTTCGCATACTCGAACTATAGGACGCAATGGGGCGCGCCTCCAGACGCGCCCTCCCCTCTTACTTGATCCTCTTGTATTCCTTGATTTCCTTCCTGAGCCGTTCGGCCAGTTCGGCGCGGGGCACGCGGATCTGCTCCATCGAATCGCGGAAGCGCAGGGTGACGGTGCCGTCTTCCTTGGACTGGTAGTCGACGGTGACGCAGAAGGGGGTGCCGGCTTCGTCCTGGCGGCGGTAGCGGCGACCGATGGCGCCGGACTGGTCGTAGTCGGTGGAGTAGTCGGCCTTGAGTTCCTTGCGGATGTCCTGGGCCAGCTCCGCCAGGCCGTCCTTCTTCATCAACGGCAAAACGGCGACGGTGATGGGGGCCACGTTCGGGTGGAAGCGGAGGACCGTGCGCCAGTCGTCGTCGTTGCCCTTGTCGGCAACTTTTTCCTCGTCGTAGGCGTCGCAGAGGATCATGAGGACTTCGCGGGTGAGACCGGCGGAGGTCTCGATGATGTACGGGGTGAAGCGCTCGTTGCCGTTGTCCTGGTCGATGTACTGCAGGTCCTTGCCGGAGAACTGCATGTGGCGGCTGAGGTCGTAGTCGGAGCGGTTGTGCACACCCTCGAGCTCGCGCCAGCCCATGGGGAACAGGTACTCGATGTCGTAGGCGTCCTTGGCGTAGTGGGCCAGCTCGTCGCTGCCGTGCTGGTGCCAGCGCAGATGGTCCATCTTCACGCCGAGCTTCTCGAAGTAGGCCCAGCGCTGCTCTTTCCAGTAGTTGAACCACTCGACGTCGGTGCCGGGCTTCACGAAGAACTGCATCTCCATCTGCTCGAACTCGCAGGTGCGGAAGATGAAGTTCTTGGTGACGATCTCGTTGCGGAAGGCCTTGCCGACCTGGGCGATGCCGAAGGGGATCTTCATCCGGTTGGACTGGATGATGTTCTTATAGTTGACGTAGATGCCCTGCGCGGTCTCGGGGCGGAGGTAGATCACGCTCGCGGTGTCTTCCATGGCGCCGATGTGCGTCTTGAACATCAGGTTGAATTTGCGGGTGTCGGTGAGCTCGCCGCCGCAGTCGGGGCATTCCTTCTTGGCCAGCTTTTCCTGGTCGATCTGGTCGGCGCGGAAGCGCGCCTTGCACTTCTTGCAGTCGACCAAGGGGTCGGTGAAGTTCTCCACGTGGCCGGAAGCTTCCCAGACCTTGGGGTACATGATGATGGCGGCGTCGAGTCCCACGATCTCGTCGTGGAGCTGCGTCATCTCCTTCCACCAGAGCCGCTGGATGCGGTTTTTGAGTTCGATGCCGAGGGGGCCGTAGTCCCAGGCGCCCGACTGGCCGCCGTAGATCTCGGAGGACTGGAAGACGAAGCCGCGCCGCTTGGCGAGCGACGAGATCTTCTCCATGGTTGCGGGGCCCTTGTACTCGGTTTCCTGTTCTGCCATTGCGATACTCCTGTCGCGGCCGATCCTGTCGACCGCTCGGCCCCCATGGAACGGAGGCCGTATTATGTAGATGGTCCGACCGCTGGGACGCTGGAGCGCGTCCTGCCCCGGACATGGGCAAGGATTATAGCGGAGAAAGCGCAGCTGAGGAAGCCGCGGCGTACAGGACGCGGCGGAATCGCTAGGGCGAGATCACCTCTAATTCGGTAAAATATTCGCGGTAATAGCCGCGATCGCGGGCGAGAAGCGAATCCGCGAACCGTTTCGCGTGCGCGGCTACCAGAAAATCGGGCAAGACCCGTTTCGCAGCGCCCTTGCTGCGCAAGTACGATCGGTACGTCTTTCCCGCCAGAATAGCGGTCTCGCGGTCCGCCGGCACGAATTCGAGTGAAAGATCTTCGAGGAATTCTTCAAGATCGCCGTCCTCCGCAAGCGCGGACCGCAACTCGGCGACGACAGTCTCGCACACGATCAGGCGGCCGTTCTTTCCGGCGGTGCGAAGCGCAGAGGAGGAAGAGTCGGCGAAACGGGAATCGTTCACGAGGATGTCCAGCAGCACCGAGGTATCGACGGCGGTGATCATTCCCTACTGTCCTTCAGGTACTGGTCCACGTTTACGGCTCCAGGCAGCTTGCCTTTTCCATCCCCACCCCTGGAGCCCTTCGCCGTGCCGCTATAAAATGGAACGATCATGATCGACCCATCAGAATTGAATACGCGGAGCGAGGCGCTCAGGGACGAGATCGTCGGCCACAGGCGCGCGCTCCACGCGAGGCCCGAGCTGGCCTGGAAGGAAATCGAGACCTCCCGCTATATCGAGGAGAAGCTGCGCGCGCTCGGCTGCGTGAACGTCAAGCGCGGCTTCAAGGGCACCGGATCGGGAGTCGTCGCCGATATCGTCGGCGGAGCAGGACCGCTGGTCGCGCTCCGCGCCGACATCGACGCGCTGCCGCTGACCGAGGAGACCGGCCTCCCCTTCGCTTCGGCAGTTCCCGGCACGATGCACGCCTGCGGGCACGACGGACACGCGGCCATGCTCCTGGGCGCGGCGAAGCTGCTGACCGAAATGAAGGAAAGGCTTTCCGGTTCGGTGCGGCTGATCTTCCAGCCGGCCGAGGAATCCGGCTACGACTCGGGCGCCGAGGCTATGATCGCCGAAGGCGTGCTTGAAGGGGTGGCCGCGATCGGAGGGCTCCACCTGTGGTCGCCGCTCCCGAGCGGAAAGCTCGGCTGGAGACGCGGCGCGTGCATGGCGTCGGCGGACATCTGGAAGGCGACCGTCCGCGGGAAGGGCGGCCACGGCTCGGCGCCGCAGGAGACTATCGACCCGACGGTGGCCATCGCCCACATCATAACGATGCTCCAGACGATAGCGAGCCGGGAAACCGACCCGCGGGAGAGCGTCGTCGTCAGCATCGGCCGGGTCGAGGCGGGAACGGCGCCCAACATCATCCCCGAATCGGCGCTCCTGGTCGGCAACGTGCGCACGACCTCGCGCCGCGCGCGGGAAACGGTGGAGGAGCGCATCCGGGGAATCATCGGCGGCGTCTCGGCGGCGCTCCGCTGCGCGACGACGGTCCAATACGACCGCGTGTACCCGGTCAACGTGAACGACGACGCGGCGCTCGACGCGCTGAGGGCGGCCGCCGAGGCGGCGCTCGGCGCGGAGAACGTGGAGGAGATGCCTATCGTCATGGGCTCCGAGGACTTCAGCAGCTACGGGGAGAAAGTGCCCTCGGCCTTCGCGATGCTCGGCGTCGGCGACGCGGCCAAGGGGACAGACCGGCCCCACCACTCGCCCCGCTTCGACATCGACGAAGACGTGCTCTGCCGAGGCGCGGCCGTGCTGGCGGGGTTCGCGCTGACCGTCATGGAGCGCGCGCAGCGATGAAGTACCGGACGATGGGAAGAACGGGCGTCGAGGTGTCGGCGCTCGGCTACGGCTGCATGCGCTACCCGAAAAACGGCGGCCGGATCGACGAGAAGCGGACGCTGGCGCAGCTTTCGACGGCGATGGACGCGGGCGTCAACTACTTCGACACCGCGTACATCTACCTTGGGGGACAGAGCGAGGCGATCCTCGGCAAGGCGATCGCCGAACGGCGGGATTCCGTCTTCGTGGCCGACAAGATCCCGCCGTACCTGGTCTTTTCCCGCAAAGACATGGACAAGCTTCTGGCGGCGATGCTGAAGCGGCTGGGGACGGACCGGATCGACTTCCTCCTCGCGCACGCCCTGAACGACTTCCAGTCCTGGGAGCGGCTCGCGTCGCTCGGCTACGCCGAATTCCTCGCGGACGCGAAACGGAGCGGCAAGATCCGCTTCGCGGGCTTTTCCTGGCACGGCGCCCTTGGCGAGTTCAAGAAGACGGTCGATGCCTACCCCTGGGACTTCTGCCAGATCCAGTACAACTACCTGGACGAGCGCTTCCAGGCGGGAACCGAAGGGCTCGAATACGCCGCAGCCGCGGGGCTCGGCGTGACGGTGATGGAGCCGCTCAGGGGCGGATCGCTGGTCGGAAAAATGCCGAAGAGCGCCGAAGCGATAATGAAGGGAGCCGCCTCGAAGCGGAGCCCCGCCGACTGGGCGCTCAACTGGGTATGGGATCGGAGCGAAGTTTCGACGGTCCTGTCGGGACTCAACGAGGAAGCGCACATCCGGGAGAACCTCGCTCTGGCCGACGCGTCCGCGTCCGGCTCGTTCACCGAAGCCGACAAGGCGCTGGTCGGCCGCGTCCGGGACGAGTACCGGAGCCTGCTCAAGGTCGGATGCACCGGCTGCGCGTACTGCATGCCCTGCCCCTACGGCGTCGACATACCGAACGTGTTCGCCATGCGCAACGGGCTGCACCTATTCGCGTCGCGGCATATGCGCTTCCAGTACACCGCCTTCACCGCGGGACTCGGCGGCGGCACGCCCTCGAGCGCCGCTTCTTGCGTCGGCTGCGGCGCCTGCGAGAAGCGCTGCCCGCAGGGGCTCGAGATCCGCCGGCACTTGGCCGAATCGCACAAGGAGCTGTCGATCCCGGCGCTGAAGCCGGCCATCGGCCTGATGCGCCTGGCGGCGAAGACCTTCGGAGGGCGGCGGCCTACTTGACCCCGCCGAAGGTCAAGCCGCTGACGTAATACCGCTGCAGAGCGAGCGAAAGCGCCACGACCGGCACTATCGCGAAAAAGCCCAGCGCAGCCATCGTGGTCCAGCCGACGCTCATCATGCCGTAGGTGCTCAGCATGCCGAGCGGAAGCGTGGTCGTCTCCGGCGAAGTGAGCGTCATGGCGAACAGGAAGTCGTTCCACGAGAATATGAAGGCGAACAGGGCCGAGGTGACCAGACCGGGCAGGCTCAGGGGGACGGCGACCCTCAGGAACGCGCGGAACACGCCGCAGCCGTCGATGATCGCCGATTCCTCGAGCTCCTCGGGGATTCCGTCGAAGATGCCGGCCATGAGCCAGGCCGTGAACGACGCGTTGTAGATCGTATCGATCAGTATGACCGCGAACCAGGTGCCGAACAGTCCCAGCGCGTTCATCATGATGCGGAACGGCATCACGATGATGACCGGAGGAAGCGTCCGCGCTAAAATGATGAAAGTGAGCAGCAGGAAGCGGCCCCTGAACTTGACGCGGGAAAACGCGTAGCCGGCGGGCACGCCGAGCGCCATGGAAAGCACCATGGTGCCCAGCGATATGATCAGGCTGTTCGCGCCCCACTTGAAGATGGGCATCGAGCCGAGCACGTACTGGAAATTCTTCAGCGTCGGCTTGAAGCCGATCCAGACCGGCGGAAGGCTGAACATGTCGATCTTGAGCTTGAACGCCGTTTCCAGGAGCCAGAAAATCGGGAACATAAAAAAGCCGAGAACCAGGGCCGTCAGGATGATGCGGTACCAGGAAGCCGCTTTCTTCGCAGTCGTCGTCATACCACGTTTCCTTTGCGGGCGTACAAGGCGTTGATGAACAGGATGCCGAGCGCGACGCCGAACACGAGCAGGACGTTCGAGAGCGCGGCCGCGTACCCGACGTCGAGCTGCTGTATGCCTACCTCGTATATGCGCAGATTCGCCAGCGTCGTGGCGGTCCCCGGACCGCCGTTGGTCGTGGCGAAGATGATGTCGAAGGTCTTGATCGCGTCGAGCGTGCGGATGAGCACGGCCACCAGAAGGGTCGGACGCAGAAGCGGGATGGTCAGGTAGCGGAACATCTGCAGCTGGTCGGCGCCGTCCAGCATGGCCGCCTCGTACGGGTCGGTCGGCAGGCTCTTGATGCCCGCCAGGATGATGATCGCCATCAGCGGCGTCCATTCCCAGATGTCTACTACGATCAGGGCCAGGAGCGCCAGGTGGCGTTCGACCAGGGGGCCCCGCCCGATGTCGAGTCCGATGGCGCGGATATAGTACGTCAGGGCGCCCATGTCCGGGTGGTAGAGGGCTTTCCACACCAGGCCGACCACCAGCGGCGTGAATACGGTGGGGATGAGGATGAGCGTCCGGAAAAAGGACATGAGCTTCGATTCGCGGGTGAACAGCAGCGCGATGCCGGTTCCCAGCGCGAGCTGGCTGGCGACGCAGGCTACGATGTAGAGGCCCGTCAGCCACAGGGAATTGCCGAACTGATCGTCCGCGAGCATCTTCAGGTAATTCGCGCCGTAGTTGGGCGTCTTCGCGCCGCCCAGCGAGTAGTCGAAGAAGCTAATGTAGATGTCGTACAGGACCGGATACAGGAAGAAAGCGAGCATGTACAAAGTCAACGGCAGGAGAAACAACGCGATCCGTTTCTTGTAATGTCCCGTAGATGATGATCGTCTCGGCATGGTACCCCCGAACCGCGGAAACATACCGGGAAGGCCCCGCGGGGCCTTCCCGGCGATGAGCCTTATTTGGTGATGGCGACGAGGTCTTCTTTCATTTTCGCCAAGGCGTCGTCCACGGAGAGCTCGTGGGTGATGGCCTGGTTGACGCGGAGACCGAGCGCGTTCTGGATCTCGTTGGCCTTCGGGCCGCGCGGACGGTAGTCGCCGTCGCCGTTGACGAAGACGTTGAGCATCACGGGCAGCCAGGGCTTGGCAGCCAGGAGATCGGGGTCCTTGAGCGTCGAATAGCGGATGGGCGCCCCGTCGTGGAGCATCCACTGCTTCTGCATCTCGGCGCCGGTGATGTACTTCACGAAGGCCCAGGCAGCGGCTTTCTTCGCATCGTCGACGTCGCTGTTGATTCCGACGCCCCAGCCGCCGACGCCGTACAGGGCATTGGCGGTCTCGATCTTCGGCGTCGCGGCCATGCCGGTCTTACCGACGACCTTGGAAATCTCGGGGTTCTCGTAGCCGGCGCGGGCGATCGACCAGCTGGATTCCATGACGGCCTGGCCGGTCCGGTACGCGGTTTCGCGGTCGTCCCACCAGTAGCCGATGGCGCCGGGCGGCGCATACTTGTCGAAGATGCGGACGAAGAACTCGAGGGACGCCTTGCAGGCCGCGCTGTCGACGGCCACGTTGCCGCTCTTGTCGAACAGGGAGCCGCCGAAGGCGCGCATGTATTCCATCCAGTCCTGAGCGACGGCCGACCCGCGCGCGCCGTTGGCCACCAGGCCGAAGAGGTTCTTGTCCCGGCGGGTGAAGAACTCCGCGGTGTCCTCGAGAGCCTTCAGGCTCTTGGGCACGCCGAGCTCGTATCCGTACTTGGCCTTGAAAGCGGCCTTTTCAGCGGGATCCTCCACGAGGTCCTTGCGGTAGATCAGGCTGTTCGCGTAGCCGGCCATCGGGAAGGCGATCTGCTTGCCGTTCCAGTTGCCCATCGTCCACATGACCGGGATGATGTCCTCGAGGTTGATCTCCTTGGCGTCGCGCTTGATGAGCTCCGAAAGGTCCATAGTGAAGCCCTTGGACTCGAATTCGCCCGTCCACATGATGTCGACGGTGGCCAGGTCGTAGAGCTTCGTGTTCGACGCGTAATCCTGCGTGATTTTCTGGTAGAGTTCGACGTAGCCGATGACGTCGACCGAAACCTTGGCGCCGGTCTTCGCCTCGAAGCTCTTGCCCAATTCGCGGAGGTAGTCCGCGTATTGTTCGGCGCAGACGGCCATGGTCAGCTTCACTCCCTCGTACGGGAGAGCGGATGCGCTCTTCGCCGGGGCGGCGTCCTTGGAACCGCCGGCGAACGCGAGGACGGACACTGCGGCCAGAAGACCTAGTGCGCTAGCGAGTCTTTTCATTTCCTGCCTCCAAAAAATTAGGCCCACGAAAGGCCGATTGCCGAGGTTGCCGCGGCCGTCAGCCGTGGAGTTTTATCCCGATCCGATAGCTGGCCGGATCCAGGGACGCCTGGAACGCGTCTTGGGCGCGGTCCAGAGGGAAGAGGCCCGTCACGAAGGACGAGACGTCGATGATGCGGCTGGACAGCAGCCGCGCCGCGCGGTAGAAATCGACCGCGTCGGCGCTGAAGGAGCCGGTAATGTCGACTTGGCTGTAATGGATCTTGTTCGGATCGAGGCCGATCGCCCGGTTCGGATGGAACGAGCCGTAGAATACGACCTTCCCGGAAGGGCGGACGATCCTCAGGCAGTCCTCCGCGATCGCCGGCTGCGGCGTCGTGATGAAGTACGCGTCGAGGCCTTCCCCTCCGGTGAAGTCGGCGACGATCTTCTCCGCATCCTGCGATAGAGGATCCGCGACCGCGTGCACGCCTATCGCGCGAGCGTGAGCGGCCTTGGCCGGGTCCGGTTCGAGGAGGAGCGTCTTGGCGCCCCGGGACATGGCGAGCAGCGCGTGCAGCTGGCCCATGATGCCGCCGCCGGAGATGCCGACGAAATCGCCGGGAAGGATATCCGCCCGCATGACGCTGTGGTAGCAGCAGGCCAGGGGTTCGGTGAACGCGGCTATCTCGAGGGGCAGATCCTCGGCGATCTTGAAGACGCGCGTCGGGTCCATATCGATGAGCTGGGCCATGCCGCCGCTGCCGGGAATGCCGCCGTAACTTCGGCTCGCCTTTTTCCCCGTGCACAGGCTCGTCTCGCCCGAATAACAGCGGCTGCAGTGCCCGCAATGATCGAGGGTCTTGAAGACCACCCGGTCTCCGATGCGGAAGGAAGTGACCGTATCGGGATGGATGTCCGATACGATTCCGGAAGCCTCGTGCCCGGGCACGAAAGGTAGGCTCCCCGTCTCGCCGGAGAAGATCCGCTTCTCCCAGGTGCAGATCAGGCAGTACTCGATTCTGATCCGGATCTTTCCGGCGGATAGCGGGGCGGGATCGATTTCGCGGACGGCGGCCTTCCGGGGACTCTCGACGACGATCGCTTTCATCGCGCTTCCGCCTCCAAGCCCTTGGCGGCGTCGGCCGCGCCCATGCCCTCGTGAACGATGCCGCACAGGGCCTTCATCCGGTAGTAGGGGTCTTTCTGCCCCCAGATGTTCCGCCCGATCGCCACTCCGGCGGCGCCCTTCGCGCTGGAAGCCGCGACCGTTTCCAGGAGTTCCCTGAAATCCGCGCTGTGGGCGCCGCCGAGGATCACCACCGGCACGAAGCAGCCGGCGACGATCTCGCCGAATTCGTCGGGCGTTCCGGCGTAGTTCGTCTTGATGATGGAGGCTCCGAGCTCGGCGCCGATGCGGCACGCGAGCTTCACGTTCTCCGCGTTCTTGGCGGGACTCGAGGTGAACCCGCCGGGCAGCATTTCGGCCATCAGAGGGACGCCCCAGTCGCGGCATTTCTCGCCGAGGAACGCGAGATTCCTGAGGGTGGTCTTTTCGTTGTCGGTTCCGAGAAAGCCCATGCAGGCGACTCCGTCCGCGCCGAGCTTCAGCGCAGCTTCGAGCGAATAGAGCAGAGCGTCCCCCGATCCGCTTGAAAGCTGGCTCGAGCCGCCGTCCATGCGCAGGATCAACCCCTTTCCCGCCAGCTCCCGCTCGTAGCGGCCGGCGATGCCGAACGTGGTGAGCACCGCGTCGGCGCCCGCTTCGAAGGATCGGGCGATGACCCGCGCGGGATCAGCGAGCGCGGGAAGCACGTTCAACGCGGCTCCATGATCGATCGGCAGGATGACCGTCTTGCCGTCGGCCCTGAACAGATTCCTCATTCTTCGCATGTATATTCTCCTTCTCGATTCCTAAGTTCAGCGCCGGCGCCCAGCCGGCTCAGGCGGTGGCAGCTCGAAGCCAAGGCCTCCGCGACGCGCGCGTACTCCGCGTACAGCGCGTCGAAGGCATCATGTTCAGCCGGGTCCGCATCCGGTTCGAACGCCTGCCGGGAATCAACCAAACCAAGCTCGGAAACCGGATCCGAGAGTCCTTCATGGAAGCCGCAAAGGCAGAGACCGCCTAAAGGCGCGGTATCCTTGAACGAAGAACGGATATACGGTCTTCCGGTGATATTCGCCTTCAGCTGAAGCCAATAGTCGTTCTCCGCTCCGCCGCCCGCGGCGTACACGGGCCGGCCGTCGATATCGACGCTGCGGCCGATCGCCTCGAGATTCTGCCTGACGCCGAAGCCGACGCCCTGAAGCACCGCTTGGTATAAGTCCGCCGCGCCGGTAAGAGACGAAAGCCCGATGAAGGAACCCCGAAGCCGCTCGTCCCAGTAAGGACTCCGTTCTCCGTTGAGGAACGGAAGGAAAAGCAGGGGCGACCAGCGGGGCAAAGCGGATGACGGGACGCCGCCGCCCAGCACGGACTCCAGCCAGCGTATCGAGGCTCCGGTCGAGGACATGACTTCGATGCGCAGACGCTTTCCGGGAACGACGTGGAAATCGCCGCCCGGTCCGTCGAAGCACGCGGAAATGCAGGTCGAGGTGCCCGAGCCCTCGCAGAGATCGCCGGCCCGCACGGCGCCCGCGCCCAGGGACTCGCAGTAGGCGTCGATGCCGCCGCCGAGCACCGGTACGCCGTCGGGCAAACGGCAGGCACGGCTGAATGCGGTCCCCGTGCGGCCGACCGGCTCCCACGGATCTACGATACGGGGAAAGAGGCCCGAAGGAATTCCGATCCGTTCGCTTCGCCAGCGCCAGGTATCCTGATCGACGAAGGAAACCGTGGAAGCGGTGGATCGATCGAAGGCTATCTCGCCGGTCAAGAGGAAAACCAAGTAGTCCTTGGGCGTGAGGAAACGGTAGAGGGAAGAGCCGAACGAGTTCCAGGCGCGCAGGCATTTGGCTTCCCAGGACGAGCCGTCCTTGTTCCAGCCCGGCATCAGAATCCTGATCCGGGCGGCTTCGTCGACGGCACCGTTGTCCTGCCAGGTCCGAAGGCGGTCGATGGGAGTCCCGGAGGAATCGACGCAGACGAGGGACGGACCGTGGCTCGAGAGCGACATGGCGGACAATCCGTCGAGACCGCCCCGGAGGGACAGGTCCGCGCAGAGGCGCCTGAATGATTCGGCCAGAAGGGCCGCGTCCTGGCTGAAGCGGGGACAACCCGAAGGCTCCGGCACATAGCTGCCGGAACCGACCGATATCGCGCCGTCGGAAAAGAGCGCGGCCTTCATGCTGCTGGTGCCGATATCGATTCCGAGCGCACGCATGTTCAGCGGGCCCCCTGCGTACGGTCCTGGCTGATGACCAGCTGGTAGCGGTCGGTCCGGTAGAAGCCCTCCGAGTACTCGATGACCGCCCCGCGAGCGTCGCACGAGCGGGTCTTGAGCGACAGCAGGGGGAAGGGCCGCTCGAGGCCCATGAGCGCCGCCGTATCCTTGTCCGCCAGGACGGACGAGATATCGCGCTTGGCGGTCTTTATGCCGATTCCGCACTTCTGCTCGATGAGGCCGTAGATCGACCCGGCGAAATCGTCTTCGACGCTGACTCCGATCGACGCCCGTATATAGTTTTCAAACAAGCCGACGGGGTCTTCCTCGAGGAGCCTGAGCCGCTTCACATAGATCAGCTGATCGCCTTCCTCGATGCCCATATGGTGGGCGACGAGCACGGTAGCCTGGATGGAGTCGACCTCGAGCACTCGGGTCGAAAAACGGGAAGAAGAGCGGCTGGTCTTCTCCTTGAAGCTTTCCAGGCGGAACGAATCGTCCAGGAAGCGGGGCGCGTTGACCACCGTCCCCTTTCCGCGAAAACGGGAAAGAAGTCCTTCGGACACAAGCCCGTCCAAAGCCCTCCGCACGGTGATGCGGCTGACCCCGTAGCTGTCGACCAGCTCGGCCTCGGAGGGTATCAGTTCGCCGCTTTTGTACGCGCCGTCCCGAATCGCCGCATAGATCAGCGCTTCGAGTTGCGCGTACAGTGGAACGTGGCTGTCAAAATCTATTCTCCCTTTCACCGCAGAATTGACCTCCACTAAATATTATAATGTTATAACAATATATTTTCTCCTACTTTTCAAGCGGTTTTTTTATGATTTGGAAAATAATACTACAAATATGTAGGATATTTCATGCAAAGACGCCTCGATCGGCCGGGAAGCAGGAGGATTTCAAAAAACCACCTGGTTCTCGGAATACCCGCGTAGTAAACTAGCGTTAACGAGGAATCGCAATGAAACCGAAAAACGCGCGGATATCGAGATCGGGCTTGGCGTTCGCCGCCTGCGCAGCCGCGGCTTTGGTCCTCTCCTGCACGGCGAAGCCGCTCCCGATCGGCTTCATCGGCCCGCTATCCGGGCCTTCCTCGGCCGTGGGGCTCGGCGGGCGGAACGGCTTCCTCTTGGCGTTCGGCGACGGTCCCGAAGCGGCTCCGGGTAAAATCGGCAGAACGCGGCTGCTGGTCGAAGACGACGAGAACGACCAGGGGAAATGCCTGACGGCCGTGCAGCGCCTCAAGGATGAAGGCTGCCGGCTGATCGTGCTCGGATCGACCAGCCAAGCGGCCCAGAAGGCGATCCCCTGGGCGCTCGGAGCCGGGATGCTCGTCGTCTCGCCTACCGTCTCCGACCCGACGTTCTCCGGACGGGACGATCTGTTCTTCAGGGTCAACGAATCCTCCGACGCGTACGGCAAGATGCTCGCCGAAACCATCTATCGGCGCTACGGCATCCTGAACGCCGGCGTCATTGGCGACGCGCGCAACAAAACGTACGCTACCGCGGTGCGCGACGCGTTCATGGAAAAGTACGCGGCCTACGGCGGCCGTACCGCCTTCAATCTCCAGTTCGATTCCGCCGAGGGAATCCCCGGGGAGGAACTCGAGCAGCAGCTCGCGAAAACCGGGACAAAGACGCTGGTCGCGATCACCGCGAGCGCCGAAGCGGTCAAGATCGCGAAACTGCTCGAAAAGGACCGCACGGGCATCCGCTTGTTCCTGCCTCCTTGGCCGCTCACGCTGGACTTGATCCGGAACGGCGGAGAGGCCGTCGAGGGGACGGTGGCCGTCAGCATCGCGGATCTCGAATATCGGTCGGCGACGGCCAAGAAATTCTACGACGGTTATATGGCGGAGTACGGAGAGCCGCCGAGCTTCACCGCCATGTTCGGATGGGAAGGAGCGGCCATCCTCCGAAGAGCCCTGGCGGACGCGAAAACAGCCTCCGCCGAGGCGGTCAAGGACCGAATCCTTAAAACCGGCACCTTTCAGGGGATACAGGGAAACATCGTCTTCGACGCGAACGGCGACGCTTCGCGGGATAAATTTCTCTTCGAGATCAAGAAAGGAAAATTCGTAAGAGTCGAATGAAGCAGCGCGCACCGATTTCACTGGCAAACTACGTCGGCATCGGGAACATCTACCTGATAGTCGTTCCGCTCATCATCGCGGGATTTTGGGGGTTTCTCGTCTTCGACGGCGCGATGAGGCGATCCATCAGGGAGACGAACGAAGCGAGCGCGGCCATCATCGCCGGGCGCCTCGAAGAGTTCTTCCAGCGGCCGAAGGATGCCCTGGCGCTGATCGCGGGCATAGTCTCGGAGCCGGAGCTCTATCCGCGGGAGCGGCTGCAGGATTTCCTGGACCGCGCGCGGGAGACGTATCCGTTCCTGCGCCGCATCCAGATCGTCGACTCCGCCGCCCGCGTGCGCTGGGTATCGCCGCGTGACCCTTCCGCGATAGGCATTTCCCGGGCAGGCGAGGAGGTCTACGAAAGCATACGGAAGACGGCGGGAATCTACTGGTCCCCGTCGTACGTTTCCGCCGAGCGCAACCATGTGGCGATCAGCTTCGGCACCGCGGCCGATGCCTTCACGGCGATCTGCGATCTGGATCTGGAAGCGATGGACCGTTTCTCCGTAAGCCGCTTCGGCGAGTTCTCCTCCCCCATCGAAATACGCATCACCGACGAGAACGGCGTATTCGTTTCGCACCCGGATCCGGGGGCCGTCCTGCGGAGGGAACGGCCGGCCAACTTCCCGGACATCCGCAGGAACGCGCCTGACGGAGAGACGCGGGACGAGAACGGAAACGTCGTGCTGTACGCGGCCCGCGTCTCCGAACCGCGCTGGTACGTGCTCGTTCTCTACCCGACCCGGCTGATCGCCGCTTCCCGGCTCGGCTACACGTTCGGCTTCTTCGTCCTCATCATCGTCTCCGCGGCCGTCGGCTTCGCTTTCTCGGCGCTTCGCGTACGGGGCCTGCGCACGGCCTTCGAGCATATTTCCGTGAAGACCGCGAAGATCGCGGACGGCGTCTACGAAGAGCTCGCGGGCTTCGGAGCCGATTTCGAGGAACTCCGCGCTGTCGGAGTGGGCTTCGACGCGATGGTCGCCCGCATACGCACCCGGGAGCGAGCGCTGAGGGAAAGCGAACGGCGATTCAGGGAGATCCTCGAGAACATCCAGCTTGCCTCCCTCGGCGTCGATACCGAGGGCCGCATCGTTTACGCCAATCCCGGCTTCCTCGAACTGTCCGGCTATTCGATGGAGGAATTGGAGGGAAGCAGCTTGTCCCGCTTCATCCCCCCGGGCTTCCTGCTCCCCGATTCGCCGTTCATGCGCATCGTCCGGGGAATATGCCTCGAGGAAAGCGAAGAGTGCAGCATGCTGATGAAGAACGGCGAGCGGAGGATCTTCCAATGGGCGATCACCGCGACGCGGGACGCCGACGGCAGGGTCACGGGGGCGACGGGCATCGGCAGCGACATCACGGAGAACCGGAAGCAGCGCGCGGTGATCGAAGCTGCGCTGAAGGAGAAGGAAGCGCTGCTGCGGGAGGTGTTCCACCGGGTCAAGAACAACCTGCAGCTCATCATGAGCATGCTCGCGCTGCAGCGCAGCGAGGTGGGCGTAGCGGAAGCCGTGGCGCCGCTGGCCGTCGCGGAAAACCGCATCAGGTCGATGTCGCTCGTGCACGAAATGCTCTACGCGTCCGACAACTTCGCCGATATCGATTTCGCGGAATACGCCGAGGCCCTCGTCTCCGAGCTAGCGGGCACTGCGGACGAGTGGCCGGTCCGGCTCAAACTCGCGCTTTCCCCTCTCAGGCTGACGATGAGCGAAGCCATCCCCTGCGGCCTCATCCTGAACGAAGCGGTCACGAACGCGCGTAAATACGCGTTCCCGGAGGGCTGGCAGGGAGAGCGAACGCTGACGGTCGAAACGGGCACCGACGCTCAAGGCTGCGCCGTGGTGCGCGTGCGGGACACGGGAATCGGCATGGAAAACGTACCCGCTCCGGGAACGGAGGAACGCCTCGGCTTCACGATCATCCGGCTGCTCGCCGATCAGATAGGAGGGGAGCTCCGCATCGAGAACCGCGGCGGAATAATGATCGAAATCCGCTTCCCCATATCGCCTGATTCTCGAGTGGACCGCCCGTCGGCGGATTCATATATTTGAGTCATGGCTGATTATCCTTCGCACCGGAACACCCCGGTTATACGAAGATTCTTCCTCACGTCGATAGGGTTCGGTTTGTCGATGGGCATCGTGTTTCCCTTCTACGCGCTGCTCTTCGCGCGCTTCGGCAGCCGGCGGGATCTCGCGCTCTTCAGCGCCGGCTGCCTCGCCGCCGGCATAACCGTCGGGTTCGTCTGCTATCTGATCGGGAAGCGCCTGCTGCTGGACTGGATCGACGCGAAATCAAAAGGACTCGGCCGGCTCGGCGTCTCCGATTCGATCCTCGATCTGGGAGCGAGCCGGGATCTGGGCGAAATAAACGCGAATTTCACGCGCTTCTTCACCGCGCTGGACGCCGAGCTCAAAAGGGTGCGCGATGAATCGAACCGCGCGGCGGAAGCCGTATCGGCCGTCGGCTCCGACCTGGAAGCGATCACCGGAACGCTCGAACGTTTGTCCACCTCTTCGGAAAGAGGCGAACAGGCGCTCGAGCGGCTGACCGGCAAACTCTCCGACGTATCGGCGATGGGCATCGAGCTCGCCGATTCGGGGAGCGAAGCCGATGCGGTTCTGCGCAACGAGGAAAAGATGTTCACCGAGCTCGCCTCCAGCGGGCAGCAGCTCGCGCGCACGCAGGACGATATTTCCTCGATGATACAGAAGGAGCTGGGGCGGTACCTGGAGCTCGACGGGATAGTCTCGAACGGGGAGAACGCCTTCTCCGAACTCAGGCGGCTGCAGGACCGCATCGTCTCCGTGCTCGAGCTGCTGCTCGGCGCCGTGGCCTCTATGGAGGAAATCACCGCGCGCTCGAACCTGCTGGCGATCAATACCTCGATCGAAGCGGCACGGGTCGGCTCCGCAGGTTCCGGCTTCAAGGTCATAGCCGCCGAGATGCGCGGCCAGAGCGAAGAGAATTCCCAGCAGGCCCGCCTGCTCGCGGAGAACCTGGAATCGCTGAAAGCAGACCTCAGCGGCGGCGAGGAAGCCATCAAGGAGGCGCTGGGCGTGTTCGAGAGTCTCCGCGGAGGCATAGAGAGCGGCGTCGGGTCGCTGAAGGGCATGGACCTCGCCGCGGAGCGGTCGAAAACCGACGGAACGGCCCTGCTCAAGAAGCTGGAAGACTTCCAAAGACTTTTCTCCCGGCTGACGGATCTGACCGCGGAGCTTTCGGCCTCGAGCGTCGGGTTTTCGAGCCTCAAGGATACGACCGAGATCGACCGGACCCGGGCGACCCTATCGGAAATTCTCGGCGGATTCTCGGCGCTGTCTTCCTACCGGGTAGAGATGAAGGGCCAGATGGAGCTCCTTTCGGGAGCCGTCGGACAGATAAAGTCGCTCCTGTCCCGTTTCCGCTTATTGGGCTGACAAAGCTCCGTCGAGCACCGCCAGGCGATTCTTCGCCCGCAGGAGGGCGGCGCGGGCGCGGTCGGCTTCATACTTCATGAGGTCCTGGGAAAGAACCTCCTCCGCGCGCGCGACGGCCTCTTCGGCGCGGGAGCGGTCGATCTGCTCGGGCCATTCGGCCGAACCGACCAGCATCACCGCGAGGCCGGCCGTCACCTCGAGGACGCCCTCGCTCACCGAAGCCGCGCGCCAGGCGCCGTCCTCGCCCTGAACGCGGAGGGCGCAGGTCTTCACCGGCGAGACGAAGGGCGAGTGCCCTGCGCGCACGCCGATCTGGCCGTCGGGAAGGTCGGCGACGATCGCCTCGACCTTGCCCGAGAAGAAGGGCCGGTACGGCGTCAGCACTTCGAGCGCGAACAAATTCGCCATGGGTTACTGTATTCCCTTGGCTTTCTCGAGCACGTCCTCGAGGCCGCCGGCCATGAAGAAGGCCTGCTCGGGGACCGCGTCCATTTCGCCGTCCAGGATCGCCTTGAAGCCGCGGATGGTCTCGGCGACGGGCACGTAGCGCCCGGACATGCCGGTGAACTGTTCGCCGACGAAGAAGGGCTGACTGAAGAAGCGCTGGATCTTGCGGGCGCGGGAGACGACCAGCTTATCCTCGGGGGAAAGCTCGTCCATGCCGAGGATGGCGATGATGTCCTGCAGCTCCTTGTAGCGCTGCAAGGTCTGCTGAACGCTGCGGGCGACGTTGTAATGCTCTTCCCCGACGACGGCGGGGTCGAGGATGCGGGAAGTCGAGGCCAGGGGATCGATGGCCGGGTACACGCCGAGCTCGACGATCTTGCGCGAAAGGACGGTCGTCGCGTCCAGGTGGGCGAAGGTCGTGGCGGGCGCCGGGTCGGTCAGATCGTCGGCGGGCACGTAGACGGCCTGCACGCTCGTGATCGAGCCCTTGGAGGTGCTCGCGATGCGCTCCTGGAGCGCGCCCATCTCGTTGGCCAGGGTCGGCTGGTAGCCGACCGCGCTCGGGATGCGCCCGAGGAGCGCCGAAACCTCGGCGCCGGCCTGGATGAAGCGGAAGATGTTGTCGACGAACAGGAGCACGTCCTGGCCGCTCTCGTCGCGGAAGTGCTCGGCCATGGAGAGCCCGGCGAGGGCGACGCGCATGCGCGCTCCCGGCGGCTCGTTCATCTGTCCGAAGACTAAGGCGGTTTTGGCGATGACGCCCGATTCGTTCATCTCGCGCCAGAGGTCCGCGCCCTCGCGGGAACGCTCGCCGACGCCGGTGAAGACCGAATAGCCCGAATGCTCGGTCGCGATGTTGCGGATGAGCTCCATGATGAGCACCGTCTTGCCGACGCCGGCGCCGCCGAACAGGCCTATCTTGCCGCCCTTGGCGTAGGGCGCGATCAGGTCGATGACCTTGATGCCCGTCTCGAAGACTTCGGTCGCCGGATTCTGCTCGTCGAAGCTCGGCGCCTCGCGGTGGATGGGCGCGCTCTCCGTTGCAGGCAGCGGGCCGAGCCCGTCGATGGGGCGGCCGGCCACGTCGAACATGCGCCCGAGCACCGCCTCCCCGACCGGCACCCTGAGCGGGCCGCCGGTGTCGACGACCTCGAGCCCGCGGGCCAGTCCTTCGGTGGCCTGCAGCGCGACGCAGCGCACGCGGTCGTCGCCGATGTGCTGCAGGACTTCCGCCACGACCGTCCGGTCTCCGGACTTGATCTCGATCGCATTCAATATGGAAGGAACCGAATCGCTTTCGAATCGGACGTCGACGACCGGTCCGACGACCTGCGTTATCGTGCCTCTGTTCGCCATGTTTTACTCCTAGTTGCTGAGGGCGGCCGCGCCGGAGACGATTTCCGACACTTCCTGGGTGATCGCCGCTTGCCGGGCCCGGTTGTACGCGAGATTGAGGACGCCGAGCATCTCTTCGGCGTTCTTGGACGCCTCGTCCATCGCGGCCATGCGCGAGCTCTGCTCGCTCGCGTAGGCTTCTATCAGCGCGCCGTAGATCACGCCCTTGACGTAGAGCGGCGCGAGCGTGTCGAACATCGCGGTCGCCGACGGCAGGTATTCGAAGCCGATGCGCGCCTTGATCCTGCCCGCCCCTTCATCGCCGAAGCCCGATGCGTCCAGCGGCAGGGCGCGGATCGTTTCGGGCACGAGCTTGATCGGGCCGCGCATGTGCGTATACACGATGACGACCTCGTCGAAGGCCTCCCAGAGGTACTGGGAAATCACGTAGTCGGCGAGCTCCTTCGCGTCCTTGACCGTGGGGATGCGCGAATGGAAGGTGAAGCCTTCGAGGACCAGGAAGCGGGAGGAGGCGAGCACGCGCTGCCCGACCGCTCCGACCACGATGAGGAAGGGGTTGGGCAATTCCGCGCAGAGCTCCTCGGCGCGGCGCACGACGTTCGCGTTGTAGCCGCCGGCCATGCCGCGGTCGCTGGTGATGACGATGACGGCCGTGCGTCTATCGTCCTTGCTCCCGCGCTCGGAGAAGAACTCGCTCTCGACGCGCTCAGGCGAATCTTCGACGATTTCGCGCATCGTCGTCCTGATGCGGTCGAAATAGGGCACCGAGTCGGCGAGCATCCGCCGGGCCCGCTGCAGCTTCGAGGTCGAAATCAGCTTGTTGGCCTTGGTGACCTGCAGGGTCTGGGTGACGCCGCGGATTCGGCCGCGGACGTCGCGGAGGTTCGCCATGCGGCCTCCCTAGCGCTTGCGCGCCGCGAACGCTTCGGCGGCGGCCTTGAGGGCCTTTTCCGTATCCTCGGAAATCGCGCCGGCAGCGGCGATGGAAGCGAGCACCTCGGGGGACCGCGTGCGCAATTCCTCAAGGAATGCGGCGAGAGCGGCGCGGACTTCGCCGACCGGCGTCTTCATGAGGTGTCCGTTGACGGCGAGGTAGAGGATCGCGACCTCCTCCTCCATGGCGTAGGGGACGTATTGGGCCTGCTTGAGCGTCTCCATCAGGCGCTCGCCCTGGGCCAGCTTGTCCTGCGTCGACTTGTCCAGGTCGCTGCCGAACTGGGAGAACGCGGCCAGCTCGCGGTACTGGGCCAGATCGAGCCGGAGCCGGCCGGCGACCTTGCGCATCGCCTTGGTCTGGGCCGAGCCGCCGACGCGGCTGACCGAGAGGCCGACGTCGACCGCGGGGCGGAAGCCGGAGAAGAAAAGCTCGGAATCGAGGAATATCTGGCCGTCGGTGATCGAGATGACGTTGGTCGGGATGTACGAGGAGATATCGCCCGCCTGCGTCTCGACGATGGGCAGCGCGGTGATCGAGCCGCCGCCGAGCTCCTTGGAAAGCCGCGCGGCGCGTTCAAGCAGGCGTGAATGGAGGTAGAAGACGTCGCCGGGGAAGGCCTCGCGTCCCGGCGGCCGACGGAGCAGAAGCGATATGGTGCGGTAGGCGACCGCGTGCTTGGACAAGTCGTCGTAGACTACGAGCGCATCCCTGCCCTCGTGCATGAAGTGCTCGGCCATGGCGCAGGCCGAGTACGGGGCCAGGTACTGCAGGGCCGCCGGAGAGGAGGCCGAAGCGAGCACCACGAAGGTATAGTCGAGGGCGCCGTGGGCCTCGAGGGTCCGCAGGATCGCGGAAACGGAGGAAGCCTTCTGGCCGATCGCGCAGTACACGCAGACCACTCCCTTCCCCTTCTGGTTGATGATCGTGTCGATCGCGAGCGCGGTCT
>QKCO01000062.1 GCA_003245635.1 Treponema sp.
CGGTCGATGCGGACCGTCGCCGTCTTCGTCCCTACATTTCCCGCGCTATCTCGAACCTGGAACGCGACGGCATGGACGCCTTCCGCCGTCACTACCGCCGTATCGTTCGCGCTTCCTTCTGAAGTCCACGTTCCCGAATCGATTCGGTATTGCCAAGTCGCCGCGCTCACTCCCGATAGCGCATCCGTCGCGCCCGCGCTGACCGCCACGCTCGACGCGCTCGTCCAATCTACGTCGGCGACCGCAACGACCGGAGCGGTACGGTCGATGCGGACGTTCACGGTTTTCTCGGAAACATTCCCCGCTGCGTCCGCCGCGCGGAAACCGACCGAATGCACGCCCTCGGCGCTTAACGCCACGGTATTATTGGCGTTTTCTTCCGCGCTCCACGCGCCGCCATCGACGCTATACTGCCAACCGGAAGCATTCACGCCGGAAAGAGCATCCGTCGCGCTTGCGCTTACCGTAACGATTGCCGCATTCGTCCAGACAATATCGGACGCGGTGATCACCGGTCCCGTTCGGTCGATCTGCACGGCGGCTGTCGTGGTTCCCGCGTTACCCGCGTTATCGCTGACCTGGAAGGAGAGAATATGTTCGCCCTCTTCCGTCACGGTCAACGTATTGCCCGCGCTTCCGGCCAAACTCCACGATCCGGAATTTAGTTTGTGCTGCCAAGTCGCCGCGTTGACGCCGGATAAGGGATCGGAAGCGCTCGCGCTTGCCGTCACGCTGACGGACTTCGTCCAAGAAACATCCGGTGCCGCTACCACCGGCGCGGTACGGTCGATAAGCACGTCCACCGTTTTTTCGCCTACGTTTCCCGCAAGGTCCCGAGCCCGGAAGCTGACCTTATGCGCATTATCGGCGCTTAGCGTCACCGAGTTATTGGCGCTGCCTTCAGCGCCCCATGCGCCGCCATCGACGCGGTACTGCCAACCTTTCGCGTCCAATCCTGATAGCGCATCCGTTGCGCTCGCGCTGACTGTCACGCTCGAAGCGTTCGTCCAAGAGATGTCCGATGCGACTATCACCGGACCTGCGCGATCGATCGTCACCGTTTCCGTTTTGGTCGCCTGATTGCCGACTTTGTCGGCAACGGAGAAATCGATCGTATGGGTTCCTTCGCCGCTCAAGACGGCGGTATTTGAGGTACCCCCCGCGGCGCTCCAGGCGCCGCCATCGATGCGATTGCGCCAAGAATTGGCATCAAGACCTGAACCGACATCAAGCGCGGAAGCTGTAATAGCAAGCAAGGCGCTATTCGTGAGACCGGGATTGTTGGTTCCAATACTGGGAGCAAGCTGATCCTGTTTTACCGTGACGCAATAATCCCAATACGAGTTATGGGTAGAAAACGGCTCCCACCAAGATCTGTTGATATAAACGTATATTACGCAATCGCCGGAAAGCGAATAAAGTGATGCGAAACCGAAATCCTGTTCTTTCCAACCGGTATCGTATACAGCAACGGAATCTTTGATGACTTGGATTCTCACATAATAGCTATCCGCATCCCATCCTCCGCGGGAATCCTCATCAGCTTTTACGGAAATAGTCGCCGATCCCCCCGAATAGTACGCGATGCCGTTCGAATCGAGCAGACTGGATCGTTCATTTATCAAATTCACCCAGACTTCGCAATTTCCGCCGCCGTCTTCGATATTTTGTTGAAAGATCTGGGTGTCGGCGAAAACAGACTCCCCAACAAAGAAGAGACCAAGAACTGAAAAGAACAAAGTCATCAAATTATTTTTTTTACGCATTTCTCATTCTCCGATTTTGTATACGAGCAATTCGCCGTCTCTCGCAGCAGCAAGCAAATCAATTCCGTTGTAAACGCTTACCGCATGCTTACCGTAAGGGATGAAATCGATCGATTCCGGATCGACCAACGCGACGCCATTGGCAAATCCAAGCCCGAGGTAGCCATCGTCGATCCAAAAACGGTTGAACAATTCGGTGTCCTGCTGAGAGAAAGAATCAATAGACGAATCATTTATGATATCGAACGAGTATTCGCGGCTGAGCGCCCATCGCGAGCCGTCGAACGCGAATAAGCGCCCGAACGAGGGGCCTTCTTTATCCAATAGGAAGATTTTCGGGGAAGCGGGAGGCCCCGCGGAAATCAGAAAGGAATCGGAAGAACACGCGTCGAGATCGGTCGTCGCGACTTTATTCGCACATACGTCGAGCACGGAAATGCTCGCCTTTTCTCCTGCCCGATACGCAACGAACAATTCCGTGGCGCTTTTCAGCAAAACCACTGTACCGCAGTCATACGGCTGGTCCGCGAGCGGCACCATTGTCGTCATTTCTCCAACGGAACAGGAGGCATCGATTAAGTACGCGTTCTCCTTCCCCTCACCCTCGTCGCAAACGACGAGCGCCTTTCCCGGAGAGAGGTATCCGAGGTCCAGAAAACGCTTGACGGCATTCGGAGCCGTTATATCGATTCCGTCTGTAAAACCGTTTTCGGCCGCGTCGATCGTTCTGATTCGCGTACCGTCGATCATGACGAACCGATTCTTCCCGGTCATGGTATTCTCAATGGTTATTTCGCTTGCTGAATCGGCCTCCGTCAGTTTTCGCCTAAGAGAAACCGTAGTACCGTCCGTTCGGAACAAGACTAGATAATCGCCGCCATCTGGCGTCGCGGTTATGTACCAGCCGAGAAAAAGGCTCCCCGCCGCTTCAGCGCGAATTTCGTTCTGCCCGAACGCGATCACTTTTTCGTCTTCAAGTGAAACGCGTGTCCTGGTCCATTGCCCCACGGGATCTATCGCGCTCGTAGAAACGAATAAGGATTCTCCCTGGAGATAAAAAAGCGAAGCCCTCTCTTGATCGACGCCGGTCATCTCGTAGAAGGAAATTTCCTCCGCAACCGACCCGACGTTCGCGGGGTCCCGATAGAACACCAGATCGCCTGTCTGATTGACCTTCAATAAATACAGGGATTCCGCGCCGTTCTCCGAACCGACAAACGCGCAGTACTGGCCTGGTCCCATTCGCGAAAATGAGAGCGATCGAACTTCCGTAATCGCTCTTCCATACCATTCGGGAATATGCGGGGCCATCGCTTCGCCGGATGCGCCCTTGATGATCGATAATCGCTTGCCCTGCGTGTAAGCGATATAAAAGCCGCCGTGCTTATCATTGAGCAAAGCTACCTCTTCGACTGGAGAAGTTATGGAATAAGGGGGCGAAACTGCTTCCATTGCCAATAGCGGTTCCAGACGAAAGAAAGCCGAAATGAGGCAAACGGCGCTGATCGCCGTGCGGGTTTTATTGCGCATATTCGTCCTCCTCTCTTCATTTCTCGATTCGATATACGGCAATCGCCAACGCATCGGCTGAGAACCGGCTGACGGCGACCGTTTCGGCATCAGGCGAATGGATCCATGAGAAGCCCCGCGCCGGGTCCAAGCCTTCGAGCCGAATCGACCGAAAAAGCGCGCTCTTCGCATTTGTCGCGATCAGACGATCCTTACCGTTGAACCAAAGGCACGTACCGCCTTCATGGATGGCGACCAGGAAGAAGGTTCCGGACGGAAGCGCTTGAAGGTCGCTCACGGATTCCGGATGCAGGCGCAGCGTCGTGCGCAGGTCGAAGTTCACGCGCAGGCCTCTCCCGTCGAACGCGGCGGCCCGCTTGGCGCTGAAAGCTTCGTCGAAGACCGTATCCGGCCGAACCGCGAGGTCGTCTGCGAAACGGTAGGCGACATCCCCGCCACCTCGGTCCGGCATCGCGACGAAGAAACCTGCGTCGGTCATAACCGCACCGACGGGAACGCTTCCGAGCGGGAACGTGAATCGGCGCAGGGTGTTTCCCTCGGCATCGATCAGATGCAGCGCGCCGTCGTCGTAGACGAGGTACGATTCATCCGAAGCTGCCGTGAAATACGCGAGCCGGGGCGAAATACCTTCGACGACCGGAATTTCCCGCGAGTACCGGCCCGCGGCGTCGAAGATGGCGATCCGGTTTTTGTAGAAATCGGGAACGTGCAGCGTTCCATCATCCGCCATAGCGAAAAGCAGCGGATACCAAGATTCGCCGCCGTTGAAATCGCCGCCCAGACAAGAAGGGGATTCGCCGAACGGCAGGCGGACGATCCGCGCCGGCTCGAGCGTCGATGCAGACAAAGGGATGAAAAGGGAAATCACTATTTCAAGGCCGACCGCGCGCAGCATCGACCGCTTGCGAAAACGCGGCTTGGCTTCAACTTCAATCACTGATGGTCTCCTCGCCTTTAGGGAGGGAACGATTCAGCGCGCCGCTTTAATTTTTGATTTCTTTTAAGGCGGAAGCGTGTTATTTTCGCTGGATGCCGATCGAAAAACCTAATCATGAAATGCTTCGGCTCTTCGTCTTCGCGGCTTTCTCGATCCCGATTCTTATAAGCGATATCCGTTCCCGCCGGATTCCCGACGCAGCTTCGCTCGGCGGCTTTTTCCTGCTGCTTTTCTTGGACATAGGCTTGGACCGAGCGATGGTCCCCGCCCGCCTGCTCGCCGCCGCGACGGCCTTCTGCCTTTTTCTCGGCGTTCGGATGCTCACAAAGGGACTTGGATTCGGGGACGTGAAGCTCGCGGCCTTCAGCGCCTACGCGCTCGGGCCGGTCGGGAGTCTCGTCGCTTTTCCCGTATCGGCGATGACGGGAATCGCCTACGCTGGATTCGGAATCCTGCTGCGGAACAAAAGTCCGAAGGACCGCATTCCCTACGCGCCCTTTCTCTTACTGGGCGCGTACGCGGGACTCGCGGCGCGTCTTACGGGTTGGGAGACCTTCCTGACCGGCTGAGATCCGTTATGCATCTCCCGCTTCGGCGCGCGAATTCGGCCTTGATTATCAGCTTTCCGCGCCGCAAACTATTAGTAGAAAGCTCAGCTTTCAAGGGAGCCGGGGTGGGAAAGAAGCAAGCACTTTTACTGGCCGCGCTCCTGACGGCAAGCGGACTCTTTCTTTACGCCGAAGCGCCGGTCACGATCGCCGTCGGGGAATGGCCGCCGTACGTTTCAGCCGACATGGAGCATTATGGGCTGGTAGCGGAAATAATCACGGCCGCGTTCGCGGCAACCGGCATCGAGGCCGAATACAGCTTCCTTCCCTGGAGGCGCGCGTACGATTCGGCTCGGAACGGCGCGTACGACGCGACCACGCCCTGGGTACGAACGGCGGACCGGGAAAAAGACTTTTTATTCAGCGAAGTGATCCTGACCGGTTCGGCCGTTTTCTATCACCTCAAGAGCGTGCCGTTTTCCTGGAAGGCCATGGGCGACCTGGAAGGGCTGACCATCGGCGGGCTGCTTTCAGCTTCGTACAAGTGGTACGAAGACGCAAAGAAAGCCGGGATAAATCTGAAGATGGAACTCGTCGTCGATGAAGCGACCAATTTCCGCAAGCTCTTGGCCGGAAGGATCGATGTTTTCTCGCTGGATGCATATACCGGCGAAGCGATCCTGGCCAAGCATTTCACCCCGGAAGAACGCGCCCTGATCGTCGCCGACCCCCACCCCATCGAATCATGGGCCTACTGCCTGCTCTTTTCCAAACGATCTGCGAAAGCGGAGAAAATGCTTTCCCTATTCAACGAGGGGCTTCAAAAGCTCAAAGAGACGGGCGAGGACCGGCGAATCGCGCGCCGAATCCTCTACCCGGATCAATAATCGCAACGGCTTAGAACGAATAGCTCAAGGTCAGCTTGGCGTAGCTGGATTTCGCGAACTGGCCGAGTTCGCCGTCGGAGGCGCCGCCGAAAAGACCGAC
>QKCO01000001.1 GCA_003245635.1 Treponema sp.
GGTGGAGCAGATCCCCTTCAATGAATTGAGGTCATTGTAACCGCGCGATTTTTCCCGCCGTCTCATAAGGCTTCCCTCATCGTGTCCAGGATAAGTCGATTCACGCTGATGCCGCGACTGCCAAGGGTTCGGAATTTTCACTGTTTCCGCATGCAGGGCGTTTTTTCCTCTGCCAAGGTATACAAGAAAAAAAGCACGGTCTAAAATTATGAAAAATCCAGCCCTGGAGTTCCGAATATGCATATTCGATCCGCCTGGACGAGCATCCTTTTGCTTGTTTCTTTCCTGCCGGCCGCGGCGCAAACCGCCGTGGAAAATTACCAAAAAGCCATGGACGCTTATCGAGAGGCCAGGTACGTCGACAGCCGCGCGCTGCTCCTTTCCGCCGAACGGCAGCTGGGAGGTCCGAAGCTCAAGACCACCACGCTGCTGATCTTGGCGACCTACAAAACGAACAGTTTCGATTCGGCGGATCTGCTGAGGCGCATCTCGGTATATCGGTCGCTCTCCGTCGAAGGCGATGAGATGAAGGCTGAAATACAACGGATCGAGCGGACCGTTCGATCGTGGCGATCCCAATTGGATGCCAAGATCGAGCGGATCGTCAAAAGCCGCGATCTCGCCTCCGCGCGTTCAGAAGCGAAAGTCAACTATAAAACAGCTGACTACAACCAAGAATTCCGCGTCCTCTATACAGAGCTTTCCGCCGTCAAAGACTTTCTCGGCCGCGCGTCGTTGAGCAAGTCGGATTCGAAGATCGTCGCGGCGGCGCAGCGGGTCGCCGCGGGAAGCCGTTTCGGCTTCGAGGAGGACGCGAAGCAGCATCTCAGGCTGTTGGACAGCGCATTCAGCAAGAAAGTAGCGGCGCTTAACTATCCGGACGAATGGGTGGCCGAGTACCATCGACTGTTCGGTTCCGGCCTCAACGGCATCGCGGTGGACAGCGGAAGATCGGCGCGTCTGGCTGCCGAGAATGAGAGGAATATCGCCAGACGGCAATCCCTGCTCGACCGTGCCGCGGCGCGAGAGGCGGAAGCCTCCTCCGCTGCGGGGCTCGGAGCTCTGGGTGTCTTGGGAACAGTCGGCTGCGGCGTGGTCGCCGCGATAGGGCTCATCACGGCCGCGGACGACCTTTCGCTCGGTTTCTTATCTTTGGCCATGCTCGGCGGGGGAAGCTACGGCGGATACAAGTGTTTTGAGTATGCGGCAAAAAAAGTGCGCAGCGCCGAATCCTTGCGCGGATCGGCACGTGACTACCGCATCCGCGCAAGCAAGATCTCAATGTCCCTGGCGCCTGCCTTCGATTTCGATTCCGAGCTGGGGCTCAAGCCAGGAATCTCCGTAGCCCTGTCCTTCAATTACTAGGGAGGCCGATATGCATAATCGAATCGCAGCGCTCATCTTCGTTCTCGCCTTTTCGGCCGCTCTCTCCGCCCAGAGTTCGACGCCGCCCCAGTTCATGGCCGCGTTCGGCGGCGGCAACGTCAAGGGTAAGTGGATAGGCCGATCCTTGGATTTGGGCGGCAAATACGAGAATGATATCTGCAGCCGCTATTTCGGCAGCAAGCTGCTCCGCAAGCCGCTCATGCGGCCAGAACGCGCCATGATCTCCTTCAGGAACTACGCGGTCAATTATAAGGTCTACACCCTTTTCGGGGAGCCGGTGTTCGATTTCCAATTTCTCTGGGAAGATGCGACCGATATCTATCCGAGCTTCAATTACGCGAGAGCCGACAAATCCGCCGTATCCGTGCCGAGCGAGATATCGAAATTCCCCGCCGATCTCCGCGCCCGCATCGCCAAGCTGCGGCCGATATCGGTGAAGTTCATGGTTTCGCTTTCCGATAAAAGCTATTTCAAGAAGCTGGAATTCAATGCGGGCAATACCGTCAAGAACTACGAAGCGAGGACGGACCTCGGGCCCATGCAGGCGGGCGCCTACGGCGTCAAAGGAGTGCGCATGCTCGCCTCCGACTGGGCGGCGATCAACGGCACTAAAAAATTCTCCGTGGACGTTCCCGAGGTCGCCGGAAAATGGCAGACGTATTCAGTTCCGGGCAGTCCCGACTGGAAGGAACTGCCTTCCTATTTCAAGAATGTGTTCAAGGCCCGCAAGAACGCAGACGACCTGTTCGTTTCGGACATAACGGTTGCCGAAATCGAGTGGCCGGAGTTCGAGATCGAAAGCGTCGTTTCGGACTACATCAACCGGGTCATCGCCGAGCGCCGGAGGACGGCCCTCGCATCGGAGGATTTCTGGAACAAGCCCCTCACGAACGCGGAGCTTCCCGTAAAAACCTCGGCGGCCCCGGCGTCTTCCGCCGAGAAGCGGGCGGAAAGCAGAAGCGCTCAGGACAAGGCCGCGGAAGAGCGGTACAAGACGCTCGAAGCGATCGGCAAAGCTCCCGCAACCATCGAGATCCTCAATGTCAACAAAATGAAGCTGTCCCTCCATGCCTCCTTCGGCGCGGCCGAGCTCGTCCTGGTCGACAAATCCGGCAAAGAGCGCGGCCGGGCCTCGGCACCCGCAGGAGGAAAGCCGATCGAGCTGGCCTCGGTTCCCGGCCTTTACCGCATCGACGTGTACCGGAAGGGAGAGAAGATCGGCTCCATCCCGTGGACGTACCTGGACGCTTCGAAAGGCATCGTGGAATTGTCGTCTCCCAAGGGCCCCTACCGCGTCCAGGTCAGCGTGAACGGCCGGGAGGTGTTCTCCGCCGATTGCCGGAACGGTCCGCAGAAGCACCTCTTCGCGCTTCCTGCCGGGTATTCGCCCGAAAAGCTCCCCGAACTATTGGTAACCACCAGCGGTTTCGGTTCCTACGTGACCGGCAGAAACCGCGACCTGGTCGCGTATGAAAAGCGGGAAGCGGCGAAGCGGAAAAAGAAAATGAAACCCGGCGTGAAATACATCACCTTCGGGCCGCGCTCTTACTCCTATGCCTGCGTGGAATCGACCGTCGAATTCGGGAAGACCGTTTTCCGCGGCCGCCTGGCATACTCCACTTCAGGCGGCCGGGCGGAGAGCTTTTCGGACTTCAATAGGGAAAAAATCAATTTGCGGAAGTAGGCGCCCCGGCGCCCCCTACGCTTTCCCCCGCCTGCCGTCGCCGAGAGCAAGGATTTGCCCGGCTCGCGGCGCGTCGTCCTCCGCGGTCCCGACATGGTCGGCCTTGAAGAAGGATATCTTTTCCGCGAGGTTGCGGGCGTTGTCGGTCAGCGCAGAGGACGTGGCGGCCAGCTCCTCGGAGCCGCTGGCGTTCTGCTGGATCACCTGGTTCAGCTGGGATATAGCGACGTTGATCTGCGTCACGCCGCCGCTCTGTTCGGCGCTGGCGTGGTTGATTTCCTGCACCAGGTCGGCGGTGCGCTTGATGTCCGGTACGAGAACGGCAAGCATCTCTCCGGCCCGTTCGGCGCTTTCCACGGTCTTGGCCGAAAGGGTTCCGATTTCGCCAGCCGCGGCTTGGCTTCGTTCGGCGAGCTTGCGCACTTCCGCCGCGACGACTGCGAAGCCCTTCCCGTGTTCGCCCGCCCGGGCGGCCTCGATCGCCGCGTTCAGCGCCAGCAGATTGGTTTGCCGGGCGATCTCCTCGATGATCGATATCTTCCGGGCGATGTCCTTCATGGCGCCGACCGCTTCGGCGACGACCTTTCCGCTCACTTCAGCGTCCTGGGCCGCCTTGATGGCGATCTTCTCGGTCTGGGAGGAATTCTCGGCGTTGTTCTGGATATTCGCGTTCATCTCTTCCATGGAGCTCGTCACCTCTTCGGCGACGGAGGCCTGTTCGGAGGATCCCTGGCTCAGCATGTTGGCCGTATCGCTCACCTGCACGCTGCTGGTGGAAACGCTGATGCTCCCCTGCACCACCTCGGAAACGATTTCCCGCAGTTTCTGAATCATGGCATACAGGGAATGGGCGAGGTCTCCGATCTCGTCGTTGACGGCGAGTATTTTCGGGTCGATTTCCAGGTTCAGGTCGCCCGAGGCAACGTCTTCCAGATTGCGCGCTACCGCGTAGATCCGGCGGGCGAAGAGATCCGCGATAAGCCGGGAAAGAACAATGACTCCGATTACCCCGGCGAGAATGATGAGGATGTATTGAAGGGCCACCTGCCGCAGGGGCGCGTTGATGAGCTCCAGATTCACGAAGAACACGACTTCCCAACCGGTGGAGGGGATCTGCGTGAAGGTCATGAGTTTCCTGATGCCGTTCAAGGTGTAATACTGCATCCCGTTTTTTTGGGAGGCGATGACCTTCCAGGAGGAAACCAGGCTCGAGTTGGCGTTTATGTCCGTGTTGACCAGATCCTTGTTCGGAAAGGCTAGAATCTGACCGTTGGATCCGATGACGGCGACGGAAATATTCGTTTGATTGAATGAATCGATTTTTTTCAGTATCGCGTCGAGGCGGATGTCCGTACCGGCGACGCCTCGGAATACGTTCTTATCGTCGATGATCGGAGCGGCGGCGGAAATGATGAATTTTCCCGTGTTGCTGTCCACATAGTAATCGGTGAACGAGGCCTTGCCGTTCTTCTTGGTCATAGTGTACCAGGGTCGGGTCGTAGGATCCCAGCCCGCGGGAGGGAGCCAGTCATCGCTCATGAAAAATTGCTTTTCCTCGGTTCCCACATACAGGGTGTCCACGGTCGCTTCGATTCCTTTTCCTCCATATACCAGGTACGGGTTGAGGTTATGGGACTCGGCTGAGAGAGCGTCCAGGGCCTTCTCGTTGTTGAAGACAGTGGCTATCGTTTCAACGACCCTCTGACGTTCCAGAAACCAGCTTTCGATCTCTGCGGCGGCCTTTTGGACCTTCAGTTCAAGCTCGGTCAGCATGTGCTCGGTGGAATGTTTTTTCTCGGAGCGATAGGCGATGACGGTGACGGTCGCCAAAAGGGTTACTGAAAGCAAACTGAAAAAAAGCGACAGCTTGAAGCTGATGCCGAATTTGCGGTTCTTATTCATAAGTTCTCCTGATAGGGGGTATATGCCAGCGAAAAAAGCGGAAAGAAATCAAAATATAAGGTATATTGGCATTGCCAATAAAAAAGATATATCATAGACGCGGAAGTGTTGTAAATAGGCACTGCTAATATATGGAGGCCAAGGTGGGCAGAAAACACTCCCTCGAAAACACAGACGTCATCGTGGAATGCGCGTATGAATTGATCAGAACCGAAGGCTTTTCCTCATTTTCAACGCGGCGCCTGGCCGCCAAGCTCGATGTCTCGAAGACGACGGCGTATAATTACTTGCCGAATAAAGAAGAGATAATCGAAAAGGTGGTTGCCCGGGCAAAGGTCATCTTTCACCAGGGATTGGAAGAACTGGCGGCTGACCGAAATTACGCGATCGTGGACCTTTTCGACTGCCTGCTGGCGGCGGCGGAAGCCCTTTATATTTTCGTGAAGGAAAACGGAGATATTTTCAAGCTCATGTTTAGGGGATTCAACCCACACTTTGAGGGCGGCCTCTCCGCTCTTGAGCGCATTGCATATCTGCGTCCGGTATTTGCAAGGCTTCTTCCGGACTATGACGGGCCTGAACATGCGGGATTACTGACCGAAGAAAAACTGGACAAGTACTATTTTATTTCGGTGATGGTTTTTGAGCTCTGCCTCATTGAATTGAATCGAGTGACTAAGATCGAGCATAAAGCCTTTATGGCCCAGGTATGCGACATCTGGAGCCTCTTGTCGGGGAAAATGGTTCCGGAAAGTTTTTGCCGCTGACCGGACGGACCATAGGCAGCCGAAACCGTCGCTCGCGACGCTCGCCGTCGTTCCTGGTGCTCATTATCGTCTTCTTCAGCGCCCTGTCCCGGATATGCTTTACGAATTTCCGGTCCGGAGCCCTGACCGCGCAGCGGCGCCGCCCCGAAGAGCTGAACCGGCGCATAGAATCCTATCCGGGGCTTTTTTCGCCGATCCCCTTCTTCTTGCTTCCCATGGTCCTGCTCTGCGACCGGCTCTACCGTTCGGCTGATGCGGAGAGCGCCGAAGGAGGCGCTAAATCTTGAAAGCCGCCATCTCTTCGGAAAGCTCTTCGCTGTTTCCCTTGTTGGCTCGGCTGATTTCCGAAATCCGGGAAACCGCGGTCGTCAATTCCACGACGCCGCTTCCCATCTCCGAAACCATTTGATCTATTTCGCCGGCGATGCCTGAGAGCCGCTGGGTTCCCTCGGCGATCTTGCGCGACTCTTCGAGGGCGGCTGCGGAATCGTCGATCACCCGGTTCCCCGCATGCTTTATCTGGCCGAGCGCTTCCAGCACGTGGACGCCGCCGGCGCTCTGCTCGTCCATCGCGTTCTTGATGAGCGTTTCCTGCTGTCCGACCGCGTTCACCGCTTCGACGATGCGGTCGAAGCTCGATTCGGCGGTCTCCGCAGCGACGGACACCTTGCCGATGGAATCGCCGACGTGCTCGAGCACCTTTGCTATGAACCCAGATTGCTCCTCCGCTTCTTCCGCCAGCTTCCGTATCTCCGCGGCGACGACCGCGAAACCCCGGCCGCTCGCCCCCGCGTGGGCCGCTTCGATAGCCGCGTTCATGGCCAGCAGGCTGGTGCGCTCGACGATGGCCTGGATAACTTCGTTCGTCTCGAGCAATCCCGCCGAATCGGCGTGGATGGAGCGCACCAAGCCGGCGACTTCGGCGATGCCGTCTTTTCCCGACCGGGTCGCCTCAAGGAGCTTCACGACTCCGGCTTCGTTCTTGTCCAGGCTTTCGGTGACCGAGCGGATGCTGGCGACCATCTGTTCCACGGACGCGGCGGATTCTCCGATCTCGTGCGCCTGTGCTTCGATCAAGTGGTTCAGTTCGCTCATTTTCCGTTCGATGGCTCTGACGGCCGCGCTGCTTTCCGATGCCGCGGCCGTCTGGACGGAGGTCCGCTCGGATACCGAGCGAAGATTGCCCGAGAACTGGGCGACCGCGGCGGAAATCTGCTGGGCCGTTCCGGAAAGTTCCGCGGAACTGTCCAGAACTTTTCCGGAGTCTTCGGAAATGCGCAGCACCAGCATGCGGAGCTTCTCCGCGAAAGCGTTGAAGCTTCCCGCCAATTTTCCCAGCTCATCGCCGGACCGGATGGTCAGGCGGCTCGTCAGGTCTCCGGAGCCTTGCGCGATTTCGCTTAAAGCTGAAACCGCCGATCGGGCGGGCGCCACGACTATGCGGCGAAGCGAAAACAGCAGCACGGCGAGCAGGACGATTCCCGCCGCCGCGTTCCAAAGCAGCAGGACGATACCTTGTCCCCACGTGCGGCGCTCCAGATCGGCGCGCATTTCGGCGGAGAATTCGATGACGATCTTGCCGATATTCTCGCCCTCGTATTCCAGGGGCGCTTCTCGTCGGAAATTTCCGGGGGCCGTCCGGCTTTCGTCAGTATTGCGGGCGAAGCTCTGGTCGGCGTCGTCGAAGACCTCGATGGCTGCGATCGCCTTGTTGACTAGAAAGGACGCGATCACGCTTTCGGTCGTAGATGCGTTGAATTCGTAGACCGGTTTCGCGAGGGCGAGGGAGATGAGCTGCGTGTTCACGCCGACTTGCCGATCGAAATCGGCCAAGGCGTTCTTCCTGAGGTTGAAATATTGGATCCCCGCCAGGGGCACGAAGAGAACCAGCAGAGATAGAGCCACGACCCCGCCGATCTTGAAGGATAGGCCCGGCGCCCGCAGCGATCCCATCAGCGTGCTTTTTTCAGGCGCTGATAGCTATCCGAGAAGTCCCATTTCGCGTAGATCTTCTCCAGGGCCCCCGAGGCTATCAGTTCGGGAATGCGCTTGTCCCACATGGCTTGAAGCCGCTTGCCCTTGTCGTTGTCCGCGAAGCATACGTACAAACTGAGATATTTGATAGGTTCGAGCTTGAAGTCGTCTTCCGACAGCTTGAGGCCTTCCAAGGCTCCGAGAATTTCTTCGCTCGTCTCGACGTAGTAATCGACGCGTCCGGCCTTGAGCATATTGATGCCGCTCTCCCGGTCCGACACTTCGACGAAGGTCATCGGCACCTTGATATGGTTCTCGTAGCCGTAATCGGTGATCCAGGCGACTTTCTTGCCCTTGAGGCTGGACTCGCCGGCGAACGAAGCACCAGTCGCCTTGGTCATCAGAACAGTCACGTCATCGTAATCGATCGGGTACATCGGGTAGAGCCCTTTTTCCACGTCTCCGACATAATTGCCGACGCTGAGATCCGCTCTTTTGGATTCCACCATCTGGACCGAACGGGCGAACGGTACGATCCGGATATCGAGCTTGGACCCCGCATACACCTGCCTGATGACGTCGAAATAAAGGCCGCTGCCGTCTTTTGCCGTGCAGTCCTCCCATTCATCCGATACCACCGAGATGGTCGAAATCGTCTGAGCCCCGATGGTCGACATCGCAAGCGCGAACAGAAACGGCAATACGGACTTTTTCATAGCGTCACCTTCCTGAGGGATTACGGAACGAAGCCGTTCCCTTGATTATGATGAAAAGGTAGGACCGATGTCAAAGGGGACGCCTCTGATTTGTGCGGAGCGCGGCTTGGGGAGAAGCTACGGCGCTGAGCGGCACGTGCGTAATCGCTTCGTTTGACAACCGAATTCCATGATACTAGACTTACCTCACGCTGTTGCTGCCGCTATTCAACAGAGAGCCATCGATAAATCCAAAAAACGATTTCTACTATATTGACGGGGTATGGATTTAGGAGGCCGGAATGAAACTTCGAGCGAAGATCGCGTTGATGATCACGATCCCTGTCGCTGCGGGGCTGATTGCTTTGACCGCTATCGTCGGATCGATAGTGGCGCGGGACGTGAAGAGCTTGTCGCTCGGCATGTCGGAAGAAATCGTGAAGGCGCGCGCCGCCGAAATCGGAAGATGGGCGCAGGTGTACCTCGCCATCGTGAAGCGGAATTCCAAGACGGCTGAATTCCAAAGCGGAGACCTCAACGTCATCCTGCCCTACATGCTGTCTAGGCAGAAGCAGCTCGATGAGGGGCAGGTTGACGAATCGTACATGACCACCGCGGGGATCTACCACAACTCGAACGGCGCATCCGGCAATATTTCCGACCGCGCTTATTTCAAGGCGATCATGAGCGGCGCCGTCGAGACCTTCGTCTCGGACGGTCTCGTGTCGAAGGCGACGGGCCAGCTTTTGGCGACGTTCACGACCGCCGTAAAATCGCCGCAGGGCGCTATCATCGGGCTGAGCAGCACGTCGGTAGGACTCGATACCATCTCGAAGATAGCCGCGAGCGTGCAGATAGGGGAAGCGTACGGACTCATCATCGACGGCACGATGACGGTCATCGCGCATCCGAATAAAGATTTCGTCATGAAGCTGAATTTGGCGGAACCCGAGAAGCTCGGCTTCAAAGGCCTGGAAGGCGGCATTCAGCTCATGAAGGAAGGCGCCCCCGGCAGCCGGCTCTATCTGGACGATAAGGGCGTTTCGAAATACCTGGTTTTCGCGCCGGTTCCGAATACCAAGTGGACGATGGCCATCTCCGTGCCTGAGGCTCAGGTCAATTCCAGCGCGATGAAGATCGTGACCGTGCTCGTCATTTCGACGCTCGCTATTCTTTCCATCCTTATCCTGCTCATCCTGTGGACCGTCAACCGAGTGGTTCAGCCGATTGTGCGCTTGTCGGGCATGGCCCTCCAGATGTCGCAGGGCCATCTCGATTTCAATCGGGAGGAGTACGCGCGCTTCATCGAGACTTCGAAAGGCAAGGATGAAATCGCGGATACGACCAGGGCTATGGCCACCCTCGTCGAGAGCATGACGGATATCGTCAGGACGATCGCTGTTTCGTCCAAGGAAGTCGAAAAGGGCGCCTCGGCGATAAGCGAAACCAGTCAGGCGCTGTCGCAGGGATCGACCGAACAGGCCGCCAGCGCGGAAGAGGTATCCGCCACTGTCGAAGAGATTTCCGCGACGGTCAAGCACAGTTCGGACAACGCGAACACGACCGCGGAAATTTCCAAGCGGGCCATGGCGGACGCCCAGGACGGCGCCGATGCGGTGATGCAGTCCGTCACCGCGATGAAGGCTATCGCCGCCAAGATCGACATCATCGAGGAAATCGCGCGGCAGACGAATTTGCTTGCGCTGAACGCGGCCATCGAAGCGGCCCGCGCCGGAGACGCCGGGCGCGGATTCGCGGTCGTCGCCGGCGAAGTCCGCAAACTGGCCGAGCGCAGCCAGACCGCCGCGACCGAAATCGTTCAGATCGCCGGCAATACCGTCAAGAAGGCGGAAGAGGCCGGCGCGAAGATCGCGACCTTCCTGCCCGATGTAAAGAGGACCGCCGAATTGGTTGAGGAAATCAGCGCCGCTTCCCGAGAACAGAGCACCGGCATCGACCAGATCGTTTCCGCGGTGACGCAGCTGGATCAGGTCATCCAGAGCAACGCCTCCTCGAGCGAAGAGATGGCGACCATGGCGGAGGAGCTTTCAGCCCAGTCGCAGTCGCTGCGGGATGCCGTCGGATTCTTCAAGCTGGGGGACGGCGGGAAAGGCGGTTCAGCCGCGGAGAAAAAGCCCGAGGCTGAAAAGAAGCCGAAAAGAACGGGCCCCCTCCCGGCCGCAAAACCGCGGCCCGTATCTGCCGCAAAGCCGCCGGCCGCACCTGCGGCTAAGCAGACGTTGGGAATAGTGCCGGCGCCGTCCAGCGACGATTCCGACTTCGAAGAATTCTAGCATCCTTCCGGGAAGCGGCAGTGCGCAGTTCGCGGTCGCGAACTGCGCCGGCGGGGATGCCGCTATTTCCGCTTTTTCAGCAATTCCGCGAAGGGATTGTAGGTCTCCGAATCGTCGTCGTTGTCCAGGTACTTCTTGGTCGTCGCGTCCTGCTCGAGGGAGGACGTCGGCTTCAGCGATATTCTTCTGCCCTTGGCGTCGACATCCAGAATCTGAACGGTAAGCTTGTCGCCGACGTTGACCGGAACGCCCGAGGCACCGTATTTCCCTTCGCTTTTGAACTCCGAGATATGGACGAGCCCGTCGAGCCCGCTCTCGAGTGATACGAAGGCGCCGAAATCAGCTACGCGGACGACCTTGCCTGAGTGCTTGGAGCCCTTGGGGTATTTCGCGGAAGCATCCGTCCACGGATCGGCGAGCAGGCTCTTCATGCTCAAGGAAATCCGCTCGTTTTTCCAGTCGAGCTTGAGGATCGAAGCTTCGATCTCTTGGCCGACGGTCAAGACGGCATTGATGTCCTCCACGCGTTCCCGCGCGATTTCGGAGACCGGCAGCAGAGCCTGCACCCCGTTCAGATCCACGAAGGCGCCGAAGTCGCGTATGGAGGTGACGGCGCCTTTGACGACCATGCCTTCCCGCAACGTCTGCTTCAGCGCTTCGACGCGCTCCTGCTGCTCTTCCTCGAGGATGGCCCGGTTGGAAACGAGGATCGAACGTCCGTTGTCCTTGTATTCCATTATCCTGAACATCAGAGTTTTCCCGACATACGCTTCCGCGTTCTCCGTCCGCCGGAGTCCCATCTGGGAATACGGGCAGAAGGCCCGGGTGCCGCCGATCCTGACGTCGTAGCCGCCCTTGATTTCCTTCTCGACCAGTCCCTCGACGGGGATTTTGCTTTTGAACGCGTTTTCGAGCACCGCCGAGCCGGCTTTCTCGCCGCTGATCTTGGTGGTGAAGATCATCTCCCCGTTCTTCGCGTGGAGGAAAAAGACCTTGATCGGATCGCCTTCCGCGGCGGTGACGTTCCCGTCCTTATCGGTGATTTCCGCCTTGTCGAGCACGCCCTCGCTCTTTCCGCTCAGTTGCAGGAAGACGGTGTCGTTCGAGATGGAGACGATGGTCGTCTCCACCAGCTGACCGGGTTTGAGTTTATCGAATTTTGAAATACTGTTCTCGAAAAGAGCCGCGAAACTGTTCGGGCCTTCATCATTGTTGCGTTGTTCCATTTATTCCTGCTCCCTGAAAATTGCGCTGTACGGCGAGACTATACCAGAAAAGCGGCGGCAGGGACATACGGCACCGCGGGCCTTCGCCGCGCTCGTTCGATTGACAGGCCCATTCCCGAGAATTAAAATTTCTATTCGAGAAACAGGATGGTTCCTATCGGTCAAGAGGACGGGCGCACCTGCGGCCGTCCGGGAGGTTTCGCATGAAACGTCGGTTCGTGCTGCTCTTTTTGTCGATGGGGTTCCTTTGGACGATTTCAGCCCAGGAACAGGTGTTCAGATTTTACGATCTTGCCGCGGGGGCGAGCGTATCGGCCCAGGGCGGAGCCGTGATCAACGGCGGCCCGGTCACCTTCGCCTACGGCGGGGGCCTCCGCGGCTCGGCGCAGATAACCCCCATCGCCCGCCTGCAGGGGGCCGTCGAATATATCGTCCGCGACGAGGCCTTCGATCTGAAGACCTTGGATTTCTCCGTGTTCATGGATTTCGGGCACCCTTTCTTCGCGGGGCTGGGGCTCTACTTCGCCCCGATCCTCGACGCCGTGCCCAATTTGGGCTGGGACTATTTCGCTGATGCCGAGTTCGGCTGGGCGGCGGAACTCGGTTACCGCTTCCCGGGTTCGCCCAGACCGACGCTCGGTTTCGATGTCCATATGGCGCTGACCGATCTTTTCCCGGAGGAATACAACGGCAATACGGGGATGATCAACCAGCTCGACATCCGCTGGGGATTCTGGTTCGGCCTTGACCTGTGGCGCGGGCACTGAGGAGCGCATGGACGGCAGGAAAAGAAGCGATATCAGGCCGGGACTCAAGGTCTCGATCGTACTTAAGGAAGACCAGCGGAACGGCAAGCGGACTGAAGGAATCGTTCAGGATCTGCTGACGAATTCGCCGACCCACCCGCACGGTATTAAAGTCCGTCTGGAATCGGGACTGGTCGGCCGTGTGCAGGAGATATTGGAGTTACGCCACCCATGAGGCTCTATTTTTTGCGGCACGGGCCGGCCGTGGATCGGTCCGAATGGGACGGCGACGATTCGAAGCGGCCGCTCACCCCAGAGGGCGCGCTCCGGATAGAGCTTGAAGCGCAATCCATCGTCCGCGCCGATTTCGGAATCGAAGCCATCGTATCCAGTCCGTACGTCAGAGCCGTTCAGACCGCCGAAATAGTCGCGCGAGCTCTCGGGCTGTCGTCCGAACGGCTTGTCCTCGACTCCCGCTTGGAGCCGGGCTTCGATCTTGCGCGGCTGCGCAGTCTCGCCGGTCTGTTTCCCGATTGCGGATCGATGCTCCTGGTCGGGCACGAGCCGGGCTTGAGCGGCGCTATCGGCGAATTGATCGGCGGCGGCAGAATCGACATGAAAAAAGGAGCCCTGGCCTGCGTCGCGGTGGAGAACGCCGCCAAGAGTCGAGGCGAGCTGCTCTGGCTGCTGCCGCCCGCATTCCTGACCGGAAAGGCCTGGAAGTAGCGGCCCGTTTAAATTCTCGCGCAACGCGGGCGCCTCATTGACCGCGGCGGCCCGTAGCGGTAGCTTCTACCCATGAACGCGACCGCCTGGATCAACGGAAATATACGCACGATGGACGATGGCCTGCCGATCGTGTCGGCGATGCTCGTGCGGGGCGGCCGGATCGAGCTGGTCGGCGACGAACGCGAGGTCCTCGCCGCGGCCGGGGCGGACGTCCCGGTGCGCGACCTGGGCGGCAGGACGGTCGTCCCCGGCTTCAACGACAACCACCTGCACGCTGTCTTCATGGGCAGCCACGAGCTCATGCCCGACCTTACCGGTCTGGACGAGAGGTCCATCGTCTCCCTGCTCAAGGAACGCTATCCGCATCCTGCGCCGGGCGAGCTCATCCAAGGCTACAAGTGGGACTATCCCGCCTGCCCGAATCCGCGCAAAGAACTCCTCGACGCCGCTTTTCCCGATAATCCGGTCGCGCTGACCCAATATTCGGGGCACGCGCACTGGCTCAACAGCGTCGCCCTCCGCGCCGTCGGCATCGAGCGAGGCCGCGGCCCCGACCTGCGCCCCGGCGCGCGGGGACAGGTCTTGAGGGAAGCGGACGGCGAGCCGACCGGCGTGGTGCGCGACCTGGGCGATACTTCGCTTTCGCGCCGCCGCTACCGGGACGCCTATTTCAATTCCGCTATCCGCGAACGCTACCTGGACATCGCTCTTGAAGCCTTTGCCCGCTTGGGCATCACTTCCGTCCAGGACAATACCTGGTACTACCCCGAGCTTTTCAGCCTGCGCGCGCGGTTCCGGCGCGGCGCGCTCAGCGCGCGTTTTTCCTGCTGGTCGCTCGGCCGCAAGCCCGTCTTCAGACGAGCGATGGACGCGGCGTTCGCTCTAGGCTCCGGCGTTCCCGACTGGATCCGGTCCGGTCCGGTCAAATTTTTCGTGGACGGCACCTTCTCGACGCGGAATGCCGCGCTTTTCGAACCGTTCCTCGACGGCGGCGGCGACGGCTCCGATCCAGCTTCCCAGGCCGGCGCGCTCGAATTCCTGGCGCGCCGGCGCCGGCAGGGCGCCTTCCACATCATCGGCGACCGGGGCATCGCGCGCTTCCTGGACGATTTCGAGACCGTCGCCGCGCGTTATCCGGTCCTGAAGACCCTGCGGGTCAGAATTGAGCACGCCCAGTTGGTCAGGCCCGAGGATATCCGGCGCATAGCCGATCTCGGTATCTGCGTCGCCGCCCAGCCGACGGCGATGGCCAGTCCCGCCAAGGACGTCGCGATTCTCGGCGCCGAGAGGGCCGAGCGCGCGTATCCCTACCGTTCGCTTCTGGACGCGGGCGTTCCGCTTTCTTTCGGTTCCGATATCCCGGGTGAGGCCGGCTGCGATCCCGTCCGGTCGATCCACCTGATCGCCAACCGCCCCGGACCCGAGCGGATATCGGTCGAGGAGGCCCTGCGCTGCTATACCGTCGGCAGCGCCTACGCCGAGGGATCGGAGGGGCGGAAAGGCCGCCTCTCGCCCGGCATGCTCGCCGATTTCGCGGTGCTTTCGCAGGATATCGCCGCCGTCGAGCCAGAACGCGTCGGCGCGACGGCGGTCGAGGAAACCGTCGTCGGAGGCAGGACGGTCTACCGGAGGAGCGAATCATGATCGGCGGCGTTTCCTCGGGCCGGCGCGGTTTCCGTGTTCACCGTAACTGAACTGGCTCGGCTGCTCGGCGTGCAGCCGGATACGGTCAGGCACTACACCTCCTACGGCCTCTTGTTCCCGCGGGTCAACGCCCTGAACGGGTACCGCTTCTACTCCGAATCCGACGCCGTCGATCTGCTCAACACCCGCGCGTTCCGCAGTCTCGATATTCCCCTCGAGGAGGTCAAGCGCTTCGGATCGGCTTCCGTCGGCGAGCAGGCGGCCTGGCTCGACGGCAGACGGGACCAGCTGCGCGCGGAGATCGCGATGCTGGAAAGCAAGCTCGAGCGCCTCGAGGAAGTGCGGCAGTACACGCGGCAGGCCGCGGACTGCCGCGGGCAAGTCGTCGAAATCCAGCGGGACCCCATCCACAGCCTCTATACGATGGGCGCCGGGAAGGCCCATACGGCCCAGAAGCGCTTGGTCGGCGATTGGGTCTCCCGCCTGCCGTATACCCATATTTCCGTGAAGCTCCCCTTGGAGGAGCTGAACGATCCCGACCGCACCGAGCCCTATTCGGTGGAGCTCGGCATCGGCGTCGTGGAGAAATATGCCGCGAAGCTGGGTCTGTCCCTGGCGCCTCCGGTCGAATCGATTCCCGGAGGCCTCCACCTCGCCGTCTACCTGCGTACGGAGAACCTGCTTTCCCTGACCCCGCAAGACCTTCGTCCGCTTCTCCTATATGCCCGCGAGCGCGGATTCCGCTTCCTAAACAACACCTCCGGGCGTCTTCTGGCGGTCGAATGCAGCGGGGGACGGAAGATATTCTGCTTCATGTTGCGCGTTCGCGTAGCGCTGTCCCGTCCGTAAATTTTTCGTCTTTTATCGTCCTTTTTTTCTTGACCTGTGGGTTACCCGCACCTTTAGGATCGATTTCGGGGTGTACCCCGATAGCGATTCGAGAGGAGAAAGCACGTGAAATCGATCAAACGAACGGCCGCGCTGACGCTCGGCCTGGCGCTCGCGCTGGCCTTTTCCGGCTGCGCGGGAAACGCGGCGCCGAAAGCGGCGGCCGCATCCGGACCCTTCAAGCCGGGAACCTACCGCACCGAAGCCCACGGCAACAACGGAACGGTCGTCGTAGAGACGACGCTCGACGCGGTTTCCATCAAGGCGATCCGCATTCTCGACCAGGGCGAAACTCCCGGCATCGGCGACGCGGCGTTCGAGCTCATGCCCGGCAGGATCGTCGCCGCCCAAAGCCTGGAGCTGGACGCGGTGAGCGGCGCGAGCAATTCATCGCACGCCATCCTCGAGGCCGTCGGCGCCGCGCTCGCGCTGGCCGGCGGTTCCGCGGCCGATCTGCGCCCCGCGGCGGCCGCCGACGACTCGGCCGGAACGCTTTCCGACGCCGAGACCGAAGTCGTCGTCGTGGGCGCCGGCGGGTCCGGCATGGCCGCGGCGCTCGACGCGGCGGCCATGGGCCTCAAGGTCATCCTCATCGAAAAGATGCCGATGGTCGGCGGCACGACCGCGCGCGCTTCCACCGCGTTCAACGCGGGCGGTTCGTCGGTGCAGATGTCGCTTCAAAAGCCCTACACGGCCGACGACTACTACAAGAAGCTGCTCGGCTCATCGAAAGTCGACATCCCCTCGCTCAGGCGCATGGCGGACCTCTCCGGCCCTGCCGCCGATTGGCTGATCAGGATGGGCGCCGATTTGAGCAAGGTCATAAACGGTTCCCAGCATATCCCCTCCGACGGCCGCGCGTTCGGCGGCATGGTCGTCTCGGCTCTGAAGAAGCAGCTCGCCTCGCAGGGCATCGACTGCCGCGTCGAGACCGAAGGCAAGCGCCTCATCGCTCAGGACGGAAAGGTCGTCGGCATCGAGGTCGTGACGCCGAAGGGCGCTTACAAGATCCTCGCCCGGGCGGTCATCCTGGCGACCGGCGGCTTCGCCTCCAATCCGGCCATGGTCGACCGGTATACGCCGCAGTGGTCGGGCTGCCCCTCGACGGCGAGCCCCGGAAGCACCGGCGACGGGCTGCGAATGGCGATGGAAGTCGGCGCGGCGGTCGACGACATGGCCCGCACCGGCCCCCAGACGGTGGCCTTCGACACCGGCCGCGGAGCCGTCTCTCTGACCAACGCGCGCTACAACGGCGCCATCCTGGTCAACAAGGAAGGAAAGCGCTTCGTCAATGAGCTGGCCGGCACCGAAATCCTGGGAAAGACGATCATGGCCCAGACCGGCGGCGTCGCCTATCTCGTTTTCGATCAGGCGTCGGTGGATCGGGCGGCGCTGATGGAAGACTACAAGAAGCACGGCTACTTCACCGAGGCCGCGACGCTGGAACAGCTCGGCGCGAAGCTCGCCATCGACGGCGGCGAACTCGAGAAGAGCGTCGAAAAGTACCGAACGTTCATCGATGCGGGAAAGGACGCGGAATTCGGGCGCAAAGATTCACTGTTCAGCCGCATCGACAAACCCGTCTACTACGGCGCGAAGATCAGCCCCGCCAACCAGACCACCTACGGCGGCGTGAAGATCGATCTCGATACGCGCGCCTTGCGGGAAGACGGATCGGTCATCCCCGGACTCTACGTCAGCGGCGAAGCCGCCAGCCAGTTCGGCCAGGGCGTCACGATCGCCGTCGTGCTCGGCAAGCTCGCCGCCGCGACGGTAGCCGCCGACCTGAAGCGCTAGCGTCGCCGCCGAAAGCGCGAAACACAGGAAAGCCGTTTCGGAGTATGATCGAGGCATGGAACTGCAGGAATACCGCGATTCCCTGATCGATCGGGCCGCTTCGGCTTTCTCCCGGGACGAGCTGGACGAGGCCTCCTTCGAGGCCTTCGTCGCGCGGGTCAGCGCCGCCTCTGATCCCGCCGAGCTGGACCAGGCCGCCGCTCGCTTGGCGCCGCTCGGCCCCGCAGGCGGACGGAGCTCGGCGCCCGCTTCCGTCTCCGCGGCGGAACCTCGCTCGATCTCCATCAGCATGAGCAGCTGGAAGCAGCGGGGCGAATGGGCGGATGAGCGCGCCTACCGCCTGGACGGAAAGATGTCCAATTTCAAGCTGGATTTCCGCGCCTACGCGGATGATCCGGACTTCCGGATCTCGCTCGACGTCGACCTGTCCATGTCGAACCTCAAGCTCATCGTACCGCCTGATTGGCGGGTCGATGTCGATCTTTCGCGCAATTCGGCGAGCAGCGTCAAGGATCGGGGGCCGGTCGGCGCCCGCGGCCCGAACCGCGTCGTAGTCCGCGGTTCCGCTTCGATGAGCAATATCAAGGTCTTGCGCCGGAGCGCGGACGGCTTATTTCTCGCGTTCCTGTTCGGCGGCAGGCGCTAGCCTCGGTTCTCGCCGCCTGCCCGCCGCTTCGCCCAGCCGTCTCCAGATTCCCGTCTTCGAGCCCAGGTATACGGCGATCGCCGCCCAGATCGAACCGAAGCAGACGACGTGGGCGGCCGTGAATCGTTCCTTGAATGCGAAGACGCCCATCAGCAGGGTAAGCGTCGGCGTTATATATAGAAGGAAACCCATGGTCGAAAGCTCGACGGTGCGCGCCGCACGGGCGAACCACAGGAGCGGCAGGCCCGTCGCGAGGCCTGAAAGCACGAAAAAGACCGTTCGGCTCCACGGCTCGGCCGCGAAGGATGCGGTGCCGTCGGCCTGCTTGAAGACGAGCAACGCGAGGAAGAACGGCGCGAGGATGCAGGACTCGACGAAGAGTCCCGCGAGCGAATCGACGTTCGCTATTTTCTTAACCAGGGCGTAGAGACCGAAGCTGATCGCCAGCACGACCGCCACCCAGGGAAGCGATCCGAAGGAAAACCCGAGGTAGGCCACCCCGAAAGCCGCCATGCCGAGGGCGATCCGCTCCGCTTTCGGCATCCGTTCCTTCAGCACCGCGACGCCGAGGATCACCGAGACCAGCGGGTTGATGTAGTAGCCCATGCTCGCGTCGACCACGTGTCCGGCTCCGACCGCCCAGATGTACACGCCCCAATTGATCGCGATGGTGACCGCGCACAGGCTGAGGTAAGCCAAGCTCCGCCTGTTCCGCAGTATCGCCGCGACCTTTCCCCAATCGCGCCGGGCGGTCAGGAGCAGGGCGATGAAAACAGAGGACCATACGATACGGTGCGCGAGCGTCTCGACGGCCGGCACCCCGGAAAGCTGCTTCCAGAAAAGCGGCAGCACGCCCCAAAGTCCGTATGCAGCTATTGCGTACAGTATACCGTTCTGTCGGTTCATCGCTCGGTTATAGCACGGGACGCGCCGGAACGCCAGCCGGGCCATCGGCAATCTTATTCAGAGCGCGCAAGTTTTCACCTAGCAAATACGAGGGTGTAGGATTAGAATGAATCAATGCTTCGGTGTTACCGCTCAAAGGATGAACCTTCGGCATGACCGGTCGAAGCGAACGAAAACCAACGAAAATCGGCGCGGCCCGCAGGATCATTCTGCAATGCATATTCTGGTACCTGATCACCGCGGGCATCTTCGCGGTGGGAGAGGTTGCGATCGTATCGTCGAACGTGGACCGCGATATTTCGGAGCGCATCCAGTCTATCGGATACCGCGTGGCGCCGGCGCTCTCCCAGGCCATCTGGAATCTGGACGATGATTTGGTTTCCCTTATCCTGAGCGGCGTCGTCGACGATTCGGCCGTGCGCCGGACGGAGCTTCTGGACGAGCGCGGCACCTTGTCGTTCTCCTTGGATGCGCCGGACATTCCCGCCGTCGGCGCTTCGGACGGAGCGCCGCACGTCTTCCCCCTATCGTACGTTTCGGCGGGAAAGAAGGCCCGTCCCGTCGGCGAAATGCTGGTGTATCCCTCCGCTTCCCTCCGGAAAGCACGGATCCTGGACTCTGTCGTATTCAGCCTAGGGCGGATCGCGCTGATCGTGCTGATCCTCTCCATAATCCTTTCTATCGCTATCGAGGGCGGACTCGGACGGCCGCTGCGGGAATTCGCGCGGCAGATCTCGGAAGTCGATCCGATTGATCCCCGCAAAACGCCGATCGCATTCCGGAAGGATCCGATCGGAGAGCTTGCCCTCGCAGCGGAGGCGTTCAATGCGATGGCCGGCAAGGTCGGCGCGACGGTGGCCGCGCTGAACGAGAGCCGTGCCCGGCTCTGGAGCGCATTCGAAGAATCGCCGATTTCCCTCTGGGAAGAAGACTTCTCCGAAGTGAAGAAGCACGTGGACGAAGCCGCCGCCGCCGGAGTCGTGGATTGGGAAGCATACTTCTCCGATAGCGCCAAGGTCGAGGAACTCTGCGACCGCGTGAAGCTCATCGACGTCAACCATGCAACGCTGAAGCTGCTCGGGGTGCCGGAAAAGCGGCCCCTGCTCGGCTCTCTTTTTGCCGCGACTGAAGGCCAGGTTCCCGCTACGCTACATACCGAATTCGCCTCCCTCGCTTCGGGATCGCTTTCCTGGGAAGGCGATGCCGTCCGCCACGGCAAGGACGGCAGGCTCACCATACTGCATATCCGCCTGGTCGTCGTTCCGGGGCATGAGAAAGACTGGTCCCGCGTGCTTCTTTCGATGATCGACATCACCGAGCTCAAGAACTCGGAAAGCAACCTGCGCAAATCGCTCGACGAGAAGGAGCTGCTGCTCAAGGAAGTCCACCATCGCGTGAAGAACAACCTCCAGATCAT
>QKCO01000150.1 GCA_003245635.1 Treponema sp.
CTCGTTGCTGCCGATCGCGTACCAGAAGCGGCCGAGCTTCGTCTTGGTGAGCACGATATGGCCGAGCAGGAACAGGCCGATGAGGATGATCGTGTAGAGCTGGAAGCCGAAGATCGTGTCGTAGCCAAGGAAGCGGTAGGCCTTCGGCAGACCGGTGAGCGAATGTCCGTTCGTGCTCACGTAGGTCAGCGAGCGGCCGACGGACATCATGCCGAGGGTCACGATGAAGGGCGCCAGCTGGAAATACGACACCAGGAAGCCGTTCACCAAGCCCAGGAGCGCGCCCATGAGAAAGATCGCCGGCACGCCCAGGCCGACGCCGTAGCGCATGACGACCATGCCGCCGAGCATCGAGGACAGCGCCGCCACGGCGCCGACGGAAAGGTCGATGCCGCCGGTGAGGATGATGAAGGTCATGCCGATCGACACGATGCCGACGGTGGTCGCCTGCCAGAACAGGTTTCCGATGTTGCCCGGGGTGAGGAATCGGGAAGTCACGATGCTGAGCGCGAGGCAAAGGAGAAGGAATGCCGCCAGCATGGCGATTTCCACCCGGTACTCGGCCCGGAGATTCCCCAGGCGTTGCCTGGCTGCGTTCATCTTCAAATCGTTGGCCATACGTCGTCTTCCTTTATGCGCAGTATGAGAGAATCCGCTCTTCGGTCGCTTCCGAATGGGAGAGCGTCTTCACGATGCGGCCTTGCTTCATCACCAGTATGCGGTCCGAGAGCGCTATGATCTCGGGCAGCTCCGAAGAAACCAGAAGAATCGCCGTCCCGCTCGCGGCGAGCGCGTCGATCAGCTGGTAGATCTCGAATTTGGCGCCTATATCGATGCCGCGGGTCGGCTCGTCGAGGATCAGGAGGTCGGGCTTGCTCAAAAGCCATTTGGCGAGCACGACCTTCTGCTGGTTTCCGCCGCTCAGGGAGGCGGCGGCGAGGCTCTGTTGGGCGACTTTGATGCGCAGCTCGTCGATCTGCTCCTTCACGAGCTTGCGTTCCTTCTTCGCGTCGATCCAGAAGCCCCGGTGCTTCACGTAGTAGCTCAGCATCACATTCTGGTAGATGGGGAGATCGACGAACAGGCCGTGCTTCTTCCGGTCTTCGGGAACCATGCCGAGGCCTTCGCGGATGGCGCGGACGGGAGACCCGATCGCGACCGTCTCGCCGCGGAGCGTGAGAGAACCTCTTTCCGGCTTGTCCGCGCCGAACACCAGCCGGGCGAGTTCCGTGCGGCCGGCGCCGACGAGCCCCGAAAGGCTCACGACTTCCCCGCGCCGGATGGAGAAGGAGCAGTCGATCACGCGCTTGCCCCGGGACACGTTGGAGACCTCGAGCAGGACTTCGCCCGGTTCCTGACGCTTGCGGACGGAGAAAAGGTCGCCGATGTCCCGGCCGACCATCGCGTTGATCAGCTCCTCGCTCTTCGTCTGGGCGGTCTGGAACTCGCGGACCTTCTCGCCGTCGCGGAAGACGACGATGCGGTCGCTGATCTCGAGGATCTCCTCGATGCGGTGGCTGACGAACACGACCGACAGGCCGTCCTTCCGCAGCCGGCGCACGAGCGTGAACAGCTTTGCCGTCTCCTGCTGGGTCAGCGGCGCCGTCGGCTCGTCGAGGATGAGGAGACGCGACTTGACCGAGACGGCCTTCACGATCTCGACCAGCTGCTGCTCGGCGACGCTCAGAGACCCGACGACGCGGTCCGGATCGATGTCGAGGTCGATGTTGACGTATTCCATGAGCTTGGCGGTCTTTTCGTTGATGCCTTTCCGATCGAGCCAGACGCCGCCCTTGTACGTGCCGGGCGCCGTGAGGTACACGTTCTCCGCGACGGACAGATGCGGAATAAGGTTGAATTCCTGCAGGACGATGGAAACGCCGGCCGCCCGCGCGGCCGAGGAATCGCGGAAGGAAACGGGCGAGCCGGCGAATTCGATCGTCCCCGAATCGGCGTCGTACACCCCCGAAATGATCTTGGCAAGCGTCGACTTGCCGGCGCCGTTCTCGCCGACCAGGGCGAGAATCTCTCCCTCCCCGATATCGACCGAAACTCCCTTGAGCGCCTGCGTCCCGCCGAACGACTTTCGGATTTCCTTCACCGAAAGCAATGGTTCACCCACCGAAAACCTCCCCTATCGCTTGTTCGTCCGGATCGCCGCTGCGGATGCTTCTTGAACCTCTCGGCAAGCTCTGAGATCTCGGCCATTTTCTAAATGCAGAGTCCGTACCAATCGGCCAAAATATTGTTATGTCATTATAATATAATTACTTGAAAAATATCAAAATTCGAGATCAACGGCCTCGCCGCCGGCTCAGCGGGGAAATTCCGCCCAAGACCGCCCGGGGAATGGGGAGAAACTTCCCCATCCGGGAGCCGGTTCAAATTGACAGGAGAAAAAAGCGCGACGCATAATGAACTATGGATTTCAATATTCTCGTCGTCGACGACGAAGTCGAAGTGTGCCGCTCGCTGTGCGAAATCCTCGTCTCCCGCGGGTACCGGGCCCGCTACGAATCCGAGAGCGCGAAGGTGATGGATCGGGCCGAATGCGAACGCGTGGATCTCCTCATCATGGACCTGCGCATGCCGGAGATCGGAGGCATCGACCTGCTCCGCCGCCTGCGCGCCCGATGGCCGGGAATATCGGTCATCATGATCTCCGGCTACGCGACCGTAGAGAACGCCGTCCGCGCGATGAAGTACGGCGCGCTCAACCTGTACACGAAGCCGGTCAAGATTCCCCTGCTCATCCAGGAGATCGAGCAGGTGCGGAAATCGATGGAAGCTAAGAAGCCGGTGGAGGACGACGAATCCTTCGTCACGGTAGATCCCTTCATCCGTAGCATACTCGACACCGTAGAGACCGCGGCGGCGACGAACGCGACGGTGCTCATCACCGGCGAGAGCGGCACCGGAAAGGAGCTGATCGCCAATACGCTGCACGCGAAAAGCAAGCGGCGGGAGAAGCCCTTCATCAAGATCAACTGCGCGTCCATTCCCGAAACGCTCATGGAGAGCGAGCTCTTCGGGCATGAGGCCGGATCCTACACCGACGCGCGCGAGCAGAAGAAGGGCCTGTTCGAACTGGCTTCGGGCGGCAGCCTCTTCCTCGACGAGATCGGAGATATGAGCCTCGGCATGCAGGCGAAAATGCTCCGCGTCCTGCAGGACGGGAAATTCATGCGCGTCGGCGGTTCGAAGCTCCTGGCGGCGGACTGCCGGATCATCGCGGCGACCAACCGCAAGCTCGAGGAAGCGATCGGAGAAGGGACCTTCCGGGAAGACCTCTACTACCGCCTGTCGGTCATCAACATCCGCTTGCCCCCCCTTCGCCAACGGCCGAACGACATCATTCCCCTCGCGGAGCATTTCCTCAAGCATTTCGCCGCCGCCTACGACAAGAGCGCAGCGAAGCTCGCCGACGACGTGCAGGAGATCCTCAGGAACCATTCCTGGCCGGGAAACATCAGAGAGCTCAAGAACTTCATGGAGCGGGCGGTCATTTTCGCGCCGGGCGACACCGTGGAGCGGGCGACCATCCCCGAGCAGTACCGGGGCATGAACCCGAGCGGAGCGCCCGAAAACCTTCACGACCGGATCGACGGCGCCGCCCGGGACATCATCAGGGAAGCGCTCTCGCGCACCAACGGAGTGAAGGGCGACGCGGCGCGGCTGCTGAATATCGACCGGAAAACGCTCTACAACCGAATGAAGAAAAGCGGACTCTGATGGAAACGCCCGAAGCGCCGACCATCCTGAGCATGCGCGGCATCCACCTGTCGTACGGAGAGACGCCGGCGCTCAACGGCGTCGACTTCGACCTGTACCGCGGAGAGATCCATGCGCTCGTCGGCGAACACCGCGCGGGAAAATCGACGCTCGCGAAAATCATCGCGGGGGCGGAGCGCCGCCGGGAAGGCACGATCAGCTTGGAAGGCAGGCCCGTCGGCCATATCACGCCGATCAGCGCCGCGAAGGCGGGCATCGGCATCGTCTACCAGCACAACGCGGCCATTCCCGACCTCGACGCGGTCGAAAACATCTTCACCGGCGTCATGATCCAAAAACCGTTTTTCATGCTCAACCGCCGGACTATGGAGCACCGCACGTGCGCGATCTTCGAGCGGCTCGACTACGATATCGACCTGCACGCCCCGCTCCATCGGCTGTCGATGGCTCAGCAGCATATGGTCGAATTCGCCCGCGCGCTCATGATCGAACCTAAAGTGCTCATCCTGGACGAACTGTCCAACAAGCTGACGCCGGAGGAGATGAAGCGGATCTACCGCATCCTGTTCGAGCTGCGCGAGCAGGGACGAAGCGTGATCTACATTTCGCACGATATGGACGAAGTGCTCCGGCTCGCCGATCGGGTCACCATCCTGAAGAACGGCTACCGGAGGGAGACCACCCAGACGAAGGACCTCGACCGGCTCCGGCTTTTCCAGCTGACCTATTCTTTCTCCATCACGCGCGAGCAGCTCGAATACACGGAAAGCAGCTTCGACCTTCTGAAAAAGCACCTTGAAGCGATCATCCAGAATTTTCCGATAGGCGTCATGCTGATCGACACCAACAAGATCGTGAGGCTTCTCAATTTCGCGGCCATCGACATACTGAGCTTCAAGCGGAACCCGGCCATCGACCGGTCGGCCATCGACCTGTTCGAAGCGGTGCCCGCCCGGACGCTCGCGGAGATTTCGGCCGCGCTCGTATGCGCCGAATCCCGCTCGTGGGAAGAAGTAGAGCTCGACAACGGGAAGACGCTCCGCTTCGACCTCTTTCCGCTAACCGACTCCGAAGGCGTCCCGATCGGCTCGACCTTCGTGCTGCAGGATATCTCGCTCGACAAATTCCTGCCCGAATATCTGCTCCAAAGCGAGAAGATGGCCTCCGTGGCCGAAGTAGCCGTCGGCGTCGCGCACGAAATCAACAACCCGCTGTTCATCATCCAGAACTACATGGAGCTCGTGAAGGCGAAGGACCACGATCCGGACGTCGTCGACAAGATCTCGCGCATCGAGACTGAGCTAGAGCGCATCGTCGAGATCGTCTCGAGCCTCCTGTCGTTCTCCCGGCTGAAGGCTCCCCAGGAAAGCCGCGTCGACATCGGGGAACTCATGAACGAGACGCTCCTCCTGATGAGCCACGCCTTCGCCGAAAAGCGCATTTCGCTCACGACGAATATCGCCGCCGAACGCCCCCTCGTGGCGGGAGAAGCGAACAAGCTGAAGCAGCTGTTCATGAATCTGATCGGCAACAGCGTTGAGGCGGTGCTCGACCGCGGCTCCATCGAGGTGTCGGTGTACGACGCGAAAGCGGAGGATTCGGTGGGCGTCGACATCCGCGACAACGGCTCGGGCATACCCGACGACGTGCGGGACCGCATCTTCAGCCCCTTCTTCAGCACGAAGATAAGCAAGAAGAACACGGGGCTCGGGCTGTCGATCTGCCGCCATATCGTCGAGGAGCACAGCGGCAAGATCGACTTCAAAAGCGTTCCCGGCAGGAGCACGACCTTCACGGTCCTGCTCCCGCGCGCCCGGGAAGATTGAAGGCGGAAGCTACATGCCGACGATGGGCTTCAGGCGGCCTATCTCGGCCTCGTCCTGCACCATGATGTAG
>QKCO01000167.1 GCA_003245635.1 Treponema sp.
GGGGCGGCTCGAGCTGAAGCCCGAATAAATGAAAAAGCCGCCTCGCGGCGGCTTTCGTATGGGCGGGAAACGGAAAGTTTCCGGCGGGCTTATTCGCCCTTGCCCTTGCCCGGTCCCTTGCGGGACTTCTTGAGCAGCTTGCGCTGCAGGGCTTTATTTTTCCGGTTCAGGATGGTGGAAGGCTTTTCGAAATACTCCCGCTTCTTGTATTCCCGGATGATGCCCTCTTTTTCGACCATGCGCTTGAAGCGCTTGATCGCTTTTTCGAGCATTTCGCTGTCGTCGACGAGTATGCGAGCTATGGTAATCACCTCCCTTCCGTACGGGCCTTGATCGAGGCCGCGCCGCCATCCTGCGCGGATGAGCGCGACCCGGCCATTGTACCCATTTCGGCTCTTTTGTCAATGAGCGGGCGGGCGGTCATCGCGTCGGGGTCGGCAGCCGTTCCGGAGACCCGCAGCTCCCAGTGCAGATGCGGCCCCGTCGACAACCCCGTCGATCCTGACAGGCCGATCTGCTGTCCCGCTTCGACGACGGAGCCTTCGGCCGCGTCTATGCGGGACAGGTGGTAGTAGAGCGAATAGACGCCGGGCAGGTGTTCGACGACGATGGAATTTCCGGTCACGATGCGCGGACGGGCGAACACGACCTTGCCCCGAGCCGCGGCGCACACCGGCGTGCCCGTCGGAACGCCGAAATCGATGCCTGCATGTACGGATGTTCCTTCCTCCCCGTCGGCGTACGCGTAGACGCGACGGTCTCCGAAGGTCGAGGTCCTGCGGACGGAGTCTACCGGCGCCCGCAGCGGATCGAACGAAAAAAGCGCATCGGGGTCGGTTCTGCCGAGCAGCTTCCACAGCTCGACGGCCTCCGCCGTCTTTTTCGGATCCTCCGCCGTCCTCAGGCGGCTGTTGCCGTCGTCGAGCGGGATCCGTTCGAAGACGAAATCCCTGCCGCCGATCAGGAGCGGCGCCGCGGCGAGGACGCCGCCTTTCGCGTCGACGGCGCGCGCTTCGCCGCCGCCGGGGACGGCGGTCGCCGGAACGGCCAGCAGAGCCGCGCGCACCTGAAGGCCGTCAGGATCGGCGCCGAGCGGAAAGAACGGCGCGCGGACCAGCGCTTTCCCGTCGGCGCCGACGAGAACGGCCGCCGCGGCTTTACCGCCCGCGTCCCCGCTGAGGAGAACCGCGAAGGGGATGCCGGGAGCGAGTTCTCTCGAAGCGACCGCCAGCTTGGGCGCGGGGTTGGGCGCGTGAGCCTGTTCCCCGAGCGCGGCGGCAGCCTGGAGCGCGGCGGCGGCGAGGAGTGCCGCCAAGACCGCTCTCCGCGCCGTCCCGACGACGACGCTCCTCATGAACGGCGGAGGTCCGTGACGGTGAGCTGCGGAAGCTCGGCGCCGTTGAAGTAGTTGCGTCCGACCTGGAATACGAGGTCGACGCGGTCGCGTAGGTCGAAATCGCGCTTGACGCGCTCGGCCGCCTGCCAGAAGACCGCCGGCCATTTATGCTTGCCGCAGTCGAGGGTGAGCTTGACGTGCTTCTGCTCGGTTTTGCCCATCAGCGCGATGTCTGCGACCGTCAGCCCCTTGGCCATGAAGACCAGCGGCGCGTTTTCTTCGCCGTAGGGCTCGAATTGGTCCACGAGCTTGAGCAGATCGGGGGTGAGGTAGGCAGCGGGGAGTTCCGCGTCGATGTTCACCGTCTCTTCTTCTTCCGCCCGGTCGAGCGTGATGGTCGCGGAGGCGATCTTGAGCCGCTCGAGGAAGGCGTCCCACCTGTCGCGCTTCAGGCTGAAGCCGGCGGCGTAGTCGTGGCCGCCCCAATCCTCGAACAGGTCTGCGCATTGTTCGAGGAGCCCGCGCACGTCGTAGCCGCGCGTGGACCGCAGCGATCCGGTTGCGGTCTCCTCTCCGGTGAACGACACCACCAGTGCGGGCACCTTGAAGCGGCCGACTAGGCGGCTGGCGATGACGCCGGTGATGCCGCGGTGTATCTCCTCTCCGAAGACGAAGACGAGTTTGTCGTGGTGCGCGGCCATGCTGGCTTCCGCCATGGGCTCGATCGCGTTCCACACGTCGGCGCCCAGCTTCTTGCGCTCGCCGTTCATGCGGACCACCTCGTCGGCCAGGCGGTCGCGTTCCTTGCGGTCCCCGCTCAGGAAAAGGCGCACCGCCGTGTCGGGGCTGCCCATTCGGCCGGTCGCGTTGATGGCGGGGCACACCTGCCAGGAAAGCTCGGTGCCGCCGAGCTTCTTGCCGGAAAGACCGAGCTTGAACAGGAGGTCCGAAAGACCCTGCCGCGGCTTGGCGGCCATCGCCGCGAGCCCCGAGCGCACGAGGATGCGGTTCTCGTCGCGCAGCGGCATCAGGTCCGCCAGGGTCCCGAGAGCGACCAGCTGGATCGCCTGGGAATCGTCGATGCCCGTCAGCGCTTCCTTCTTATAGACGAAGGACGTGAAGAGGCTGATGAAGACGTCCAGTTCGCCGAGCGCCTTCTCCGCGTACTTGGCGATCCGCGAAAGCTCCTTCACGCGCAGGAGGCTTTTCCCCGCCACCGAGGGGATCTCCTTGCCGATTTCCGGGGAGACGTCGAGCATGTTGATCTCGACGCCGCTGCCGAACACCTTGGCGAGGGTTCGTTTGATCAGCGGCGCGTCCCAGGCGAGGATCTGCTGTCCCTGGAGGAAGGGGACCAGCCGCGTTCTGCCGATGTCCACCATGCCGGGGATGAGCGTTTCGCTGATCCGGTCGACGGCCACGAGGTTTCTCAGCTTCACCGCCTCGACCACGTACGCGTCGTTGGCCGGCCGCGCGTCGAGCAGGCAGACGTCCTGCTTGAAGAGCTCGGATTTCGCGAAGCGCAGGGCCGAGACGAGCTTGTACGCGACGCCGCAGCCTGCCAGATCCCTGAACGGGTAGCCCGCGTCCTCCAGCTTCGGATCGACGATCGCGGCCGCCCGGGGCAGGACCGCCGGCGGATTGTGGTGGTCGACGATGACCACGTCGATGCCGAGTTCGGCGGCCCGGTCGACTTCCTCGACGTTCGATATGCCGCAGTCGACCGTGACGATGAGCGATCCGTAGTTCTCCGCGAACTCCTCGACCGCAGCGACGGAGAGCCCGTAGGGATCGTTGCCGACCGGCACGCGCCAGCTCACGTCGATGCCCATTTCCGTCAGGCATTCGGTCAGGAGCGTCGTGCTCGTGATGCCGTCCACGTCGCGGTCGCCGAACACGAGGACCTTCTCGCCTTCTTCCTTGGCCGCGTAGATCCGCTCGACCGCGTCCTCCATGCCCGAAAGCAGGAAGGGGTTGTGCAGATGCCGCGGATCGTCCTCGAGGAAGAAGCGCACGGCCTCCCCCTCCACGATTCCCCGCCGCGCGAGAATCGACGCGGTCAGGAGCTCGCACCCGTACTTCGCCGCGATTTCTCGGACGAGTTCCGGGGGAATGTCTTTTTTTTCCCAATTCATGTCGAAGCTATTTCCTTGAGCACTAGTATACGTTTTTCGGGGGGCGCGGCGGTGACGGAAACCGCGGAGCGGAGGAGGGGCAGGGCGGCGTCGAGGCTTGCCTCGTCCTTCGCCCAGACGCGCATGACTTTTTCGCCGCGGCGGACCGGCTCTCCGCTTTTCTTGAGTATCTGGACGCCGACGTCGGGAGCCACCGCGTCCTCGGTCCGGTTCCGGCCCACGCCGAGCGTGACGCCCGCGAGCCCTATCTTCCACGCGTCCAGCGCGGCGACGAATCCGTCGCCTTCCGCTTCGACCGCGCCCTCGTGCGCCGAACGGTAGGAGCCGCGGAGCGATAGGAATTTAACGGCGTCGCCGCCCTGGCTTTCGATATTCGCGAAAAAGAGCCGCTTCGCTTCGCCTGAGGCGATCGCGCTTTCGCAGAGCCGGCGGCCTTCGGCGACGTTCTTCGCTTTCCCGCCGAGCACGGCCATGCGCGCGCCCAGCTCGAGCGTCACTTCCATGAGGTCCTCGGGGCCCTTGCCTTCGAGGCAGTCGAGGCTTTCCTCGACCTCAAGGAAATTGCCGACCATTCGTCCGAGCGGCTCGTTCATGTCGGTCAGGAGCGCGACGATGCGCTTGCCCATCGCCGCGCCGGTGTCCACGAGGGACCGCGCGAGCTTCTCCGCGTCGGAGGCGTCCTTCATGAAGGCGCCGGAGCCGAATTTGACGTCGAAGACTAGGGACTCGGCGCCTTCGGCGACTTTCTTCGAGAGGATCGAGGCGGTGATGAGCGGGATCGACTCGACAGTGCCGGTGACGTCGCGCAGAGCGTACAGGAGGCGGTCGGCCGGGACGATCTCTTTGGTCTGGCCGGTCATCGCGAAACCGTCGCGCGCCAGTATCGAACGGAATTCGGGAACCGTCAGGTTGGTCCGGTAGCCGGGAATCGATTCGAGCTTGTCGAGGGTGCCTCCGGTGTGTCCGAGCGCGCGGCCGGACATCATCGGGTCGCGGATGCCGAGGGCGGCGGCCATGGGGGCGAGCACGAGGCTCGTCTTGTCGCCGACGCCGCCGGTCGAATGCTTGTCGACGAAGGGACCGGGAATTCCCGACAAGTCGATGGTGGAGCCTGAGCGGAGCATCGTCTCGGTGAGCGCTCCGGTTTCCTCAGGCGTCATGCCGCGGAAGAAGACCGCCATCGCCCACGCGGACACCTGGTAGTCGGGGATGGAGCCGGCGACGTAGCCGCCGATGAGGAATTCGATTTCCTGCCGGCTCAGGGCGAACCCCGAGCGCTTCTTCATGATGACGTCGACGGCGCGCATCAGTTTCCTCCCAGCAAGTTCCAGGTCTTGAGCCGCGTCCCGACGGCTTCGGCCGCCGCGGCCAGCGCGGCTTCTTTCGCCTGCCTGAGCGGGAGCGAGGCCGCGCCGATCCTGAGCGCCGTCTTGGCGTCGGCCCCGGTCACTGCGCGCAGCCACGCGCGGGCGCCCGGTCCGAGCTCCACCGAGCCGGCGCGGTCCCTTCGGGGGGCGCAGCGGCCGCAGACGATTCCGCCGTCGGATCGAGAGTACCATACTACTTCATCGGGAGGCGGGAAACAAGCGCAGTCGATGCAGCACTCGAGGTCGGGAGCGGCGCCGAGCAGCTCGGTCCATTTCCAGAGGAACCGTACGACCGACGAGCGGCATCCGGTCTCGTCGGCGCCGTCGAGGGCGTCGAGCGTGTCCCGGCAGAGCGCCATCGCCTCGGGCCACGATCCGCCGCCGCCGAAGCCCGCGATGACGGTTTCGGCGATCGCCGCCGCGGCGTAGCTCCTTTCGAGCGACTCGCGGAGTCCCGGCCGCCACGCGTCGACGGCGAAGTCCGTGATTTTTCGGTAGTTCTTGACCGGATCGTGGTAGATGAACATTTCGCCGCTGTGGAAGGGGGCGACGTAGGCGCGCAGTTTGCTTTTAGGACCGCCGAAGACCGTCGCGCGCACGAGACCCGCGTCCTCGGTTAGGAAGACGGCTTCCCGGTTCGATTCGCCGTACGGCCGCACGGCGAGCACGAGAGCGGCGTGCGTCGACGATCTGTTCATCGCTCAATCGCCTGAGGGAACCGACGGCCCTCCGGTCCCGCGCGATCCCCGCCGTCGCC
>QKCO01000034.1 GCA_003245635.1 Treponema sp.
GGTCTCCGCGTAGTCCATGATGAGGACGATCCGCCGTTTGGCGGGGATGTTCATGAGGAAATACTTTTCGAGGTAGGAGAAGCTCTTTTCCGGATCGGCGGAGACGAAATCGTCCTCGTCGACGTCGGGGAAGCGCGCGGTCATCGCCTTCTGGTAGTCGCGGGACATTTCCGCGGTGCAGAAGGACACGCCGCTCGAACGGTCGTAGAACACGATGATGTCCCGGTTCCCGAAAAGCACTTCGGAAACGTATTCCTGGATGCGGACGAAGATGAACTCGCCTTCGTTCATCTTGTGCGGCAGGAAATCCCGGATATTGCCGTGCAGGAGGTACAGGTTCGCGGTCTTCGAACAGTATTTATAGGAAAGCTCCTGGGCCCAGGCCGGCAGGATCTTGATGAACGGCAGGTTTTTTAAGATGAGCTGTTCGGCCACGATTCCCCCTCGCTGCCGCCAGTATACCCGAAGCGCGCGGAGGCCGCAACGACGGACACGAGAAGCAGATACGATATTTATTTATCCACTAATCGGCGCACACTTGCACCGGAAATCCTATTGTGGTATTATGCCCGCAACACCACCCGATTGAGAGGTACCCGATGTCCTATAAGATTACCGACGCGTGCGTCAACTGCGGCGCCTGCGAGCCCGAATGCCCCGTGGAAGCGATCTCCGAGAAGAACGGAGTCCGCGTCATCGATGCGGCGAAATGTCAGGATTGCGGCGCTTGCGCCGGCGCGTGCCCGACCGAAGCCATCATCGAGGGCTAAGGAGAACGGCGGAGGGCGTGAAGCGCTCCGTCTTCTTTCCGATTCAAAAGGCAAGCGTCCGCGCTTGCCTTTTTTGTGCCCTCTCCGCGTTCGCGGCGGCCCGCGCTCCGGCGGAAGGGCCTCGCATCCGCAGCCTCTCGCCGACCGATGCGGTGTTCGCGCAGCTCTGCGCCGACGTCGAGGCCGCCCGCGGCTTGCTGGCTTCGCGCGCCGCGTCCGCCGAAGCGGCCGTCGGCATGCTGACCGTGTACGAATACCTGCCGGAGGCGGGCGATTCGCTGATGTCGGTCGCCGCCCGGTGCGCCCTCCCCTACGAGACGATCTCCACCGCTAACCGGATCGGCGCGGGAGGGGACCTCGTTCGGGGCAAGCCGCTGCTCCTGCCATCGATGCCGGGAGTTTTCGTCCCCGAACGGCCCGAAACCGATATGGAGCGCATCGCCGACGCGGCCCGGCCGGAAAGCGCGCCTTCCGCCGCCGTGTCGCTGACCGTCGACGGAAGGCGCGTCCGCTTCCGCTACTACCCGGGCGCCGAGTTCACGCCCACCGAACGCGCCTTCTTCCTCAATATAGCCTTCCGCTTTCCCCTCCCCGCCGCGCGCGTCACCAGCTCCTTCGGCCTGAGGCGGAACCCCGTCACCGGAAACCTCAAGCTGCACGAAGGAGTCGATCTGGCGGCGCCCGCGGGAACCGAAGTCTACGCGACGCGCGACGGCGTCGTCGCGGCAGTAGGGCGCGACGAGATATACGGCATCTACATCGTGATCGAGCACGACGGCGCCTGGCGGAGCGTGTACGGACACCTCAGCGAGGCGCTCGCCGTCTTGCGGAAGCCCGTCCGATCAGGTACCATCATCGGCAAAGTAGGATCCACCGGTCAATCGACGGGCCCGCATCTCCATTTCGAGCTGCGCCGGAACGGTGAGGCGAGGGATCCGGCATCGCTGCTTCAACGAGGAACCATCCGATGAACCGTTTCGGCTCGGCCGCCATCCTCTCGCTGCTGCTCGTCGGGGCTGTCGGTGCGGAAACCTTCCGCGCTAAAGTCGCGGGGAGGCTGAGCGTCGACGAAAAAGCGCCGGAAGGCTCGTCGATAAGCCTGTCCTACATCGATTCCGTCGTCATCGCGCTCGACGGGGACAAGCGCTTCATACGCGGAGTGGAGCTCGACCTCCGCGTGCCGCAGCAGTACCTCAAATACAAAGGAAGCATCGCCGCATCGCTCTACGCGTCCCTCAAGCGCGTGCCCCCCGCGGGAGTGGCGGACTTGAGCGCCGAGCGCATCGGATTCGTGCCGCTGCCGAACAAGCTGCAGTCCGTCTTCCATATTCCGATCAGGAAGGACCACGGCATAAAGGCCAGCCCGTACGCCGCCGTTCCGACCGGCGTCGTTCCGCCCGCGGATTTCCCGCTGCTCTTCAAGCTGATGCCGGTCATAAAAGGCTTGCCGGAGGAAATCGAGTCGATGGGCTTCCAGCTCTACGCCCGGCCCATCCTCACCGACGAGGGAGCGCTGAAGATCGATTTCCAGTATCCGGAAAAGCTGAAGGACAAGCCGTTCACGCTGCTGGTCGACGACGAGGTAGTGCCGAATCCGTCGGCCGAAATCCTGCTCGGCCGCGGAGAGCACACGCTTTCGGTCATTTCCGAACACTACCGGAACGAAATCCGCCGTTTCGACATCGAACAGGCGAAGGTCCTGAAGATGGCGATAGGCCTCCAGGACCCTACTCCCATCGTCGTCGTCGAAGCGCCAGAGAACGCCCAGGTATTCTTCGACGACCAGGAGCTCGCGACGCCGAGACAGCCTTTCGCGGCCGACCCCGGCGAGCATTCGGTCCGATTCGTCGTCGGCGACTACTCGCTCACCAAGCGCATCAGCGTCAACCGCGGACGCAACTACCGGGTGGTGCTCGCCATAGACGTCACGGTGGACGAAAGCGAATAGCGGCCCCGAAAAGCGTCAAGTCCCGATAATCCGTTCCGATATTTAAGATGTCGGACCTATAGTTCCCCTCCCAAAACGCTATACCTCCGACACAGCCTCAAGGGGCGAGGCCGGCGCAAGCCGGCCTTTTTTCATGACGCCCGGCCCTCATTGACAAAGCATCCCCGTACACGTAGGCTCTTGCCCATGGCCTCCAATTCCGTCCGTCCGCGAAAGGCGAGCCTGATCATCAGGATCGTCGCGGTGACGACATTCCTCGCGGCGGTTATGGTCGGCGTCGCAGCCGGGCTCTCCATCGCGGAGACCGTCAACGTCAAGAATCAGGAAAACTTCGTCGAGTTCGCGCCCGCGCTCCCGACCAAGATCCTCGATATACACGGCGACCTCATCACCGAATTCTCCGCCGAAGAGAAGCGCGAGCTCGTCTCCATCGACGAGCTGCCGAAGCACCTCATCTACGCCGTCATCGCGCGCGAGGACCAGGACTTCTACAAGCACCGCGGCTTCAGCATCCGCGGCATCTTCCGAGCCTTCGTCGGCGTCCTGACGCACCGGAATCTCGGCGGCGGATCCACGATCACCCAGCAGGTCGCCGGCACGCTGTACGCGGACCGCTCCGACCGCTCCATCCTGCGCAAGCTCAAGGAGCTCTGGTGGGCCCTGCAGCTCGAGCGCCGCTACACGAAGAACGAAATCCTCGAGCTGTACCTCAACAAGATGTACATGGGCGCGGGAACCTACGGCGTCGAGGCGGCGAGCAAGTACTACTTCGGGCACAGCGCGCGCGAAATCACCATCGCCGAAGCGGCCATACTGGTGATCCAGCTTTCGAGTCCCGCGCGCTACAACCCGTTGGACAACCCGAACGTCGCCCGCGACCGCCAGCTCGAGACGCTCAAGCGCATGGTCGACCTCGGCTTCGTCACCAAGAAGGAAGCCGACGACTCGTTCCGCGAATACTGGGACAACTACGACTACAGCCGCGTCTCGACTTCGGCCTACTTCGCGCGGGACGACAAGGCGCCCTGGTTCAGCGAATACGTCAGGCGGCAGCTCGAAAGCATGCTCTACGGGTCCCTGGACATCTACAAGGACGGCTTCGTCGTGCATACGACGCTCGACCTGCGCTTCCAGGCCGCGGCGGACAAGTACATGGCCCGCGGCCTCGAATGGGCCAACGTCGAATACCGCAAGACGCAGGGAACCAGGCTCGAGGCGGCCGAAAAGACCTACACCCCGGTCGTGCAGGCCCTGTCGCTGGCCTTCGACCTCGGAGACCTGCAGAGCTCGGAATCGCAGGTGCAGGACCGGGCGCACTCCCGCTACGTCAAGCGGATCAACCCCCTCATCGACGCCGCGGCCCTGCTCTTCGACATGCGCGACCTCAAGGTCATGACCAACGGCGCCTACGCGAGCCTCAAGAAGATCGCCGAGAAGAATACCGTCGAAGGCGCGCTCATCACCCTCGAGAACGATACCGGCTACATAAAGGCCATCGTCGGCGGCTCCAAGTACGACCAGTCGAACCAGCTCATCCGGGCGACCCAGGGCAAGATCATGCCGGGAAGCTCGTTCAAGCCGCTGTACTACTCGGCGGCCATCGATTCGCGCAAATTCACCCCCACCTCGCTCATCTACGATTCGCCGGTCGTGTTCTACAACGAGAATGGGACGCCGTACATTCCGCTCAACTACAAGGGCGAATGGAAGGGGCCCGTGCTCCTCTGGTACGCGCTCGCGCACTCGATGAACGTGCCCTCGCTCAAGGTGCTCGACGGCATCGGCTTCGACGCGGCCATCGACCGCGCCGCGCTGCTCCTGGGCATCGACGACCGGGAGACGATCAGGCGGACCTTCCCGCGCGTGTACCCGCTCGGCCTCGGCGTCATCTCCGTGGCGCCGATACAGATGGCGCGCGCGTACTCGGTGTTCGGCAACCAGGGCCGGGAGGTTACCCCGATAGCCATCCGCGCCGTCGAGGACCGCAACGGCAGGGTGATACTCGACCCTGAAAAGGAGCTCAGGCTCCAGCAGAAGCGCAAGGGACAGGACATACAGATCATCAGCAGGCAGAACGCCTTTGTGATGACCTCGCTTCTGCAGAAGACGGTCGAATCGGGCACCCTCGCCTGGGCCTCCGGCTACGGATCGAAATTCACCTTCCGCGACAAGGACGGGAACAAGTTCCGCATCCCCGCCGCGGGAAAGACGGGCACGACGCAGAACTGGGCGGACGCGTGGACGCTCGGGTTCACGCCCTACTACGCCACCGCGGTATGGTTCGGCTTCGACCGTCCGGGCAATTCGCTCGGAGTCACGCAGACCGGATCGACCATCGCCGGCCCGACCTGGGCCGACTACATGCGGGAAATCCACCAGGGGCTCCCCGCGAAGGATTTCGTGCGGCCGAACAGCGGCCTGATCGACGTGCAGGTGTGCGCGAAGTCGGGGCTCCTGCTTACGCCGAACTGCAACGAGGGATCGGTCACCATGACGTTCCTCGAAGGGACGCAGCCGACCAGCTACTGCGACATACACGACCGCGCCGGCGAGCGGCTCAACCGGTCGCTCGACCTCATGTGGCAGGATTCCCTGGTGGTGGACGGGAAGGAGCTGAACGATACGCTCAAAATGCCCGAGCTGCGGCTTCCCGAACTGAAGCTGGACTCCCAGGCCGCCCCGGGCGGAAGCGAAAAGAAGGGCGGCGGAACGCCTGAGTCCGACGGCTCGGAGCCCGCGTTCAACCCGCTGCTGGATTAACGCGCGGCATCCGTGCCGCAGGAGCACGCGGCATCCGTGCCGCAGGAGAACGCGGCATCCGTGCCGCAGGAGA
>QKCO01000136.1 GCA_003245635.1 Treponema sp.
GGAAACGCGATTCCTGCTGTCGCTCGACGCTAACGACCCGCGCCTGGACGCCGATCTGGACGCGGCGATGAACCTCGCGCCCGAGGACGGCTGGATACTGAACCTCGCCGGCCAGATTGCCATGGCGCGCGGCAAGCTCGATGAAGCGGCATCTTTCCTCGAAAAGGCCGGAGACCGGCTGCCGGCGGAATCAGCGGTGCTCGTGAACCGGGCCGAGCTGGAATTCCTGCGCGGCAACGCGGAGGACGCTTTGGCCATCGTCGGATGGAACGTCGAGGGGAAGACGACGACGGATGCAGGCGGCAGCATGGCGAACGAAGCCGGCAACATCCTCCTGAGGATGGACCGGAGCGAGGAGGCCGACAAAGCCTATGAGCGGGCACTGCGGAGCTCGCCCGATGATCCCGAGTTTCTGCGCAACCGCGCTTCCTGCCTGGTCGATCTCGGACGCTACGGAGAAGCGGACGACATCCTTTCCCGCCTGGTCGAAATCGATTCCGGCGCCAACACTTTGGACCTCATCGCCTACGTCGCGATCAAGAAGGGCGAGTACCCCCGCGCCGAAGCTGCCTATCGGGTCGGCCTCGAACATTTTCCCGAAAACAAGGCGCTCCTGGCGGGGCTCGCCTGGACCTATCTGTCGATGGCGCGATGGGAAAGCGCGAAGCAGGCCGTCGAAAGGCTCGAGCTGGTCGCCGGAGCGGGTTCTCAGGCGGTCGTCGAGCTGCGGGACCGTCTGACCGAAGCGACGACCAGGAGCGTCGCCTGCGCCGGCTGCGGCCGCGCCTGGCGGGTGCTGAAGAACGCGCCGCCCGCGCCGTCGTTCCGTCTGGTCGCCGAGCCGCCGGACGATCTGCCGGCGGGAACCTGCCCGAAATGCGGAAAAACCTACTGCATCGGCTGCGGAAAGAACCATCTGGTCGAAGGACGCTTCGTCTGTCCCGATTGCGGAGACCGCCTGAAGCTCTCAGACGAAGGGCTCAAGCGGCTGCTTTCGGATTGGGCCTCGTCGACCGGGCAGTCTTGAAACCGCCCGGCGCCGGGAAGATCCCGCGTATATAAACCATGTAAAAACAGAACGGCGCACCGACCGGCGGCGGGACGAAATTCGCACGATACGCTACTATTTAGCACGTGAGATTCGTAAAACGTTTTTGGGCCCCCCTGCTCGCGGCGGGGCTCGTGCCGCTGCTCATCGTTCTCGCGTGGATCCAGCTGAATTCCATCCGGGAGATGGGCGAGCGGGAGCGCTTCAGACTGACCCAAGGGCTCTTCGCCGCCGCGAGCCAGCTTTCAGCCGCATTCGAGAACGAGATCGGCGTGCTTCCGGCCGTGTTCGGGCATGACTGGGACGACATCGAAAAAAGCATCAGGCTCGACGACTGGTCCAATTTCAGGAAGCGATGGGAAGTGTGGAAATCCTACGCGATGGATCCGTCCTTCGTCGCGGGGTTCGATATCATCCGCATCGCCGCCGACGGCGCGCCGGCCACAGTCCGCTATTGGGACGGCGATCGCTTCTCGATAGACAAGACCGACGGACTCGCCGAGTCGCTCGAGCGCGCCGTCAAATCGCTCGAGCAGGGGCGATCGTTCATGGTGCCCGCCGATCTGAAAGACGGCACCGAAGCCTTTCTGCTCCCGACCGACTGGAGGGGGCTCTTCTGGATCGCCATCCGGATAGACCGCAAGGCGTTGACCGAACGGCTCATACCGATCCTCGCGGAACGCTACCTCTTCGGCAAAACCGATTATTTCTTCCGCATCATCGACGAGAAAGACCATTCGACGGCCTACATCTCAGATCCCGACGCCGACTCGAAATTCAAGGGGCCCACCGACGTGTCGATCCCGCTGATCCGCTCCGATTTTCGAATGGTCCGAACAGCGGTAGGCCCGTCGCCGGATAAGCCGGTCGACGACGAGCCCGGGATTTCGATCCTGAAGATGCGCAGGCAGATACTCGACCAGCAGGAAGATCCCGACCTGAAGAGCGAGCTGCATCTGATGCTTCCCCCGAAGCCGCAGGATGACCGCCAGGCGCGCTGGACTCTGGAAGCGATCCACAAGAAGGGATCGCTCGCGGCCGCCGTCAAGGCCGAAATGGTCCGCAGCGCATCCATCAGCCTGAGCATACTGATGATCCTGGCCATCGTTCTTTTCATTTTCGCCACGGCGGTGAGAAGAACCCAGGAACTCGCGGACCGCCGGCAGGAGTTCATCGGCACCGTCACCCATGAGCTGAAGACGCCGATCGCGGTCATCAAGGCGGCCGCCGATAATTTGGCCGACGGAGTGGTCAAGGACCTGACAAAGACGGCGCGCTACGGGACCGTCATCAAGCGGGAGAGCGGCAAGCTCGCCGACATGATCGACAGCCTCCTGGTCTACGGCCGGGTCGGCGACGGGGCTCCGCGCAAAGTGGAGACCGTGGACCTCGGCGCCATCGCGCAGCGGGCGATCGAATACCGGCAGGACGAATTGATAGCCGGAGACTTCAAGATCGAGGTTCAAATCCCCGAAGACGCGGAGCTCCCCGTCAAGGGCGATCCTTCGGCGCTCGAGCTCGCGATCGGAAACCTCATCACGAACGCGGCAAAGCACGCCGCTTCCGGCCGCTACATCCGGATCTCCGCCGGCAAGGAAGCGCCCAAAGACGATGAAAGAAAAACGGCGCCGGAAGGATGGGCGGTCGTCTACGTGCAGGACAAGGGCCCCGGCATCCCGAGGAAGGAGCGGAAGCTCGTGTTCGATCCATTCTACCGAGGGGAACGGGCACGGTCCCGGCAGACTCCCGGCAGCGGCCTGGGCCTCAACCTCGTCGGCCGCATCGTCGCCGCCCACGGCGGCCGCGTCGACCTGGATACACAGCTCGAGCGCGGCTCGACTTTCATGATACGGATTCCATTGGAGGATACGCGCTATGGCGAACGGAACTAAGATATTGGTGATCGAGGACGAACCCGGGCTGGTCATGACCTTGACCGATAGGCTCGAAGCGGAAGGCTATCAGTGCGAATCGCGCACCGACGGCGTCGCGGGGCTCGAGGCGGCGCATTCGCGGGCCTTTTCGCTCATCGTTCTCGACGTCATGCTGCCGGGAAAAAGCGGCTTCGATGTCTGCAAGGAGCTGCGCGCGAACGGCGACAAGACGCCGGTGATCATGCTCACCGCACGGGGGCAGATCGACGACCGCGTGCTCGGCCTGAAGCTGGGAGCGGACGACTACCTGAGCAAGCCCTTCGAAATGGCGGAGCTTTTGGCGCGGATCGAAGCGCTGCTCCGCCGCTCGGAGTTCCGCTCGCCCGCCGAGCTGAGCGAATCGGGCAGGGCCTCGTCCCAGGACGCGCGCATTTGGGAACGGGCGGCGGCCCGCGGACGCGTCGACTACGGCGCCTTCGTGGCCGATTTCGCGACCGGCATCATCGAGCGGGAGGGAGAAACCTATCCGCTGTCGGGGCAAGAGTACAAGCTGCTCGCCTACCTTGCCGAGCACCCGAACGAAGTCTTTTCGCGCGACAAGCTCCTGGACGCCGTCTGGGGCTACGGCAGCGAGGTCACGACGCGCACCGTGGACGTCCACGTCGCCTGGATCAGGCGGAAGATCGGAGACGCGGAACTCATCCCGCGGCATATCCTCACCGTCAGGGGTCTCGGCTACCGCTTCGTGCCCTGATCGGCCGGGACTCCGCCGGCGCCCAGGCCGCGGGCCCATGGCCCGCGCCGTCCGGCCGCCGCTCGTTCAGGCGCCGCCGGCCCGAGCGCCGCCGCGAGCGCGTCCAGGAAGGACGCGCGGGGCACTTCGCGCGCGCCGAGGCTCCGCAGATGGTCTGTGGGGACCTGGCAGTCGATGAAGGCGACACCGTCGTCGAAAAGCTCGCGCGCCAAGGTCAGGAAGGCCGCCTTCGACGCGTTCGGCGCCGCGGCGAACATCGATTCCCCGAAGAACGCACGGCCGAGCCTAAGACCGTAGCAGCCTCCGGCCAGCTCGCCGTCGAGGTAGGCTTCCGCCGAGTGGGCCCAGCCCAAGCCGTGCAGCCGTTCGTACGCGGCGATCATGTCCTCGGTGATCCAGGTGCCGTCCTGGCCCGGCCGCTCCGTATTCGAGCAGGCCCTGATCACGGCGGGGAAATCGTTATCGAATAAAACTTCGAACGTGCCCCGCTTCAGGACCTTGCGCATGGACTCGGAAACGTGCAGGGCGTCGGGAAAGAGAACGAAGCGAGGATCGGGAGACCACCAGACGAGGGGATCGTCGTCGGAAAACCACGGGAATATACCCTGTTCATAGGCGGACAGAAGCATGCCGGGAGAAAGGTTGCCCCCGACGCCGACGACGCCGCTCCCGTCCGCGGTGCGCGGATCGGGAAAGCGGAAACGCTCCTCCTCGGACAGCTCCGGGAACGAGGCGGCGGCGCGGGAACGGGCGCGGACGCCCATCAGGCGACGGATATCGAATAGGCGCCGTCTTTCCAGTCGGCGACTGCCTTGCCGCCGTTGGAGAGCGCGCCGAACAGGACTTCGTCCACGAAGAAGGTCTTGATCTTATCCTCCACCAGCCGGGACACGTTGCGCGCGCCGAACTCGGGGCTGTAGCCTTCCTCGGCAAGATGGGCCACGCAGGCGTCGGTGACTTCGAGTTCGACCCGCTTCTCGGCGAGCTGCGCTCGGAAGGCGTCCAGTTCCTTGCGTACGATGGACTCGACGATCTCCTGGGAGAGGCGGCCGAAGCGAACCACGGCGTCCAGACGGTTTCGGAATTCGGGGGTGAACGTTTTGTTCACCGCGTCGTCCACGGCGCTCTCGGTCACGGTCCGATCCCCGAAACCGATGAGGTTCTTGCCGATCTCCCGGGCGCCTGCGTTGCTGGTCATAACGAGCACGACGTTGCGGAAATCGGCCTTGCGGCCGTTGTTGTCCGTCAACGTCGCGTAGTCCATGATCTGCAGGAGAATATTGAAGATATCCGGATGCGCCTTCTCGATTTCGTCCAGGAGCACGACCGCGTGCGGCTGCTTGCGCACGGCTTCCACCAGAAGGCCTCCTTCCTCGTAGCCGACGTAGCCGGGGGGCGAACCGATGAGCCGGCTGACGGTATGCTTCTCCTGATACTCGCTCATGTCGAAGCGGTGCATCGAGACGCCGAGCAGTTCCGCCAGCTGGCGGGCGAGCTCGGTCTTTCCCACGCCCGTCGGGCCGACGAACAGGAAATTGGCCACCGGCTTGCCGGCGGTGCGGAAGCCGGCGCGCGAGCGCTTGACGGCCCGCACGACCGCCTCCACCGCCGGGTCTTGGCCGAAGATGCGTTCCTTCAGCCGCGATTCGAGGGTGCGCAGCTTGTCCTTCTCGCTTTCGCCGACCGTCCGCTCGGGGATCCGGGCGATGCGGGAGACGACAACCTCGATCTGGGGCACGCCTATATCGACGACTTCGATCTCGGCGCCGGACGCCGCATC
>QKCO01000117.1 GCA_003245635.1 Treponema sp.
AAAGTACCTCCATCTTGGATCGCTCTCAGCATGATCGATGAAGATGCCGTTCGCGCCGGATTAAGGAAGACCTTGGATGTTGCGGGAAATTGCAGCCTGGAGATCATAATGAAAGACAACCATACCATAGGCGGAAATCCGGAAAATCTGAAAAGGTTTGCAGAAATTGCCAGAGAAATGGTAGGTGTAGAAAATCCGGCTTAGACCAAATGAAGTGAGCAAGATTATGGGAAAGATCAAAAGATCCTTAAGCTGTGCAGACTGCCATGTGCAGGCTTGTTGGAAGGGGACAGGCAATCATCCTATCTTTTGTCCATCGAAGGGTATTTCTGAGGAAAGCATCGGCCGGATTCGCCGGTTGTACCGGGAGGATCCGGTCATTTCGAAAATAAACGATTGCTCCGTCAAAGTAGACAGAGAGAATTACTGCGAACTAACGCGTGCCGAAGAAATGATATATTTTGCCCGTAGCATCGGGGCACGAAAAGTCGGTATTGCAACGTGTGTCGGGTTGATGGCTGAATCGCGCGTGTTCGGGGAAATGCTTGATGCCAACGGCATAGATTTTCTGTGCATCGCCTGCAAAGTAGGGGAGAGCGATAAATCTGAAGTAGGGCTTGGTCAATTCAAATTCAAGCAGGAGTCCTATGATCCGATTTGCAATCCGGTTCTGCAAGCGGAGGTGTTGAATAATGCAGGGACCGACTTGAATATCATTGTGGGCTTGTGCGTAGGACATGATACGTTGTTTATCCGGCAATCAAAAGCTCCTGTTACTTATTTAGTAGTGAAAGATCGTGTATTGATTCATAACCCAGCCGCTGCGCTACAGAAGAATAGTTTGTATTATAAGAAAATATGTCATCAAGATATCGGGGTGAATAAAATTAGAAAATGAATGGCTGCCGGGGGGCCGTTTTTAACTAATTTGATGGCGCTGCCGACCTGCTTCGAGAAAGGAATGCGGCGGTTTCCACCTCGTGCTTCGTCCTCAGATATCGCTTGCAGCGTTCAAGGAGTCCCAGTTCCTGAACTCCCTGCCTGCATGGTATAAAGCCACCATGACCGAATCCGTCTCGCGCATCGTCGCGGCGTTGAAAGCCGTCCCCGAAGGAGTGCTCGTGTCTTACGGAGAGATCGCGGCGGCCGCCGGCGTGCCCAGCGGGGCGCGGCTGGTCGCACGCGTGCTTTCATCGATGGGTGATCGGCATTCACTTCCGTGGCACCGCGTCGTCCGCGCCGACCGGCGCATCGCGCTCCGGCGCGGCGGCGGCTTCGAGCTGCAGAAGGCTCTGCTCGAAACGGAGGGCTGGGCGGTTATCGAAGACGGGCGGGTCGTTCGGAGGGAAACATGACGGAATTGATGGCTCTGATCAGGACGCGGCGCAGCGTGCGCGCGTACGCCGATAGGCCGGTCGAGCGCGATAAGCTGGAAGCTCTCGCCGAAGCCGTGCGGCTGGCGCCGTCGGCCTGCAACTCGCAGCCGTGGCGCGTCGTGTTCGTGGACGAACCGGAGCTGCGCGCGGCGGTCGCCCGCGCGACCTGCACCGGCGCGGTCAACTTCAACCGCTTCGCTCTCGGAGCCCCGGCCTTCGCCGTCCTCGTGCTCGAAGCGCCCCGGCTGACCGCGGCGCTCGGAGGCCTCCTGAAGCGGCGCGACTTCCCGCTGCTCGATGTCGGCATCGCTTCCGCCCAGTTCTGCCTGCGCGCCGCGGAGCTCGGTCTGGGAACCTGCATGATCGGCTGGTTCGACGAGCGTCGGGTGAAGAAGCTGCTCGGCATTCCCGGGCACAAGCGCGTTGCGCTCCTCGTTTCAGTGGGCTATCCGGCGACCGACGCGCCGACTAGGGACAAGGACCGGAAGCCGCTGGACGAGACGAGGTCCTACAATCGCTATTGACGAGCGGAGACGCCGGACCGTCGCTCCTTACCTATAGCCGTTCTTTCCCTTGACGGGGCTATCGCCGGCAGTCTAAAACGGTACACCCTATGAAGAACGGCTTCGGACCCTGGAAATTCTACCGCGAAGCGCTCGGCATCGCCCTTCCCGTCATGCTCCAGCAGCTCATCATGAGCCTGGTGTCCCTGATCGACAATTTCATGGTTGCCGGGCTCGGCGACGCCAAAATGGCAGCCATCAACGTCGCCAACCAGATCAATTTTGTCTATCTCGTCGTCCTCTGGACGCTCTGCGGCGCCGGCGGCATTTTCCTCGCGCAGTACCGCGGCGCGAAGGATGCCGAAGGCATGCGGCAGGCGTTCCGCTTCAAGGTGCTGCTCTCCCTTGCCGTGTCGACCGTCCACTTTGCGCTTTGCCTGCTCGTCCCCGAGCGGCTGATCGCGCTCATGACCACCGGGAACGCCGCGCAGGCCGAAATCGTCGCGATCGGCTCGGGGTATCTGCGGCTCGTCTCCGCCACTTGGTTCCCCATCGCCCTCTCAACCGCGATCGGCACCGCCTACCGCGATATCGGCAAGCCGCGCATCCCCCTATACATCTCGGTCGCGGCGACGCTCGTCAATACGGTCGGCAACTGGCTTCTGATCTACGGCAACTGCGGCGCGCCTCGCCTCGAGGTTTCGGGAGCGGCGATTGCGACCATCGCCGCGCGCTTGGTAGAGCTTGCGGTTTTCATCGGCTACGCGCGGTTCTCCGGAGCCGAGTTCTTCGTCGGCATCCGCGCCCTTTTCCGCGTCGACGCTCGGCTGTTCCGCGACATCCTGGGAAAATCGGCGATGATGCTCGTTTCTGAGACGACTTGGGTCGTTTCGGAAACCGTGGTGACCGCGCTCTACAACAGCCGCGGCGGCTCCGAAACCGTCGCCGGGATGGCCGCGGGCTGGACGATCGCGAACATCTTCTTCCTCGTGTTCAGCGGGATCCATACGGGCGTCGCCGTCATCGTCGGCGGCTCCCTCGGCGCGGGGCGTCTGGATGACGCGCGCGAGAAGGCCGGATGGCTCCGCCGCGGCGCCGGGGCGGCAGGCCTCGCCGTCGGCGCGGGCGCCGCCTTGTCGACTCTCCTGGTGCCGCTCGTTTTCGCGAACCTCACGCCGACCGCGCGGGCCATCACGAGCGGGCTGGTATTCGTCATCGCCGCCTACCTGCCGCTCTGGGCGGTGATCAACGCCCAATTCGCCGTCTCCCGCGCCGGAGGAGATACCGCGCTCGGCATGTACGTGGACCTTTCGGTGAACCTCTTGCTCTTCATTCCCGGCGCGGCCGCGCTGACGCTGCTCACCGGCATCGGCCCGGTCGCCATGCTCGCGATCGTGAAGACCTCCGATTTCGCCAAGTACGCCATCGCCCGCTGGCGCCTCGACAAGGAAGCCTGGGTGAGGAATCTGACCGAACGGCGTCCCGCTTGACCGCGCCGCTAGGAACCGCCGCCGGCTTCGTCCATCATCTTGAAGCATCTCCACAGCGTTGACCGGCTTACGCCCAGCTTTTCCGCGAGCAGATCCTTCTTTCCTTTATAGTAGGCGTCGAGCGCGCGGAGGTCGTCGAAGGTGTATTTCTTCCGATTGATGACGACCGCCCGCTCATTCGGGAGCGCCGGCAGGGGAATGCCTTCCGTCGCGGAATTTCTCTCCGAGGAGCTCCTGAAGTAGCTCCCGTCTCCGAGCTCTACTCCGATGCGCGCTTCGGTCAAAACCGCGTCGGGCTCGGAGAGGGCGATGAGCCTGCGGCACAGGTTCTTCAGTTCGAGGATATTTCCCGGCCATCGGCAGCCGCCGAGCCTTTCGATCGCCGCCGGATCGAGCCGAACCTCTTTCCCGAATTCGAGGTTGAGCGAACCAAGGAACGCCCGGACGAGTTCGGGAATATCTCCTCTGCGTTCCGCGAGCGTCGGCAATCGGAGGGGGAACGGGTTCAGCGCGTAGTACAGCCGGCGGTCGAAGCGGCCCGCAGCGGTCGCTTCCGCCAGGTCCTGCGTCGTTCCGGCGATTATCCTGACGTCGGCATTGCGCCGTTCTCCTCTGCCCGCGGGCACGGACTTGCGGATCGCCAGCTCCAGCGCGACTTGCCGCATCTCGGCCGGCAGCTCGGAAATCTCGTCCAGGTAAAGCGTTCCCCGGTGCGCCGCAAGCATATCGTCAATGGTCAGCGCGGCGGCGTTCCTTGCGACGAAGAGGCCTGAAGCTCGATTTCCCGCATGATGGATGCAGGCCGCGAAGGTTTCCTTGCCGGCGCCGAATTCGCCGGCGAGCAGGAGATGCTCGTCTAATTCCGCGAAACGCTTCGCCGTCGAAACGGCGATCTGGAAGGGGAGGCTCTCGCCGATGAGGTCCTCGAAGCGGACGATCCCCGCTTCCAGAGACGCCGCGGCTTCCTCGTGCGCCGCCGCTTCGCCGCCGTTTGGCCGTTTCCGAATCGTGGCGATGACGCCCTTGCTTTTCTTGTGCACGATAACCGGATTTATGTCCAGCTCGTATGCCGCGCCTTGGATGGAGAAGGGGTGGTTCGCGATCCGGCTTCCGCCGTTCATAGTGCGAGCTATCGCTTCCGCCTCCGTCCGCTTGAAAATCTTGTCAAAGCGGGCCCCTCTGAGGAGCCGTTCCTCGATCCGCAGGAAGTTCTGCGCGGGCGAATTGCAGAGCGTGATCCGTCCGTGCTCGCTGATGCTCACGATGCCTTCGGAGATCGAGTCGATGAGCGTATTCCGTTCTTCCATCTTTTTTCGATTTTGAAGCAGGCTGCGCTGGACCTCCTTCGCGTGCTCGTAAGCTTGGCTGATCGAGTAGAGCGAACTTTCCAGCAGCACGCTGTCGATGCCCTGTTCCCGGGCGAACTGCTGGGTGTGGATGCCGCCGATGACGACGGTCACTCCTTCGCTCTTCGCTTTGACCACTTGCTCGCGGATGTCCCGGCTCGAATTCACCGGGTAGAAGGTGACTGAATAATTCAGGATCTCCAAAAATTCCTGCACGCCCTGGATGGCATCCTCCAGGCCGATATAACCGATGCTGGAATCGGGCCCCCGGCATAATTCCTTCGCTTTCCTGATCGAGTTGATGATTTCCGTATTGGATATGGGGATGGTGACGATCGGAAAGCGGAGCTTCGACGCCCGCATCAGCTTCGCCGTGTTGCCCCTCGCGATGATGACGTCGACGTCTTCGTCCAGGTATTTCCGCGCGTAAGCCACCGCGCCTTCCATGTACCCATGGACGACCTGGAAATGTTTTTTGTTCCCCAGTTTTTCCTGGAGTTTGTACGCGTGCTTCGCGATGTTGCCGCCCGGGGCCATCAATACGATTCTCGGCATGGTCGCCTCGCTGGAATGACTCTCTTATGTTTCAATATATGTTCTAATTGTAATGATATGCAATAATATGAAACTAAAATGAAACAATATACATCAATATCGCTTGATATTTTTCTTTTTGACATCGCTGAACGAAAGGTCGATAATGCGCGTACCACGCTAAGG
>QKCO01000031.1 GCA_003245635.1 Treponema sp.
GTATCTCGGCCTAAAGCTCGCCAACCCGCTCGTGCTCGCCGCGAGCGGGCTCAGCGCGAGCGCCGAAGGCGTTAAGAAAGCTTCCGACGCCGGCGTCGGCGCCATCGTCCTGAAATCCCTTTTCGAAGAGCAGCTCAAAGCCGAAACCGACGCGATCGCGGAGTCGGCGGGGCTCGACTCCCACCCCGAAGCGGAAAATTTCCTCGAGCAGCTGGGCATCTCCGGCGGAGCCGGCGAATACCTCGAGCTCATCGAAAAAGCGAAGGCCGTTTCCCGCGTTCCGATAATCGCCAGCGTCAATTGCGTCACCTCCGACCGCTGGGCGAATTTCGCTCAGCAGATCGAATCGGCCGGCGCTGACGCGCTCGAGCTGAACATCGGCATACTGCCCAAGCATCCCGAAGAAGATCCCCGCTCGATCGAGGACCGCGTCGTCTCCATCGTGAAGGCCGTAGCCGACCATACGGATCTGCCGCTGGCGGCCAAGCTCGGCTCGAACTACACGAACATCGGCGCCCTCGCGCTCCGCGTCGCCGACGCCGGGGCGATGGGCGTCGTTCTGTTCAACCGCTTCTACCGCTTCGACCTCGATCTGGACGCGCTCGCGCTGAAGGCGGGGGCCACCCGGAGCGACGAGGACGACTACCATGAAACGCTGCGCGCCGTCGCGCGGCTGTACGGAACGGTACCCTGCCAGATCGGCGCGGCCACCGGCGTGCATTCCGGGGAAACCGCGCTCAAGATGATAGCGGCGGGCGCGGCGTCCGTTCAGATATGCTCGGTGCTGTACCGCTCAGGCTACAGCGCGATAACGCGCATGACGGAAGAGATGGACAAGCGTCTGGATCGTCTCGGCGTGGCGGCTTCCGTGGATCTGCGAGGGCGATTGGCTCGGCAGGGAAGCGCCGAGAGCGCGAATTACGAGCGCCTGCAGTACGTCAAGGCGTTGACCGGCATATCCTGATCTGTTTCCGCTATTCGCCGCGCTCTTCCGCCCATTCGCGGATGCGCGCGACGAACGCCGCCCCGTACCGTTCCGCCTTGTGGGCTCCGACGCCGAATACGCCTTCGAGGTCCTCGCTCGAACGCGGTTTCAGGCGGGCGAACTCCCGCAGCGTTCGGTCGGGAAAGACGACGTAGGGCGGCACCCCCGCCTGGTCGGCCAGGCGCTTGCGGAGCTCGCGGAGCGCCTCGAACAGCGCTTCGGCTTCGCCGAGCGGGATGTTCCGCTCCGGGCCTTTCGCGCTTCGGGCTGCCGTTCTGGAAATCTCGATCGGGCGGCTGCGGAAGCGTTCGCCGTTCTTGAAGAAGGCGCGCGTCTTTTCCGTCGGAGCGAGCACGCCGTAGGGCGGAACGCTCTCCACGAACCCGGCCGCCGCGAGCCGCCGGGAAAGCTCGAGCCATCCCTCCCGCTTGAGTTCCGTTCCGATGCCGTAGACCGACAGCTCGGCGTGTCCGTAGCGAGCGACCTTTTCGGTCTTCGCGCCGAGCAGCACGTCGACCGCCTGAGTCGCCCCGAAGCGTCCGCCGAGCCTGACGACGCAGGAAAGGAATTTCTGCGCTTCGATCGTATAATCGCGTAGATCCGCGGGGTCCCGCAGGCAGTTGTCGCAGGCGCCGCAGTTCTCCTTGCCGTAGCGCTCCCCGAAATGGGAGAGTATGAACGCTCTTCTGCAGGTTTCCGTTTCGGCGTACGCGGCCATCTTCTCGAGCCGTTCGAGAGCTCCGACGTCACCCCCCTCGTCCGCTTCGTCGAGGTCGAGAAATCGCTTGAGCTTGATCAAGTCGCCCCTGCTGTAGAAGAGGAGGCATTCGGCCGCCCCTCCGTCGCGTCCCGCCCTGCCTATCTCCTGGTAATATCCTTCCAGATCCTTGGGAAGATCCCAATGCACGACCCACCGCACGTCGGGCTTGTCGATGCCCATGCCGAAGGCGATGGTCGCGCATACCACGTCCGCGTCGTCTCGAATGAAAGCTTCCTGGTTCGCGTCACGTTCTTCCTTGGCGAGGCCCGCGTGGTAGGGAAGGGCGCGGACATTCTCCTTGCGGAGGATATCCGCCAATTCCTCGGCGCTTTTGCGGGAAAGGCAGTAGACGATGCCCGAGCTTCCTTTGCGGCTGCGGACGAAGGAAAGAAGCTTCCTCTTCGCGTCGCTCTTCGGTTCGACCTTGAGCGTGAGGCCGGGGCGGTCGAAGCTCGAGACGAAAAGGGCTGCTTCGCGCATCCTGAGGCTGCGCAGGATGTCCTCGCGGACGCGGTCGGTCGCTGTGGCCGTGACGGCCAGGCACGAAGCGTCGGGGAACCGTTCGCGGAGCTCCGCGATGCGCCGGTAATCCGGCCTGAAATCGTGGCCCCACTGGGAGATGCAGTGCGCTTCGTCGACGACCAAAAGCACCGGCGGACGGGCGGCGAGCACGGCGGAAAGACGTCCGGAGGCGATGGCTTCCGGCGCGGCGTACAGAAGCTTCACCGTTCCCGAGCGGACGCGTTCCGCAGCGCGGGCGTACGCCTCGGCGTCGAGCGAGCTGTTGAGCACGGCCGCCTCGACCCCGAGCTCCTCGAGGGCCGAAAGCTGGTCCTTCATGAGCGCGATGAGCGGCGAGACGACGAGGGTGAGCCCTTCGAGCACCAGCGCGGGCAACTGGTAGCAGAGGCTCTTTCCTCCGCCAGTCGGCAGCACGGCCAGGACGTCGCGGCCTGAAAGAGCCGCATCGATGATTTCGCGCTGATAAGGACGGTAGGAATCGAATCCGAACACTTCGCGCAGAAGAGCGTCGGCGCGGTCCATCGGTGGTGCGGTATTGATCATCGAAGCGAATATACCACGGCACGGAATGCCTTGGAAGATCGCCCTGCCGCCCTGAAACTTCACAAATTTGACAAACGGCGGAACTCGTCCCACTCTAAGCATGAACAAGCGCGCGTACGCGCGCTATTAGAGCTGGGACGATTCGGAGGAAACGCATGAAAAGGACGTGTCTTCTCGTGTTCGCGGTTTTGTTCGCATTGGTTACGACTTTCGGCGCATTCGCCGGCGGCTCCAAGGAAAAGGATTCCGCCGCCGCCCCCGTGAAAGAACAAGTAGTCAAATTATCTACCCCCGTGGCGCCCGACCACGCCAATACGCTCGCGGCGAACAAGTTCGCGGAAATCGTCAACAAGGGGTCCGGCGGACGCCTGAAAGTGGAAGTGTTTCCCGCGAACCAGCTCGGCAACGTCAAAGACGTCATCGAATACGTGATGACCGGAAGCGTCCACATGTATATAGGCGGCACCTCGGAGACGAGCCTCTTCCAGAGCGAGTGGGGCGTCATGGACTGCCCCTACCTGTTCCGCGATTTCGACCACCTGATGAAAGCGGCGAATAGCCCGGTCATCAAGGAGATGAGCGATAAGCTCGAAAAGTCCCGCGGCGTGAAAATCCTAGCCGCCGACATGTATTACGGAGCGCGCCATCTGACGACGCGCAACAAGGCGATCAATTCTCCGGAAGATCTCAAGGGCATGCTCATCCGCGCTCCCGATCAGCCCGTCTACCTCGAAGCGGTCAAGGCGATGGGTGCCACGCCGACGCCGGTGGCCTTCTCCGACCTTTACATGGCCCTCAAGCAGGGCGTCGTGGACGGACAGGAGAATCCGATCCCGACTATCTATACGTACAAATATTATGAGGCGCAAAAGTTCATCATGCTGACGGGCCATATGCTCCGCGTCAACCTGATCGGAGCCAACGCCGCCTGGTACAACGGCTTGCCTGCCGATCTCAAGCAGCTGGTGGACGGCGCACTCAAGGAAGCGATCAAGTACAACAACGATCTCATTCTGCAGCAGGAGAAGGACATGCTCGAGGAGCTCAAGAAGCTCGGCATGACCGTCGTCCAGCCCGACGTGGCCGTCTTCCGCGAAGCGGCTAAGGATGTGCCGAAAAAATTCGAAGACAAGTGGGGCAAGGACACCGCGGCGCGCCTCGCGGCGGTGAAATAGATCGAGGCTTGCCTCAGCGACCTCCGGCCGGTCCCGCGCGTATGCGGGATCGGCCGATCCCGAACGGCGGCAAAGGATCACCACCATGAAGAGAATCATCGACGCCCTCGAGAAGGGCACCGATTTCATCTGTTTCGGCTTGATGAGCGTCGCGTTCCTCATCACCTTCGCCCATATCATAGGCCGTTATCTGCTCAAGGCGCCGATCTTCTTTTCGGAGGAGCTCGCGCGTTACTGCTTCGTCTGGTCGTGCATGCTCGGCGCCTCGATCGTCAGTCGGAAGGACGAGCACACGAACGTGACCTATTTCGTTTCTCTGCTGCCGAAGAAGATCCAGGGTTGGCTGTACGTTTTCCGCGGTGCGGTCATCACTGCGCTGCTGATCGCTCTCATCTATTACGGCGTTCTGCTTTCGGTGAAGATGCGGACGGTCGAGACGGCGGCTATGTCCCTGTCGTGGGGGCTCATATATATTTCGATGCCTATCGGCTCGGTTCTGGTGATCTTATCGACTGTTCGGCACGTCGTCGCGAAAATCCGCGAGCTGGTCGCTTAATAAGGAGCGCTGCATGCTGTTCTTGATCGGAGGATTCCTTTTGGCGATCGTAGTCGGTTTCCCGATCGTCTTTTCTCTGGGCATCGTTTCGTTCCTCTATTTGGTCGTTTACGATATCCCCGCCATCACCATGGCGCAGAAGATGATTTCCGGCATCGACACGTACGCGCTTCTCGCCGTGCCCTTTTTCATCCTCGCCGGCAATCTCATGAATATGGGCGGCGTCACAAAGCGTCTATTCCGGTTCGCGTCCTCAGTCGTCGGCTTTATTCCCGGTGGGCTCGGCCACTCGAACGTGCTCGCGAGCATGATCTTCGCGGGGATGTCGGGAGCAGCCATAGCCGACGCCGGCGGACTCGGGACGATCGAGATAAAGGCGATGCAGGATGAAGGCTTCGATGTGGATTTCGCGGCAGGCGTCACCGCGGCTTCCTCCACGATCGGCCCCATCATTCCGCCGAGCATCCCGATGGTCATCTACGCATCCATAGCGAACGTGTCGGTGGGCAAGCTGTTCCTCGCGGGTGCAATGCCGGGGCTCCTCATGGGCGTTGCGCTCATGATCATGGTGTACATCATCGCAAAAGCGCGGAAGTATCCCGTTCATGCGCGCTTCAACCTGAAGGAAGCCTTCACGTCTTTCCTTGACGGGTTTCTTCCTCTGCTTACACCAGCCATCATCCTCGGCGGAATTCTCGGCGGTATCTTCAGCCCGACCGAAGCCGCGATCATCGCCTCGACCTACGCATTGATTCTCGGGGTGTTCGTGTATAAGGAACTGACTCCGAAGGATCTTTTCGCGATCGTCATCGAGACGATAAAGACGACGAGCATGGTGGTCTATATCATTTCGACCGCCGCCATCTTCGGCTTTCTGCTCGGCC
>QKCO01000094.1 GCA_003245635.1 Treponema sp.
CCGGCTGGTCGACACCGCTATACGCCGTCTGCCGTATCTACTCGACGCCGATCCTTCGTTGGCCGTTTCCGCGGCGCCTTTCATAGGCGACGTCGCCGAGCGGCGCCGCCTCGTCGCGGCCTACCGGGCCGCCGGGGGAAAAGGGGCGGCTTCGATCGCCGCCGCTTTGGATCTCGGGTTGATCGATGACGATGCCGCCGTAGCCGAATTGTTCTCTCAAGAGGCGGTCGACGTTCAGCGTTTCCTTTCCGTTTACCGGATGCTCCGCGGCGCCGATGCCAGAAAGTCGTTCGCTTCAAGCCTGGCCGCGTATTCGGGTGTCGTCCAGGACGACTTCGACGGCGACGGATTCCCGGAGAGCGTCACCCGATACGAGCGCGGCGGATTGATGTCCTTTGCGTTCGACGCTGATCAGGACGGCATTCCGGAATGGTCATTCCGTTTTTCCGACGGGCTGCCCGTTTCCGCTGATGTCGCGCTTTCCTTCGATGCGGCGAATGAATCGGTTCCGGCGCGTCCGGCGTCGAGAGATGACCGCACCTGGGCTTTAGTAAAATGGGAAAGGTATCCGTACGTCTCGTCGATATCGCTCGGCGGCGAAACGTTCTCGTTCGCTCCGGCGGCGTTCCCTTTTTCGCCGATACGCTTGGATCGCCTGCTTCCGGACGCCGAAACCCGAATACCGAGGACCGATGCTGTTTCCCCTCGGCTCACTGAACGCTCGCTGTATTCGTTCGCGTCTTCCCTCGAGCGTCCCGGTCATCTCGCGCGCGGTACGGTCGAACGGATCGAATACGCGAACGGCGTCCCGCTGCGATCGCGCGAGCGCCTCGGCGGAATCGATGTGGGGATATCGGAGTTCGCGAACGGCATGCTCGTTCTTCGCAAGTTCGATTTGGATGCCGACGGACGCGTCGAGACCATCGAGCGCTACGAGGGAAAAACCGGAGCGCTCGTGTCTGTGGAAACCGATTTCGACGGCGACGGAGTATTCGAAAAGGACTTTGTTCGATGAAGAGCGTCTGTCGCCTGCTTCTCGCTGTGGTGCCGGCCGCGGTGCTCCTTTCCTGCGTTTCTTCGGAGCGAAGGCTCGAGGCGCCTCGCTCGACTACGCAGATGCGTCTTGAGGATATCGAGGCCAGCGTCGCGGAAGCGCCGGAGCACGCCTTGCATCTTCTTGGAGCTTTCGGCATCGCCTACGGCGACTCCCTCTCGGATGCGGATTCTCAACGCGCCGTTCGCCTGCGCGAAAATGCTCTGGGGACCTTGGCCGCAAAATACCGGAAGGCGGTCGAGGAGCGGAGCTGGTTGGATGCCGCCTCCTGCGCGAGATCCCTCCGCGCCGTCGGCGCCGGGGTCGATGCCCCCTCGGATGCGTATTACCTTTTGCGCCGGTCTCGGGAGTTGTTGGATAAGAATGATGAGGTCCCTGCTTTTCTGACCGCCGCGCTCGCTCATCGGATCGAGCCGCTGAGCGAAGAGGATGCCCGCCTGTTCTTGAACCGCGCCGTCGAAACGGGGCAAAGGCGTACCGCTGCGTTCTTCGCGAAGATCATCGGGAAATTGGGCGGAAAGACGACCGAGGCGGAAAAAGCGTTCATTTCGCAATCCAGTCCGCCCTCCGAGATGATAAAAGGCGTCGCGACGGTATGGGTCGATCGAGGCATTAAGATCGATAAAGGAATGGGAATACCCGACCGGGTCATAGGTTCGGCCTTCTTCATCGACCGGCGCGGGTATCTGGTCACCAATTACCATGTCGTAGAGAGCGAAGTCGATCCGAAGTACGAAGGCTATTCGCGCTTGTACATCCGGCTGGGCGATTCGTCTACTCCGCGTATTCCCGCGAAAGTGGTCGGCTGGGACCCTTTGCTCGATCTTGCCCTCATCAAGGCGGAGATAGAGCCTGCTTTCGTTTTCGGGGTCTTGGACGAAGCCGATCTCGAACCGGGCGAACGAGTCCTCGCCATCGGCTCTCCCGCAGGGCTCGAGAGCACCGTGACCGCCGGCATCGTCTCGGCGGTCGGCCGGAAGCTTCTGCAGATCGGCAGCGTGGTGCAGATAGACGCCGCGGTCAACCACGGGAATTCGGGCGGTCCCGTGGTCGATATGGACGGCCGGCTCGCGGGGGTCGTCTTCGCCGGCATCGAGCAGTTCGAAGGGCTCAATTTCGCCGTGCCCGTTTCCCGGCTCGCGGATGCGCTGCCAGCCCTGTATAAAGGCGGCCGCGTCGAACGGCCTTGGATCGGCTGTTCGCTGTACGAGGGGCGCGAGGGCGCGGAGATCATCTATGTCGCTCCCGGCACGCCGGCGGCAGACCAGCGTATGCCGGAAGGTTCGCTCGTCGTATCCTTGGGCGGCATGCAAGCGAAGACCATACGGGAATTGCAGGATACGCTTTTTCTGAGGCAACCCGGCGAATTGATTTCGGTCGTGACCGGAGACGGAAAGTCGAGAGTGCTTGAGACGGCGGCCCGTCCGCGCTCTCCTTGGGTGAAAGCTTACGAGACCGACAGCCGCGAGCGTCTGGCGGCGCCCTTGTTCGGCCTGCTGCTCGCGTCTTCCGGCGGGGGCGCGTTTTCTCCCCAATTCGTCGTGCGCCGCGTATTGAGGGGGTCCGTCGCCGATGAGGCGGGCCTTTCGGAGAACGATCCCGTTTCGGTCAAGGGCTTCGCCATGGACGAAGATGCCGGTATCGCCGTCATCGATCTTTTCGTGAAAAAGAGGCGCATGGGTTACCTCGAAAGCACCATACGTCTTCCCGCTTTGGTGAATACGCCCGATACGCTTTAGCTGATGGGAGATAGATTGCGCTTGCATCGATTCGCAGTAAGTCTATACTAAAGGGGAGGTGCCTATGTCAGCGTCTTCCGTTTCGGTGAAAGTAATTACGTGGGAAGGGTCACCCTCGGTCGAGAAGGCCGCCGCGCTCAAGAGCGAGCTCATGCAGGCTTTGGAGCAGGCGTCTCAGGTCGTCGTGAGCCTCTCTTTGCTCGATTCGATCGATTTGTCCGCCATCCAGCTGCTGCGCGCGGCATCGCTCGAGGCGGAAATTCGAAATAAGTCGTTCCATTTGACGGGAACGGTCAAGCCGGAATTGGCGCGGGCGTTTCTTGTATCGGGGTTCCTCCGCAAGCAGACGGAAAACGCGCGCGATCTGGAATTGGTGCTTTTCGGGAAGGGCGCTCCTGAAAAGAAGGAGCAATAGCCTATGATCGAAAAATTCAAGGAAGCGTTCAGGGAAGAAGCGACGGAACTTCTCAATAACCTTGAATCGACTCTTCTCGAGCTTGAATCGAATCCGACCGACTTCGATACGATCTCCGCCGTTTTCCGCACGATGCATACCATAAAAGGTTCGTCGTCCATGTTCGGCTTCGATGACATATCCCGTTTTACGCACGAAGTGGAATCGATCATGGATATGCTGCGGGAAGGCGTTTTCATCGCCGACAGGAAGCTCATCGATTTGACCCTGGGCGCCCGAGATCTGATCAGCGCGATGCTCAACGGCTCCAGCGATGAGCTGAAGGCGCAGGCCGCCGAAATGGTGGAGGGATTTAAGGCCCATGCCGCCAAGCGGACTTCCGAAAAGGAAGCGGTCAGGAGCGAAGAGCTTAAGGACAGCGATATACTTCCCCCTTCCAGCGCTTCGGTTTCGGAGAAGACGCTGTCGGCGGAACAAACGGAGACCGATTCCGAAGCGCTGCCGAAGGAAACGTATCGCATCCGCTTCATCCCTTCGCCCGACGTATTCATGAACGGTACCCGTCCGCTGCTTCTGCTCGACGAGCTTCATTCTCTCGGCGACTTGTCGATAACGCCGCTTGCGGATCGTGTCCCGCGGCTTTCTCAGCTCGATGCGGAAAAATGCTATGTCGGCTGGGATATGTTGCTGACGACCGACAAAGGTCCCGATGCGATCAACGACGTGTTCATTTTCGTCGCCGGCGACAGCGAGCTTTCGATCGTGAAAGTTGCCGCTTCCGCTCGGGAGCCGGATTCCGAGGACGTTCCGGATAAGCGCATCGGCGAAATTCTCGTCGATCGCGGCATCACGACGCCTGAACGAATTCAGAGCGTCGTCGACGGTCAGAAGAAACTGGGAGAAATCTTGGTCCAGGAAAAGATAGCTACCCCCGAACAGGTTACGAGCGCATTGGCCGAGCAGGATCAGCTGAAGCGGATCAAGGATTCGAAGCAGCACGACGTCGGAACCTCGAGCATCCGCGTGGCGAGCGAAAAGCTCGATGCGCTGGTGGACCTCGTCGGCGAGCTCGTTACGCTTCAGGCGCGCTTGTCCCGTACGGCAGCCGACCTTCACGATGGAGGCCTGTCGCTCATCGCGGAACAGTTCGAGCGCTTGGTCTCGCAGCTGCGCGGCAATACGATGAGCATCCGGATGCTTCCCATCGGTTCCACGTTCAGCAAGTTCCGCCGGGTCGTTCGAGACCTGTCCTCGGAGCTCGGCAAGGAGATCGAACTTCTGGCCGAAGGAGCCGAGACGGAGCTGGACAAGACCGTCATCGAGAAGCTCAACGATCCGCTCGTCCATATCATCAGGAACAGCGTCGACCACGGCATCGAATCCCCTTCGCAGCGCGAAGCTGCCGGGAAGCCCCGGCAGGGCGTCGTCTCGCTGTCCGCAATGCATTCGGGCGCGCATGTGCTCATAGAAATTGCCGACGACGGCGCGGGCCTCAATACGGAACGGATACTCGCGAAGGCTATCGATCGAGGCATCGTTCAAGCCGGCGCTTCGCTTTCGGAACAGGAATTGTACCAGCTTATTTTCGCGCCGGGTTTCTCGACGGCGCAAGTCGTTACGAGCGTTTCCGGCCGCGGCGTCGGAATGGATGTCGTGAAGCGGGAAATAGATTCGCTGGGCGGGTCGGTCACGGTCAGTTCGACCAGAGGCAAGGGAACGAAGATAACGCTGCGCATCCCGCTGACTCTGGCGATCATAGAAGGGCTGCTCATCCGCGTCGGCGCCGAGCACTTCGTCATTCCTCTTTCGTCCGTGGACGGATGCATCGAGCTGCGGCGCGAAGAGCGCTTGTCGCAGCATGAAGGCCGGCGCATCCTGACGTACCGGAACGAAATACTTCCCTATGTCGGTGTGCGCGAATTGTTCGAAGTCCCCGGCGCCGCTCCCGACATCGAGCAGATCGTCGTCGTCAACGCGCAGGAAGCGCGCGTCGGCTTCGTCGTCGACGAGGTGGTCGGCGACTATCAGACGGTCATAAAGCCGCTGGGTCGAATGTTCAAATCCTCCGAAGGGATATCCGGTGCGACGATACTCGGCGACGGAACGGTCGCGTTGATCGTGGACGTCAATCGGCTATCGATGAGCGCGCAGCGCGATGAGAATCTGCGCTTGAAGCGGGACCGGAATGGACAGCCAGCGACAACTTGAGTCGCCGCGGGACCCGGGGCCGCTCATTCTCGGCGCGGCGCCTTCTCCGATGACGGACAACGATTTCAAACGGTTGAGCGCTTTCATCGAACGGGAACTCGGAATAAAGATGCCCCCCGCTAAACGTGTGATGCTTGAGAGCCGTCTTTCGAGGCGGTTGCGGCAGCACCGATTCACCGATTACGGTTCCTACGTCGATTACGTTTTCAGCGAGGATGGCACGCGCACCGAGCTTATCCACATGATCGATGCCGTGACAACCAACAAGACCGATTTCTTCAGGGAAGCGGACCATTTCGATTTCCTCATCAACCAATGGCTTCCGGAGGTCCGCCCCTCCGGCGGCGATGAGTTCAAGATATGGTCAGCCGGGTGTTCGACCGGGGAAGAACCCTATACGATGGCTATGGTGCTCGAGGAATACCGCCGCGCCGTTCCCGCATTCAAATGGTCCATCCTGGCGACGGATATTTCGACAAAAGTGCTCGATCACGCGACCGAAGCCATCTACGAAGAGGAAAAGGTCGCCGAGGTCCCTCTCGACTATAAGAAAAGATACCTGCTGCGGAGCAAGGACCGCGCGAAGCGCGTCATCCGGATCAAGCCGGAGCTCCGATCGAAGATACGGTTCAACCGGCTTAATTTCATGGACGACGATTTCGGAATCCGGGAACGGTTCGACGTCGTCTTCTGCCGCAACGTCATCATTTACTTCGATCGACCAACCCAGGAGAAATTGATCAGGAAATTCTACGATTTGATAATACCCGGTGGGCTTCTCTTTTTAGGCCATTCGGAAACATTGACGGGGATGGACATACAGCTCCGATCGATCGCGCCGACCGTGTACCGGAAGTTCTAGGAGGATCCATGCCGCGGGATAAGATCCGTGTAATGATCGTTGACGACTCGGCAGTCGTCCGGCAGACCTTGAAGGATGTTCTCGAAAGCGACCCGGATATCGTCGTCGGTTCCGTCGCGCCGGATCCTCTTTTCGCGCTTAAGAAGCTGGAGACCGAAAGGCCGGATGTCATCGTTTCCGACGTTGAAATGCCGCGGATGGACGGAATAACTTTTCTCAAGAATATAATGAGCGGGGCTAATCCGATACCCGTCGTCATATGCTCCTCCAAAACCGAAGACGGCAGCGATAATGCGATCAAAGCGCTCGAGTACGGTGCGATCGACATCATCCAGAAGCCGAAATTGGGCACCAAGCAGTTTCTCGAAGAGTCTCGGCTGCGTATCTGCGACGTGGTCAAGGCCGCCCGCTTGGCTCGCTTGAAGAAGGTCGCCCCATCGGCAGCGCCCCGCGAGGTATCCCCGAAATTGACGGCGGACGTCATGCTGGCGAAGCCTCCGGAGATCGCGCACATCATCGAGACCACCGAGAAGATCGTCGTCGTCGGAGCGTCCACCGGCGGGACCGAAGCTCTCCGCGAATACCTTGAGTCCTTACCGCTCGACGCTCCGGGCATGGTGATCGTGCAGCATATGCCCGAGCACTTCACCGCCGCGTTCGCCAAACGTTTGGACGGACTTTGCCGCGTGAACGTCAAGGAAGCCGCCGACAACGATACCGTCGTCCGCGGGCGCGTGCTCATCGCTCCCGGAAACCGCCACACCCTGCTCAAGCGCGCGGGTGCGCGCTATTACGTCGAAGTGAAGGATGGGCCGCTCGTCTGCCGCCATCGCCCAAGCGTCGACGTCCTATTCCGTTCAGCGGCCCGATACGCCGCGAAGAACGCGATCGGCGTCATAATGACCGGGATGGGGGACGATGGATCGCGCGGCATGAAAGAGATGCATGATGCCGGTTCGTACACGATCGCTCAGGATGAGGCGAGCTGCGTCGTGTTCGGGATGCCGAATGAGGCGATAAAGGCGGGCGGCGTCGACGCGGTCCTTCCGCTGGCTTCCATCGCGGGCGAGGTGTTGAAGCGCGCAAGGTGAGCGTTCTTGTACTGCGCCGAACGGGCGCACCCTGTCGTATTGCAATAACGACCAGCATCGACGATACTTAGACCGTCCTGAGGAGGCTTGTGCATGGCGAAGAAGGTACTTGTTGTAGATGATTCAGCAGCTATACGTCAAAGTATTACCTATGTCCTGCAGCAGGGCGGATACGAAGTAGTGGAGGCGAAGGACGGCTTGGACGGCCTGACGGCGCTCAACGGCATGGGTGCGACGGATTTGATCATAACCGATGTCAATATGCCGAATCTCGACGGAATTTCCTTCATCAGAAAGGTACGTGAAATCGCCGCCTACAAGTTTACTCCCATCATCGTTTTGACCACCGAATCGCAGGGAAGCAAGATGAACGAGGGGAAAGAGGCCGGAGCCACGGGGTGGATAGTGAAGCCGTTCAGCGCCGAGAAACTGCTCGGCGTCGTTAAAAAAGTAGCCGGGTGAGGCGTTCGCGATGGGATCGGAAGAAGACAAGGCGGTTGAGAGCGCCCAATACCTGAGTTTCAATCTCGGAGAGGAACGATACGCGGTGGCGGTAGCCACCGTCGAGGTCGTCTTGGAGATAGCGAAGATAACTCGAGTACCGCGCTGCCCCCCCCATCTGCGCGGCGTCATCAACCATCGGGGAAGCGTCGTTCCTGTCGTCGACCTCCGGGCAGTATTCGGACGGGAACAGACCGATCTGGAAAAGAGCCCTTCGATAATCGTGACTCAAGTGGATTTCGAGGGCGAAACTCTAACGGCGGGAGTGCTCGCCGACGAAGTCCAGGAAGTGCTCGATCTGGATGCCTCGAAAATCGAAGATGCGCCCTCGTTCGGCGCGCGGATCGACGGGGCGTTCGTCAAGGGCATCGGCCGGCACGGGGCCGGTTTCGTTATTCTTCTGGATCTTGAAAAAGCGTTATCAGGTACATTGACGGGGGATGTCAGCGCTCGGGCCGAAGGCCGGGAATAATCCCCATGGATCCAACGCGAAAAAAGGCGAGAATCCTCGTCGTCGAAGATGAAAGCATCGTCGCGCTCGATATGCGCAGTCGGCTGGCGTCTATGGGATACGAAGTGGTCGGGATCGCCGCTTCGGGCGAAGAGGCTCTCGATCTGGTCCGACGGACGTCTCCTGAGCTCATCCTTATGGACATCAAGCTGCAGGGCGATCTCGACGGCGTCGATACTGCCGATCGCATAAAGCAGCGCGACGATATTCCGATTATTTTCGTCACGGCGTTCGCGGACGAACGAACGCTTGCAAGGGCAAAAGTCACCCAGGCGTTCGGATATATACTCAAACCGTTCCAGGAGCGGGAAGTCCTGATCTCCATCGAGATGGCGCTTTACAAGCACCGGATGGAGAAGGATCTGCGCGATAGCCAAGAGTGGCTTCGCGGCACTATGCACGCCATTTCGGACGGCGTCGTCGCGCTCGATGAAGAAGACCGCATAGTCTTCATGAACGAAGCCGCTGAAAGGCTATGCCTCCTGCCCGGGCCTTACGTTCGCGGGACTCCGATCGATTCGATATGCTCATTTCAGGAGAATAAGGCTTTGGTCGCGCTTTTCGGCTCTCCATCCTTAGGAGCCGGCGACGACGACGAGCGCGAACTGCAATGGGTCACCATGGTGCTTCCCGATGCGAAGGTTCCGGTCGAACTCATAAAATCGACTATTCGCGGTCCGAACGGCGAGCGCACCGGCCATGTCCTTTCGATCAGGGATATTGCGAAGGATATCAGCGCGGCTGCCGCAAAAACGCGTCTGGCCGCCATCGTCTCGAACAGCTACGACGCCATTCTTTCCATCGATCCGGAGAGGACGATTCTTTCCTGGAATCTCGGGGCTGAGCTGATGTTCGGCTATTCCTCCGAGGAAATGATCGGCAGGAGCATCGACGAGATGATGGGCTCGGAAACCGACAAAGCCCATTTCATGAGTTTTGTGAAGCGCGTCTCGGACGAGAAGGAAGTAGGACGCTTCGATCTCGTGAAGCGGTGCAAATCCGGCAAAACGATATCGGTTTCGGCCGCCTTATCGCCCTTGAGGAACGCTGAGGGCCTCGTTTCGGAAATCGCCTGCATCGAACGAGATATCAGCGCAGAGAAAGAGTACGAGGCGTCTCTCGTTCAGGCAAAATTGAACGCGGAAGAATCGAGCCGCGTGAAAAGCGAATTCCTTTCGAATATGAGCCATGAACTCCGTACGCCGTTGAACAGCATCATGGGCATGGTGGAGCTTTCCAAGGATATGGCCGTTTCCGAGGAGCAGCGTGAATATCTCGGGATAGCCCGGCAATCGGCGGACAATCTCCTGTTTTTGATAAACTCGATACTCGATTTCTCCAAGATCGAAGCGGGCAAGATGCGCATCCATTCCATCGTGTTCGATCCGGTGGAAACGGTTGAAGAATGTTTGGAGGAAGTTTCCGTCCAAGCGCATCGGAAAGGGTTGGACCTGCTTTTCCGCGCCGCGGCGGGCTTGCCGGCGTATGTGGAAGGGGATCCGCGCCGCTTCAAGCAGATAATTACGAATCTCCTGTCGAACGCGATCAAATTTACGGAAAAGGGATCGATTCGCGTCGGGCTGGACGCGAAGGCTGCCGACGATGTTTCCTCCTACCTTTTCGCGCTCTCCGTCAGAGATACCGGGATCGGTATAGCGTCCGAACGCCTTGTCCAGATATGGGAATCCTTCACGCAGCTGGATGGAACGAGCACTCGCGCGTACGGAGGGACAGGACTCGGTTTATCCATTGTAAAGTCGCTGGCGGAATTGATGGGCGGCACGGTTTCAGTGTCCAGCGAAGTGGGCAAGGGCAGCGAGTTCATCGTTTCGATTCCGTTTCTATTGTCCGAGCAGATTGCTCACTTTCCCGGTAAGCAATCGCTTCCCCTCGGTTTGCCGGTCTTCGTCGCGGTGCCGGACGGCGAGGAAAGGGGCGCGATTTCCGATCTGCTGCGCGCATGGTCCTGCAAGGTTTCCGAGACCGAAAACGCCGATGCGCTGCTGAAGGAACTGAGGAAGGACTCTGTAGCCGGAAACGAGGTGTTCTTGATCGATGAGCGGCTGCCCGATCGGCAGCTGTTTTTTTCGTGCGTTGAAGATGAGGCCTGCATGCGCCGTTTGAAGGGGCGGACGATAGTACTGTCCAATATCGGAGCGCGAAGCGAATCGAGCTGGAAAACGCTTGAGCTCAACCCTCGATTCCTGTTCAAGCCGGTACGGCGGCGCGCTTTGAGGGAATATTTGACCGCCTGCCTCAACGATCACAACGACAAGCAAGCCGTTCACGATTTAGCGGGCAATGAAAAGCCGCAAAATCGAGATCCGGCGGACGATGCTGCCGGCGCCGACCCGAAGAAGACCCGTGAACAGCGAATGCGGGAGGAGTGCTCATCGTCCGCTGAAGTCGCATCGACTGTCGGACGCTTCATAATAGAAACCGAGGCGGTCGGCGAAATTCCTGGGGAAAGGCTTGAGGGAATCGCTTCGCGTTTTCGACGAGAATTGGAAGATCTGCACGTTACCGTGCTTCCCCAATCGTTGTTCAAGATCATGCTTGCCTGCAGGCGTGCCGACGAGGATGCCGTTCTCGAGGAGCTGAAGCGGATACGTTCCGCGGTTTCCTCGGGCGCGCTGGAAAAAGACGGTTTATCCGGATAAGGGAGGATCGATGAGGGCTCTAGTTGTCGAGGATGATTTCGCTTCGCGGCGCATGATGCAGCGTTTGTTGGCTCCTTACGGGGAGATAGATGTCGTCGTCGACGGCGAAGAGGCGGTCGACGCTTTCCGGATAGCTTGGGACGAGGCTCATCCGTATGATGTCGTATTCATGGACATCATGATGCCGAAAGTCGACGGACACGAGGCATTGCGGCGGATACGAGCCGTCGAGAAGGAGATGGGCATCCGTACCGTCGATGAAGTTAAGATCGTGATGACGACCGTCATGGAAGATCCGAAGAACGTTATCGAAGCGTACCAGGGCGGCGGCGCGACCGCGTATCTCGTGAAACCGATCGATGTTGAAAAACTCCGCAAGGAGTTGGACAAGCTCGGCTACCATCCCGTAAAATAAACAACCGCGGCTTGATGCCGTATATCGAAGCCCAAAAATGGAGTCTCTGGGATGGCCAAAATCGTCGTATGCGAAGACGAGCATATTGTCGCGTTGGATATAAAAAGGCACCTAATCCGGTTCGGCTACGAGGTCGGCGGAGTCTTCACTTCCGGTGAGGAAGCGATACGCGCCTGCCGCAGCGAGAAACCGGATCTCGTGCTTATGGATATACATCTCCAAGGCGAGATGGACGGCATCGCGGCGGCTAGGCTCATTTTCGACGATTTGTCGATCCCTGTCGTTCTGCTGACCGCCTATGCGGACGACGATACGATCGCCAGGGCCAAGGAGAGCCGGCCGTTCGGCTATATCATCAAGCCGTTCGACGAGCGCGAGCTGCGCACCGTCATCGAGATAGCCATCTACCGGCACCAGATGGACAGGAAGCTGCGCTTGAGCGAAGAGCGCTACCGCAGCCTATTCGAGGACGCTCCTTCGGCGAATTTCACCGCAACGATGGACGGCTTGGTGTGCGACTGCAATACCGCCTTCGTCAAGCTGCTGGGGTATAAGGATAAAGCTTCCGTACTCGGAACGAATCTTCACGAGCGTTTTTTCGATAGGAAGGAGGGGGCTCTCGTATTCGAGAGGATCGCTGCTTCCGATTCCTCGAGCGCCGAATATTGGGATCTCGTGTCTTTGGACGGAACGAAGAAGACTGCTTTCGCGACGGTCGCCGAAGTATTGTCGCCGGGCGGCAATAGCGAAGAGCTCCGAGGAATGCTCATAGACATCACCGAGCGGCGCGAACTCGAGTCGCAGTTGCGTCAGGCCCAAAAGATGGAAGCCGTCGGACGCCTCGCGGGCGGAATCGCCCATGATTTCAACAACATCATCACGGCGATAATGGGTTACTGCAACCTGCTTTCGGAAGACATCGCCGACGACGCGGCGCTTCGGAACGAGGTGGAAGGCATAGAGTCCGCCGCGAAGAAAGCCGTCAACCTTACCAGGCAGCTCCTCACCTTTTCGCGCAAGCACGCGTTCGAGCCGAAAGTCATCGACGTCAACCAATCCCTGCGGGAAATGGATAAGATGGCGCGGCGCCTGGTGAGCGAGAATATACTGATGCGGTATGTCCTCGAGGCGAAGAAATCGAACGTGCTGATCGATCCGGGCCAGTTCGAGCAGGTTTTCATCAATCTCATCGTCAACGCGAAGGACGCTATGCCCGCAGGCGGTTCCATCGTGGTGGAAACGGACGAGGTCCGTTCGGACGGCGGCGGGAAGCCGCATGGAATTCCTTCAGGCGATTGGGTGATGATTTCGGTGCGGGACAGCGGCAGCGGCATCTCCCCCGAGAATCTGCAGCGCATATTCGAACCGTTCTTTACGACGAAAGGGTCAGAGAAGGGGACAGGGCTCGGGCTTTCGACGGTATACGCGATAGTCAACCAAAACCGCGGTCGCATCGCCGTCGAAAGCGAGCCGGGAAAAGGCGCGCGCTTCGTCGTGTATCTTCCCAAAGCCGACGAGGAGCCGGCACCCGCAGCCGAACGGAGTTCGAATTCCGAAAACGCCTCGCCGAAAGGCGGCACCGTGCTGCTTGTCGAGGACGACGACTATCTGCGGGGGCTTCTTTCCCGTATTTTGGCGAAGATCGGATACCGCGTGCTGGAGGCGGCGAGTCCTCGGGACGCCATCATCCACGCCGATAAAGAGGACGACTATATTTTGGTCTCCGACATCGTCATGCCGCATATGAGCGGCTACGAGCTGGCCGAGCACCTAGCCGAAAAGAAGAGCGATCTGCGCGTCGTGTTCATGTCCGGCTACCATGACAAGCAGGAAGAGGAAATGCGGCGGCTCTACGAGAGAGGCGTGTTTCTCCAAAAGCCGTTCACGCAGGAGCAGCTCGTCGCCGCGCTATCTTCGCTCGAGTGAACGTTCAACGCCGCCGCTCCTTGTGCTCGTCTCTGATTTCGGCTATAGTCGGCTCGTATGACCGAACCCGCACGCATCAGAAATTTCTGCATAATTGCGCATATCGATCATGGGAAGTCGACGCTTTCCGATCGACTCATCCAGAAGGCGAAGATCATCGATGATCGTCTGTTCCAGAATCAGATTCTGGATAATATGGATATCGAACGGGAACGCGGCATCACGATAAAGAGCCAAGCCGTCACGATTCCGTATACGGGGCAGGATGGTGTCGTCTATCAGCTCAATTTCGTCGATACGCCCGGTCATGTCGATTTCACGTATGAGGTTTCCCGAGCGATTTCCTCCTGCGAAGGCGCGCTGCTCTTGGTGGACGCTACGCAAGGAGTCGAAGCGCAGACCTTGTCGAATATGTATCTGGCGCTCGAACACAACCTCGAGATAATACCGGTAATCAATAAGATCGATATGCCGGCGGCCGATATTCCCGCTGCGAAGCATCAGATAGACCACGATCTCGGCCTCGACTCGGATGGCGCGCTGCTCGTATCCGCGAAGCAGGGCCTCGGCATCGACGAGCTTTTCGAAGCGATCATAACGCGGATTCCGGCTCCTTCGGGCAAGGCTTCCAACCCCTTGAGCGCGCTGATATTCGACTGCCACTATGACGCCTATCGCGGCGTCGTAGTCCATCTGCGCGTAATGGAAGGAACGCTCCGGAAGGGCATGACGGTCCGTTTCATGAACAACGATTCGGAGTACATCGTCGAGACGGTCGGCGTCTTCAAGATCGTGCTGGTCGAGCAGGACGAGCTGAGCGCCGGCGAGGTCGGCTATATCATCGCCGGCATCAAGACTGTTTCCGACGTACGCGTCGGCGATACCGTCACCAGCGCCGAGCGGCCCTGCGCAGCTCCCTTGCCAGGCTTCAGGGAAGTGAAGCCCGTCGTTTTCTCGTCCATTTATCCGGTGGATACGAACGATTACGACGAGCTCAGATCCGCGATGGACAAGCTGAAGCTGAACGACGCTTCGCTCGTTTTCGAAAAGGATTCATCGGTGGCCCTCGGTTTCGGCTTCCGTTGCGGTTTTCTCGGGCTTCTGCACCTGGAGGTCGTCCAAGAACGTCTCGAGCGCGAATTCAACCAGTCGATCATCTTCACGGCGCCATCAGTCCGGTACCGGTTGACGCTCAAGAACGGGGAAGAGCGATATTGCGACAATCCGGCCGATTATCCGGACGAAGGGCGGATCGAGGGCGTGGAAGAGCCGTACATTCGGGCCGCGATCATTACTCCGACCGGTTATTTGGGTTCCATCATGACCCTTTGCCTGGAAAAGCGCGGCGTCCAGACGAATATGACCTACCTGGATGAGAAACGCGTCGAAGTGGTCTATGATATGCCCCTTTCGGAAGTCCTTTTCGATTTCTACGACCGGCTGAAAAGCATCAGCCGCGGATACGCGTCGTTCGATTACGACATCACCGAATTCAAGCCGACCGAATTGGCGAAGCTGGATATTCTTCTTAACGGGAAACCGGTAGACGCGCTGGCGCAGCTGGTTTTCAAGGGAAACGCCTACGACCGCGCACGGAAAGTGTGCGCGCGTCTTTCGGAAGAGATTCCGCGCCAGCAGTTCAAGATCCCGATCCAAGGCGCCATCGGCAGTCAGATCATAGCGCGGGAAACGATCAATGCGGTCCGTAAAGATGTTTTGGCGAAATGCTACGGCGGCGATATTTCCCGAAAGCGGAAGCTTCTAGAGAAGCAGAAAGAGGGAAAGAAGCGGATGAAGATGGTCGGAGAGGTAGAGTTGCCGCAGAGCGCGTTCCTGGCCGTCCTCAAGACGAAAGAAGAGTAAGGCCACTCTTTCCGAATCAGCGGGCGGCTTCTGCGGCCGCCAAAGCGAACGCTTTCATGAAGACGTCGACTTCTGCCCGAACTCTCTTGACGAAGGCGGTATCCGAAGCCGGCGGTCTTTGCCCTTCGGTCCCGGCGCATTCGGGGAAGTGGGACCAGAGGTAATCGCACTCGCTCAAGAGGCTTTCGATATCTTCGTTGCTCCGCAGCCCTTTTAAATGAGCGCGGACGGCTTCGAGCTTCCGCAATTCCGCCTGGATGAACGCGATCACTTTTGTAGGGTCCGCAATCGTCGGACCTATTTCTGCAGGCGGTTCCGTGAAAGCGCGCTCGGAGAAAGCGGATTCTGCGTCATCCGGCGATACGCGCGGCAGCCCCAAATCGAGCCCCGAATCGCCGATATCGAATAGCCTCCGCTGAGCGTTGAACTCCCTTTCGAAAAGAGAGCGGTAGCCCCTGAGGGCCGGATCGGAGAATACGGTTCTGCCTGATTTATCGGGCTCCTTGGTCGAGCCGGACCTGAATGCCGGTGCAGGGTCGATCAGTGGCAAAAGACGGTTTGTCGCCGATAAGGATGTCAAGCGGGAAGGCGCGGAGCGGGCGTGGTAAGTTCCTATGCCATAGGCGAAATCCAAGCCCGCGACGAATACGGGTCCGGTTCCGAGGCTCAGGGCGATATCGACCGCCGTGAGACCGACGGAGCCAAGCGGCGGGGACGGTGGCGGCCGGAGTTCCGCATCCTCGAGACGTTCAAGAAAACGCAGCGGCGTCCAGGCAACGGAAAAGAGGAATCGGCGCCCTCCAAGGGCATGGGCTCCGCAGGGCAACGCCGTAAGGTCCATGGCAAGGTCGCATCCGAGCCGGGAGACGCCGACGAAATCGCGCAGGTTCCAATGCTGAGCTTCCAGGGCGACGATCAGGTCGGGCCGCACGCCGCGTTCGGCGAGGGGAATCAGCGCGGTATCGACGCATACGATGCGGAATCGTTCTCTCTTCCGCAAAAGCGCTTCAATCGAATCCAACGAAGGGCCCGCCCCCAAAACAAGCACCGGCGCGTCGCCGTAACGCAGAGCTGATGCCGGGAACGTCGACGGCAGAAGACCGAGATTCCGGACCGCATTCAGCGCGTAGCGCCTGCCGAGCTTGACCAGCGTCATGGCGTTGCGCCATTCGAGGGAAATGAGATCGCTCAGCGCGGATGCGGCATTTTCATAGAAATCGGGCGAAAGGGAGTATCCTCCGTTCAGCCTGACGGGCGTGGTTTTTCGGAAGCTTCGCGGACCGAAGCGGCGCCGGACGTAAGAGCAGATTTCCGCTGTCGAGCCGGCGAGCACGAAGCCGACTCTACCATCGGCGAGCGTAGCCGAAGGAATCGTTTCTCGGGCAAGGTTGAAAAGAACCGAGTCCGTTTCGATGCAGAGGACCGCAGAATCTTGGCCGATGCGATCGAGGAGCGTATCTAAGCCGTAGCCCAATAGGGGCGAAGGACAGATATACAACGTTCTGGATGTGATGGATACGTTGCCGGCTACCTTATCGGCGAAGGCGATCGGGTCGACATTCGAGAGGAGCGTTTTGCCTTTATAAGATAAGGAGGTACCCCGGCGCGCTGGACGCATCCGGGGTTCATCCGTGTTCATGGTTTAATTGGGAAGAAAGTAGGTAACGAAAGTATTGTAGAAATCGTCTTTAAGTTTCTTGCTGCCCAGGAAATGGTTCCGTAGCTGCTTGTCGGCGTACTGCCCGATGACGTAAGGGTAGTAGAAGTCGATTACCGCGAGCGATGAATCATCGGCGGCGCGCTCCTCGTCCACGCGGAGAACGAGGACGTTGTTGCCGACGACCACAGGCTTAGCGATGGAGGCGGGGGGCGTCGAGAATGCGGTGCTCAGGAACGATTCATTGGAAGATGCTCCGCTCAGTTCGGGAAGCTTGAAGGAGGCGATCGAGCGATAGAGTTCGGTGTCTCCGTAATTGAGCGCTACAGGGCCGAATTTCTTAACGTCGAGGCCGGACATGGCCGCAGCGGAAGAGAAGCTGCCCGTTTTGGCGGAAACGGTGAAAGTCTCGGCTTTCGCGATCAGCCAGTCTTCTATTTTTCCTCGCTCGAAGCTCAGCAGGTATTCGCGGGTTTTCGCGAGAGCCGCTGCGTCCGTTGCGGAGGGCGCCTTGGCGCTCTCGTCGCAGCGGAAGAAGACCCACCCGTCTCCGGACTTGATGAGGCCGCTCACCGCTCCGGCGCCGAGATCGAGGACCTTGGCGCGCGCCGCCTCGTCGGTGATGAGGGTCTTAAGCTCGTATGCGTATTTGGTTCCGAGAACTCCGCCCTTGTCGGCATACGAATCTTTGGAATGCTTCTTCGCGTACTCCCGGAAGGCAGCCTCGTCCTTCGAAGCCTCGCCTCGGATCTTCTCAGCGTCGGCTTCCTTACCCGCAAGGCTGATCATCGATAGTCCGATGGACTTGAAAAGCTCCGGATGCGAACCTAAATAGGCGGAAACTTCGCTGTCGGGATACGATGAAATAGGGAAGGCGACATATTCGAAGCTTCGCTCGGGCGACGCTATCGCCTTCATGAAGTCCTTTTCCTTGCTGGAGATCCGAAGATCCATAAGATCTTCGCTGTAGCGGGAAACCGCGATCTCGTCGCGCATGGTATCGCGGAGCGTCATGCGGTCCGCCTCGGACATGGCCCGATACTTGACCGCCGAAAAGCGTCCTTCTTCCTGAAAGGCGGGGTATTCCGCCATCTTGCGGTCGACGAGCTCTTCGGGAACCAGGTAGCCTGCATCCTTCATTTCAGAAAGGATGGCAGTGCGTACGACGGTGCTCTCGAACGCGGCGCGCCACACCTGGAAGGCGGCGAGCTGGATGTTCTGGTCTTGCCCCGAAGAACGGATCTGCTGGTTGTAGTAATCCCGCTGGGTCGCGAAATAGTTGCCTGGCACGAAATCGATCGGTTTGCCGTCGTAAGAGCCGAAGGTCAGTTTGCCGCTGCTTCCCTTGCCGGCTTTCGGAGCGAGGGCGGGAACGAAAACGAAGGCCACGACCGTAAAAAGCAGAATGACGAAAGTACCGATAAAAAGGACCGGATTCGAATGAAAGCGTTTCGCAAGCTCGCTTTGGGAAGATGCCTCTTTCTTCACGGGCTGCTTTTTTTCCTTGGTTGTCATAGGAGTACGTACCTCACTGCGCGCTATGCGGGAAATTCTTTGCAACGATCCGCGCCGGGCTGGAACAACGCAAACCGACGGAATCAAAACATACCATGCGCCGATCTTGCCGTCAATATGAACAGAATCCTGGAGATTTTTTGGTTTTGATATCGCTTGACACAAATACGGGCTTTCTGTATAGTCACACACATCACGGGGGCGTAGCGAAGCTGGTTATCGCGCTGGCCTGTCAAGCCGGAGATCGCGGGTTCAAGCCCCGTCGCTCCCGTAAAGCCCGTCCGTCGAGGACGGGCTTTTTCCTTTCGGGCTGTAGCGCAGGGGCTAGCGCGCTTGGTTCGGGACCAAGATGTCGGTGGTTCAAATCCACTCAGCCCGACGATGTTCAGGGCCGCGTCCTACGGGCGCGGCCCTTCGCTTTTACGCAAGGTGGGCGCCGCTTTGCGGCGTCCACTCAGCCCGACGATGAGACTCAAGGCCGCCGCAAGGCGGCCTTGTTGCATTTGGGCGGCTGAGCGGATTTGAAGCGAGTCCGCCTGGAGGCGGGGGAATGATCAAATTCCATACGCTCGCGCGCGAAGCGCGCTACCGGAGCGTCTCGCCGGGCGAACGCGAGACGCAGGTCGTTTCCCGCATATCCGTCATCGATTTCAGCTCAATGCTTCTTTTTTCGGAGTCCGGATCATTCCGGTAGCTGCGGAATTTCTCGAGATGCTTCAATGCGGCTTCCGGTTTCTCGAATATGTACTGCAAAAGATCCGCGAGGAATAAATGAACGAACGGTTCGTCTCCTCCATCGGCAAGGATTCCCTCGAGCTCATTCTTGGACTTTTCGTATTCGCCGGTCCTGTAAAAAAGCACAGCGGCGAGAAACCGCGCCGAGATGTCGGCGGGAGCGATCGCCTGCGTTCTCTGAAGCAGGACTCGGCTGTCTTTCCAATTTCTTTTCTCGATGGCTTTTTCCGCCATGGCTAGGAGCTGCTCGGCTGAATGGAGCTTGATGTACAGGATTTGATTCGGTCCTGAATAATCGAGTTTCACATGGATGGATTCGAAACCTTCTTTCATGGCCGATACTGAATATTCTCCGGGTTCCAAGCCGAACAGGAAGAACCTTCCGTTGACGTCGCTCGTCGCG
>QKCO01000181.1 GCA_003245635.1 Treponema sp.
GGTCAGGGGTTCGAATCCCCTATTCTCCATCTAAAAGTCCAGCCGCCCAAAGGGCGGCTGTTTTGTTTTTGCGAGAATAGGGGATTCGAACCGAAGGCGGCCCGGAAGCCCGAGGCAGGCCGCCGAGGGGGAGGGCGAATCCCCTATTTCTTCGAAGAAGGAGCGCCGAGCAGCTCGTCCACGAACGATAGCTTGCTGCTGAACAGGCGCACGAACGTGCCCACCAGCACCGCCGACGCGAGCGTTCCTTCGCGGACCCCCTGCAGGCGGTGCAGGAAAAGGAATGAGCCTGCGACGGCGATGGTGACCAGCGTGCAGTCGAAGCCGACTTTCGCTTTGCCGAATTCGACGTTGAAGACTTTGGAGAAGGCCAGGATGAATCCTTCTCCCGCGAGGTAGATCAAGCGGGCCTTTACCTCCAGGAATACTCCGAAAGCGATTATCAGGGCGCTCGCCAGGCAGAGGAGCCACTTCAGCGTATAGTCGTGGACCGGGGCATTCGCGGAAACCAAGTCCAATGTGAAGTCGGTGAAGAATCCGAAGATGAGCGCGATCGGCAGCTGCAAGAGTTGGACGGGGTTGTAGTCCTTCCTGAGCATGGCGATCTGCAATAGCACGAGCACGACGTGCATCGCCATGGTCATCGCGCCCATCGTCAGCGGAATGGTGCGGCTGTAGACGAACGGTACGCTCGAAATGGGGGAAGTTCCTAAATTCGCCTTGATGGAAAGGGCGACTCCGAAAGCCATGATGAAGAGTCCTCCCGTGAAGGCGACGCTCCGTCTTACTAAACCGTTTGCGGGCATGTTTCGCTTGTCCTTATTTCGCTGAAGGGAAAATCTGCAGATCTCGAAAAGAAGATACCGGATGTCCGGTCGGGTGACAACTCGGACTGGGGCTGCATCGATAGGAAAGGCATTTTTGCGGGTAGGATTGTGGCAGAAATTGCCATGTTTTCAGAGAAAAATGAAAAGTTTCTTCCAGAATTTGAATTCCATGCTAGAATCGATTATGGCTATCGCTAGCGCGAAGGTTTGCGAACCGTCGGCGGCCTTGAAAAAATTGTATGTAATATACTTTGCACTATTTTAGAAACCCGTGTTACAATCTCTAAAGGTGATACATATCACCGATTTGTGTGGCAGGTTCGCCCGGAGATTCCGAGGCGATTCTCAGATCAGCTAGGAGGATTACATGAAGAGAACGAAATTTGTTCCGGCTTTGGTGCTCGGTGCGGCGCTTATGGCCCTTCCGGGGCTCGCGTTCGCCGGCGGCTCGAGCGATCAGAAAGACGCTCCCGCGGCCAAGCCGAGCGTTCCCGCCGTGAAGGTCGCCGTCTCCCATAACGGATCCCTCGAGAGCCCGTGGCAGAAGGCGTCGCTCGCATTCGCCGACATCGTGAACAAGGATACCGCCGGCCGCTACAAGGCCGAGGTCTTCGGCAACGGCGTGCTCTTCCAGCGCAACTGGAAGGTCATGCTCGAGATGACCCAGTCCGGTTCTTCCCAGATCGGCATCGAGAGCGTCACGGCCCTGGCCGCCATCGTTCCCGAACTGAGCGCGATGAGCCTTCCCTTCCTTTTCAACGACATCGACCATGTCATCCGCTTCCTGAACTCCGGCAACCCGGCGTGGGATAAGTGGGTCAACGACGGCTTCGCGAAGCAGAATCTCGTCGTCCTGTCCATCTCCCCGCGTCCCTTCCGCCAGATCAACAACAACAAGCGCCTGATCAAGACCCCCGCGGACATCAAGGACCTGAAGTTCCGCGTCCCGGCTACCCCCTTCTTCGTCAGCGTGTTCGAGGCGCTCGGCGCCAAGCCCGTGCCGCTCCCCTCGGGCGAGATCTACACCTCCATCCAGCTCGGCACGGTCGTCGGCGAGGATAACTCCATCCCCGTCCAGTACGACTTCAAGACCCACGAAGTGGCCAAGAACTTCACCATTTGGAACTACATCGCCGACGCTTCCGTCATGTTCATGAACAAGGACATGTACGACAAGCTGAGCGACGCCGACAAGGCGACCTTCAAGAAGGCCGCCCAGGACTGGGCTTCCGTCAACGTGAAGGAAGACAGCGCCTACTCCGTGGTCGCCATGGACAAGATGAAGGCCGCCGGCGTCAACTTCTACACCATGAGCGAAGCCGAGAAGGAGCCCTTCAAGAAGCTCGTCGAGCCCGTGTACGCGAACATGTCCAAGACCGTCGGCGAAGACAACTTCAAGGTCTTCATGGACGGCGTGAAGAAGACCGCCTCCAAGTAATCGGTCCGAACTATCAGAACGGGGCGAGCGCCGCGGCGCGGTTCTCGTTCTGAGCTGTCCGCTCCGCCCGACGGGCGTCGCGGGCAGCTTTCTCATTTTCGCATTTCGCCCGGTTAAGGATGGCCTCTATGGGTAAGGAAAAGCTCACATTTTTACGAATCGTCGAAGCGATTGAAAGCGCGATCGGCCCGCTTATTCTCGTGATAATCTTCGGCGATGTCTTCATGCAGGTAATCAGCCGGATCATTCCCGGCAACGCCATATCCTGGACCGTTGAATTGGGCGAGATAATGCTCGGCGCGCTCATCTGGTTCGGCATCAGCTCCGGCGTCAAGTCGAATTCGCATGTCGGGTTCGATCTGGTTGTTCGCGCTGTGAACCAAAAGTGGAAAAAGTATCTCGGTATTTGGAATATCCTGGTTTTCCTGGTGTACTTGGTGCTTCTCGGAGCCTTTACCGTTCAATTGTTGCAGTACTACCAGAAGCTCGATTCTAAATCGACGATCCTCAGGGTCAGCATGTTCTATGTGCGTCTTCCGATACTCCTTGGGTGCATCATGACGTCGATACGTCTGATCTTCAAACTAGTCAATGTCATTCGCGGCAAGGAGCTGATGTACGAATCCAGCTCCGAGACCGTGAGCCTGCAATAAGTAAGGAGCATCACCAGTATGCCGTGGATGAGCATAACCCTCGTCGTTATAGCGACGATTCTGATCCTTCTGGGCGCGCCGATGGCGGTGTCGCTCGGCTTATCGGCGATCTGCGTCATCGGATTTTTCCAGCCGGTGCCCAACATGCAGATCATTCCGCAATTGTTCAGCGAGGCGGCCACCTCGTTCATCCTGCTGGCCGTGCCCTTGTTCATACTTGCGGGCAATCTTATGGAACGCGGTACGATCGGACGGAACCTGATCGACTTCACGACCTCCATCGTCGGATGGAGCACTGGCGGTCTCGGTTCGGTCAATATCGTGGGCAGCATGCTGTTCGGCGGCATCTCTGGATCCTCGCTCGCCGACACGGCGACTTTCGGTTCGATCCTGGTTCCCCGCATGCAGGCCGACGGCTATCCGAAAGACTACGCGGGTGCGGTCACGCTTACCTCGTCGTCTCTCTCCGTCGTCATTCCGCCGAGCATCCTTTTGGTGCTCGCGGCCGCGGCGACCGACCAGTCCGTCGGAAAAACGTTGGCGGGCGGACTCCTGCCCGGAATCATCATCACGATCTCCCTCATGATCCCGAACTTCTACATCTCGAAGAAGCACGGGTACGGACATAAGATTCCCTTCTCCTTCAAGAACGTCTGGAAGACGTTCACCGAGTGCTGGACCGCGCTGGTCGCGCCCCTCATCATCCTCGGGAGCATCTTCTCCGGAATCGTCACCCCGACCGAAGGCGCCGGCGTCGCGGTGCTCTACATCCTGTTCGTGGATGTCGTGGTCGGTAGAAAGCTTTCCATGGCCGATTTGGTCGACTCGCTGAAGAAGACCGCCGTCCTCACCGCCGCGATCCTCTTCATCGCCACCTCGAGCGCGATCGCCAACTGGATCATCGCCTTCGAAGGCCTTCCGAAGTTCCTCGCCGAAGTGATGACCAATCTGCCCGGCGGCAAGTACGGCTTCCTGGTGATGGTCGACGTGGTGCTGCTTTTCATCGGCATGGTGCTCGACGCGACTCCCGCGACGCTGATCTTTACCCCGATCCTGCTGCCGATCGCGGTTAACCTCGGGATCGACCCGATCCACTTCCTGGTGCTTTCGGTCGTCGGTTTCGCGCTCGGCTTGACGACGCCTCCCTACGGCGTCTGCCTGTTCAGCATCTCCTCGGTGTGCGATATTCCGATGGTGAAGCTCATCCGGCGAGCGGTTCCTATGTACGTAGCAATGTTCATTGCGCTCCTTGCGGTGACGTTCCTGCCGCAGCTGACGCTGATAGTGCCGAAGCTGATGGGTATGTAAACGGAAGAAGCTAGGCAGTCCCGGTCGGGCCTGCCGGGTTTGTTCTTGGAGGGCGGAGCTTCGGCTCCGTCCTTTTTTTTATCGTGGCCTGGCCGCGCCGCTGATTGAAAGCAACGCTTCAGGACAAAAAAAGGGGCTGACTCGGAAGTCGGATGCTTCCGAGTCAGCCCTTATCGGCTCAATGCTTCGGTTTAGTATGTCACCACCAGCCGAAGGCGGTGCCGCAGCGGGTTAGGTACCAAACGAACACGATGCCGACGATGACCGTGTAGGTGCTGAACCAGAGGGCCATGGGTGATCCGTCTTTCTTGAGCAGGGCGCCCTGGAAAATGGAGAAGCCGAGGCAAACGATGTAGCCGATCATCGCCAGGATGCCGTATTTCACGTTCGGGATCGCGAGGGCGTCGAGGCAGAAGATGAACGTAAACGCGACGAGCGCCACCATTCCGAAGAAAAGCAGCATATTGGTTCTGTTATCCATCATGAACTCCTTTGCGGGAAATGGTATCTTTCAAAGCTATATGCGGGAAGTATATCCGCTCGCCGAAGTATTGTCCATCGGAAGCTCGGTTTTCGGAGCTTTACGCTGGGTCTCCGAATATGCTACAAATAGAATGGTTTCTCTAAACACTATACCAACGGGGAGCCGCCTCGCGAAGCCGCGGCGCCCCATCAAGGAAGTTGCATGAATATTGAGAAAGATCGCGTGGTCAGCCTCACCTACACGCTCACCGACACCGCCGGGAAGGTGCTTGATTCCTCCACGGAAACCGGTCCGCTTTCGTATCTGCACGGCAATGGAAACATCATTCCGGGACTCGAGAAGGCTCTCGAGGGCAAGGGCGAAGGCGCCGCCTTCAAAGTGACCGTTCCGGCGGCCGAAGCCTACGGCGAGCGCGATGAGCACCTGGTGGTGAACGTTCCCCGCGACCGCTTCCAGGGCGTCGCCGATATCCAGGCCGGCATGCAGTTCGAAGCCGAAACCGCCGAAGGTTCCCGGCTTGTGACCGTAACCAAGGTTTCCCCCGATATGGTCACCGTCGACGCCAACCACGCGCTCGCGGGCCAGGATCTCAACTTCGACGTAGAAGTCGTCGCGATCAGGGCCGCCACCGCCGAAGAGCTGTCCCACGGCCATCCGCACGTCGAGCACCAGGGCTGCGGCTGCGGCTGCGGAGACGATTGCGGCGACGGCTGCGGCGATGACTGCGGCTGCGGCGACGGAGACGAGTGCGGCTGCGGCGACGACCACGGCGAGGAAGGTTCAGGGTGCGGATGCGGCGGCTGCCGCTGATCGTCCGTTCCTCATGAAGCTGAAAGCTTTCGATATCCCCGCCGTGGCGCTCGCGGCCGCGGTGGCGGTGGTTTCCGCCGTGCTCGTGTACGGCGGAGGCGCCGGGGAGACACGGGTCATCATCGAGAGCCACGGAAAGACTTGGGTGTATCCCCTCGACGCCGATGAGGAAGTCAGCGTCCCCGGAGAGCTCGGCTCCACGGTCGTCCATATACACGGCGGGAAAGTCGCCGTGGAGTCCTCCCCGTGCGCCAACCAAACCTGCGTCGCCGCCGGCGCCATCGACTCCAACGGGCAGTGGATCGCCTGTTTGCCGAACGGCGTTTTCGTCAGAATCGAAGGATCATCCAAGAATGAAGCTCCCGACGCTACGAGCCGCTAGGCTGGAAGGAGAGGTCCGGGATATCGTCGCCCTGCTCGGCGCGTTCTGCCTCTTCCTTTCGACTATCGAGTACATGATTCCCAAACCCTTGCCGTTCATGCGCATCGGAATTGCCAATCTGCCCCTGATGCTCGCGCTCGACCTTTTGTCGCCGTTCGCATTCGTCGCCCTCGTCGCGATTAAAGTGGTCGGACAGAGCCTCGTCTCCGGCTCGCTCTTTTCTTATATCTTTCTGTTTTCCCTGTTGGGATCCTTTTCCTCCGCCTTCGTCATGTACGCGATGAGGCGGCTCATCGGGAAGCGGCGCATCGGCTTAATCGGCATCGGAAGCATCGGTGCCCTCGTCTCGAATTTGACGCAGATCCTGCTCGCGCGGGTATTCGTGTTCGGCGAAAGCGCCAAATACGTCGCACCGCCGTTTCTCGCCGCAGGCGTCGTCACGGGCATCGCCCTGGGCCTTTTCTGCGAAGCGTTCATCGGGAAATCGACCTGGTACGCCGAGCGCTCCGGCGTTACGGAGCGCATCCGATGAAGGAAAGAGATCCGAATCGGCTTTCATTCCGCCAGAAGAGGCGGGAAGCGGCGCTCGCGCTGCTGCCGAGCAGCGCGCTCTTCATCGCGGGGATGCTCTCGATGCCCGCGTTCCTCTTCAATCCGTCCCTACTGCTGCGGATCTCTCAGTTCTTCTTCTTCTGGTTCTGCGCGTGGCTCGTGGGCAGGCGCGTTTCCGTCCTTGTTACGATTCTCGCCTCGGCGGGCATCGTCGGCTTCAACCTTCTCGTTCCCTACGGACTCGAGCTGGCGAATTGGGGCGGCTTCCGCGTTACCGCCGGCGCTCTGACCGCCGGCATCGAGCGCGCGGTCACGGTCGAAGGGCTGATCCTGCTCTCCCGCGCGACGATCCGGTCGGACCTCCGGCTTCCGGGAGCGCTCGGGTCGATCATCGGGGAATCGTTCAGGTATTTCGATCGGATAATGGAACGGAAGGGCGGGATCGAACGGAAGGATCCGATCGGCGGCATCGATCGTCTGATGCGCGCTTTGTGGGTCGAGCGGGATTCTTCGGCGGCGCAGGCAACCGGAAGCGAGCCGAAGCGCCCGCTGCTCGGGCGGCTTCTGCTGGTTCTTTTCGTTCTTGCCGTCTGGGCGCCTTGGGGCCTGTTGGCCCTCGCTTAGGTCGAGCGCTTCTTCACGCGGTCGAGCGCGTCGGCCGCTTCTTTGTAGGCCGGATTGAGCGAGAGCGCGCGTTCATAGGCGTCCGCAGCGGAGCCGTATTCGGCCGCCTGTTCGCGGGCCATGCCGGTGCGGTACCACCAGAGCGCGATTCCCGGCTCCATCTTGACGGCGGTGGTGTACGCGATGTCGGCGTGCTTGGGCTGCCTTTGGATGCGGTAGATTTCGCCCATGAAGAAATACGCCACGCTGACGCGCTCTCCCTGCGGAGCGGAGTCGACGTACTTCTGCATCTGACGCAGCGATTCCTTGTAGTCGTCCAGATAGAAGAAGGCTTCCCCGAGCGACTCGATGACCCGGTAGTCGTTCGGATTTATCTTCAGGCCCTTGTTTCCCCAATCGATCGTATCGCGGTATTTCTTCTGCCGAAGCAGGGTCCAGGTGAGGACTGCGTACGAGTCCATATTGGCGGCGTTCTGGGCTATCTCGTCTTTGCAGATGGCGACGGCGGACTGGTAGCGCTCATTCGCGTCGTCCATTCGTCCGCGCGCTTCAAGGTCCCTTCCCTGCCGGTAGGTCTTGAGCGCGTCGGGCTTTTCCTGGGCTCCGAGCGCTGCGGCGGACAGGAGCGCAAGGAACAGAGCGAAGGTCTTTGCGGATCTTTTCATGGGGATACTATGCCCCGAGCGCCGATACTTTGCAAGCGCCGGGGCAGACTCTGCAGGCGCGCGGCTTGCGCCGCGCGCGCAACGGATGGAGGCTACATTTCGTTCTTGATTCGTTCTTCGCCCGAGTTCTTGAGCGTCTTGCCGAGCACGTAGTCGAGCATGGCTTCGGAGTCGATGAAGCCGGTGTCGTATTTGCGGTCGGCGGGCAGCTTAGCCAGGGTGAAATTCTTGTCTCCGCCGTCGGCCATGAAATTGTTGACTACGACCTTGTACTTCTTGGCCGGATCGATCGGCGCGTAGGAGCCGTCGGCCCTCTTGACCATCACGTCCTTGACGCGCGAACCGGCGGCCGCGTTGACCATGAGGGTGAACTTGACGCCCGAGACGTAGGCGTAGGCGGTGTCGGGCTTGACGCCGTAGCTGGCGATGCAGAAGCCGGTCATGTCCTCGAGCACCTTGACGACTTCAGCGCCGGTCAGGTCCGCGGTCACCAGCGTGTTTGCGAAAGGCTGCAGCTCGTAGACTTTAGCGACGGAAATGTCGCCGGCGATGAGGTCGACGCGCACGCCGCCGGGGTTCATGACCGCGATGTCTGCGCCGGTCTTCCAGATCATGCCGTCGGCGATGAGCGGGCCGGGCCCGACGTTGTTCGCGCGCTTCAGCTCTTCGGCCGCCTTGGTGGCGATCTTCTTCTTGAGGTCGTCTATGGCGGCGGCGTAGGGCTTCAGCTTGGCGACGCCCTCGGGTTTAGGATCCTCGAACAGGATGCGCTTGTCGGCGGCGAATTTAGCGACCAGTTTCTCGGCGGCGGCGAAGTACGGCGCGGGGTCGTCGGGGACGGCTGCGTAGGCTTTTCCGTTGTATTCGCGCACGGCATAGTTGCCGTCGGCGCCGAGGGTGAACTCGACGCGCTTGTTCTTGCCGTCGGCGCCGGGGAGATCGTATACGCGGAATTTTTCCTTGCCGGCGAGCAGCTTCGGTTCGCCCTTGTAGGAGACGACCTTTCCGTCGGCGTCGAAGCTCAGCTTGAGCGTTCCTACGGCGTTGGCCCATTGCCAGCTCGTCGCGATCAGGACGTTCGCGCCGGACGCGTCCTTGACGATGGTCGGATAGTCGCCGTCGGTCGTCTTTCCGAAGTCCTTGAAGTCCCCGAGGAGCGTGTGGGAGTGGCCCCCGATGATGACGTCGATTCCGGTTTCTTTTGCGGCCAGTTCTTTGTCGGCCTCGTAGCCCATGTGGCTGAGGACGATGATCTTGTTGACGCCCTGCGCCTCGAGCTCCTTCACGTACTTGGCGGCCGCTTCGGCCGGGTCCTGGAATACGAGTGTTTTGCCGGGAGAGGAAATATACGGGGTGTCGGGGGTGATAAGTCCGATTATGCCGACCTTAGCCTTGCCTATCGTCTTGACGACGTACGGTTTGATGACTTTGGAGAGCTGCGGATCGGCGCTCACGTCGACGTTCGCGCAGATGACCGGGAATTTGGCCCCGGCGGCGAAGGCGGCGAGCGGAGCGGGGCCCTTGTCGAATTCATGGTTGCCAAGCTCCATGACGTCCAGGCCCATGGCGTTGAGGAAGTCGAGGTCCGCCTTGCCTTCAAATTGGGTGAAGTAGAGCGTTCCCTGGAACACGTCGCCCGCATGGAGGAATAGGCTGTTCGGGTTTTCCGAGCGGAGCTGATCGACAGCCGACCAGAGCTGCGGGAAGCCGCCGAGCTCCATGAAGGTCCGCTTGCCCTTCAGCATGTCGTCGATGTCGACTTTGAATTCGGCGAGAATGGGGTCGAGCTTGGCATGGGTGTCGTTCACGTGGATGAGCGCCAGATCGAGCGGCTGCTTATCGGGGGCGACCTTCGGCGCGGCGGGTGCCGCTGGCTGAGGGGCGGGTGCGGCCGGCTGCGCGGCCGGAGCCGCGGGCTGCGACGCGGCGGGCGCGACGGACACCACCGCTTTCGGCTCTCCGGCGCACGAGAAGATGAGGGCGGAAGCCAATACGGCGGAAACGAACAACGAAAAACGTCTTTTCATCGGATCCTCCTGACGATCTATCAATAGCAACAGTATAAATCCGCCGTTCGCTCTTGTCGCGTTTAAGAATGAAATATCGTCAGGCGCATAAAAAAGGCCGCCCGGGAAGCAACGCGCCTCCCGGACGGCCTGTCAACTAAATGTCGATCGAGCTCGGCTCAGCGTTCGGCGAGGATCTTGTTGATGGCGGCCGCAGCTCGCCTTCCTTCGCCCATGGCGAGGATGACCGTCGCCGCGCCGAGGACGATGTCGCCGCCGGCGAAAACCGACTCCAGGGAAGTTTTCTGGTCGCCGTTGACGACGATTCGTCCCTTCTTGTCTACGACGAGGCCCTCGGTCGTCTTGACCAGTAGGGGATTCGACTCGTTGCCGAGGGCGACTATGACCGTGTCGCAGTCGAAGACGTACTCGGAGCCGGCGACGGCCACCGGGCTGCGGCGGCCGGAGGCGTCCGGTTCACCGAGTTCGAACTTCTGCACTTCCATCCCCACGACCCGGCCTTTGTCGTCGCCAAGGATCTTGTTCGGGTTGCGCAGGAAATCGAAGACGATGCCTTCCTCCATCGCGTGCTCGACTTCCTCGCCGCGGGCGGGCATCTCGTCGCGGGTGCGGCGGTAGACCACGTGCACCGATTCGGCGCCGAGGCGGAGTGCCATGCGCGCGGCGTCCATCGCGACGTTGCCGCCGCCGACTACGGCGACGACCTTCGACCGGTACATGGGCGTCGCGGCCTTCTTCGCGTCGTAGGCCTTCATGAGGTTGGCGCGGGTGAGGTATTCGTTGGCGCTGAAGACGCCGACCAGGTTCTCTCCGGGGCAGCCGAGGAATTTCGGGAGCCCCGCGCCGACGCCCACGAACGCGGCGTCGAAGCCGTCCTCGTCCATCAGCTGCTTGACCGTCCGGGTGCGGCCCACCAAGTAGTTCGTCTCGATCTTGACGCCCATCTTTCCCAAAGCGTCGACTTCGGTCTGGACGATCGCCTTCGGGAGGCGGAATTCGGGGATGCCGTACACCATGACGCCGCCGGGCTTGTGGAAGGCTTCGAAGATGGTCACCTCGTGGCCTTCGCGCGCGACGTCCGCCGCTACGGTGAGGCCGGCGGGGCCCGAGCCGATGACGGCGACTTTCCTGCCGGTCGGCGCCTTCACCGACGGAGCGGTGATCTTGCCGTTGTCCCGCTCCCAGTCGGCGACGAAGCGTTCGAGCCGGCCGATCGCGACCGCCTTCTCGACGCTCTTGAGGCCCTTGCCGACGGTGCACTCGAGCTGGCACTGCTTCTCCTGGGGACAGACCCTTCCGCAGACGGCCGGAAGGAGGTTCGTCTCCTTGATGACGTCGACGGCGGCCTTGTAGTCGCCCTTCTGGATTTCGGCGATGAAGCGGGGGATGGGCACGCCGACCGGGCAGCCCTTCACGCAGGGCTCGTTTTTGCAGCCGAGGCAGCGCTCGGCCTCGAGCTTGGCCTGGGCCTCGCTGTAGCCTTCGGCGACTTCGCTCACGTTCTTGCCGCGGGCGATCGGGTCCTGGGCGGGCATGGCCTGGACGGGGATCGCCATGCGGTCCTTGGCGCCGAGCGCCTGGCCCGCGGCCTTCTTCTCGCTTATCGGCTTGAGCGCGGAGATCGCGGCGGCTTCGAGCTGCGCCTTGGTCATCTGTTCGTGGCTCATTTCTTGGCTCCGGGGGCGGCGGCCGGCGCGGCCGGCGGCTGGTGGGGCGGCAGCCCGAGTCCGATGTGGCACTCGTGGTGGTTCTCGTCCTCCTGCGTCTTGTAAGCGCGCAGGCGGGTCATCATGTTGTCGAAATCGACCTTGTGGCCGTCGAACTCGGGGCCGTCGACGCAGACGAACTTGGTTTCGCCGCCGACGGTGACGCGGCAGCCGCCGCACATGCCGGTGCCGTCGATCATGATCGTGTTGAGCGATACGACGGTGTGGACGCCGAAGGGGCGGGTCGCCTCGGCGCAGAATTTCATCATGATGGGCGGTCCGATGGCGACGGCCAGCTCGGGCTTGGGGTCGGCCGAGCAGTATTCCTTGAGCGGCTCGGTCACCAGGGCCTTGCGGCCGTAGGAGCCGTCGTCGGTGACGATCACCAGCTCGTCGGCGATCTTGCGCATGCGGTCCTCGAAGATCACCAGGTCCTTGGTTCGCGCGCCCATTATGATGATGACCTTATTGCCGGCCGCCTTCATCGCCTGGGCGATGGGATGCAGCGGCGCGACGCCGATGCCGCCGCCCACGCAGACGACGGTGCCGACCTTCTCGATGTGCGTCGGCGTTCCCAGCGGTCCGAGGATGTTCTCGACGTGTTCGCCGACGTTCTTCTCCGCCAGCTTGTGCGTGCTCGCTCCGACGGCCTGGAACACCATGGTCATGGTGCCGGCGGCCGGGTCAGCGTCGGCGATGGTCAGGGGAATGCGCTCTCCCCAGTCGGTATCGATCTGGACGATGACGAACTGGCCGGCCTTGCGCGCTTTAGCGATGAGCGGCGCCTCGACCACCATTTCGTACACGTCCGCCGACAGCTTTTTCTTTTGCAGAATCTTGTTCACTCGGGCAATCCTTCCGGGGAGCTCTGTCCCCGAGTCAATATATGAAGTACTGCGCGCGTCGGCGGCGGGGCGGTGCCCAGCGCCGGATGCGCGCGAAGCCGTAGATGAAACCGCCGATGTGCGCCGCGTAGGCGACGCCGTCGGCGCGCGACCCGCCGAGGTAGCCGAGGCCGTTGACCAGCTGGAAGAGGAACCAGAAGCCGATCGCGACGACCGCGCTCACCGTGGTCGGGATGATGTTGAACACGAGGACGCGGACGCGGTTGCCGGGGAACAGGCGCAGGTAGGCGCCCATGACGCCGGAGATGGCGCCCGATGCGCCCAGGGTCGGCGTCAGCATGCCGTCCCCGGTCAGCAGGCAGACCAGGAGGTGCGCGGCGGCGGCGATGAGGCCTGCAAGCAGGTAGAAAAGCAGGAAGCGGACGTGCCCGAGCCGATCCTCGACGTTGTCGCCGAAAACGGAAAGGAAGAGCATATTGCCCGCGATGTGCGCGAAACCGCCGTGCATGAACATCGAAATGAAGATGGTCAGATACACGAACACCGGCGTCTCGCCCAGTCCGGGAACGCTGTAGCGCTCTCCGGTGGACCGGTCGATGAAGGTCTGCGGCTGGGTGACGACGTCGCGGCCGCTGAAGATCTCCTGCGGAACCATCGAGTAGGACATCACGGCCCGTTCGTCGGTGCCGAAGCCCTGGAAGAACACGAAAACCAGCACGTTGGCCGCGATCAGCGCCCATGTGACGAAGGGAGTCCGCAGTCTTGTTCCGTTGTCGTCGCCGATGGGAATCATCGGGCGGTATTGTACGCTACGGGAAATGATTCGGCAAGCGAACGGCGGGACGCGCGCCGCGAAATCAATGGAAGGAATATGCCGCGGGACTCTTCTCGGTTTCGCCGCGGCGCGTTAGAATAGGAGCCTATGCGCAATAGGTTAACGAACGAATTGGCGGTTTGCGGATACAACGCGGCGAAGGCCCTGGCCGATTCGCACCCGGAAACGATCAACCGCCTTTTCCTCCGCGAAGAACTGCTCCGCGACTTCGGCAAGGCGTGCAAGACGCTCGCCGCCGAAAAGCGCCCATATAAGATCTGCGACGACGCCGAGCTCGAGCGCCTCTGCAAGAGTCCGCGGCACCAGGGCGTCGTCGCGATGATTCCCGAGCCCGAGATTCCGTCCCTGACCGAAGAGATCCTGCGCGCCTGGGGGCGCCGCGGGGAGTGCGTGCTCATCCTCGACGACGTCGGGAACGACAACAACCTGGGCGCGATCGTACGCTCGGCGGCCTTTTTCGGGGTCAAGCATATCGTCGTCTCCTCGGAGGACGGGGAAGCCCGGCTGACGACCAGCGCCTACCGCGTCGCGGAGGGCGGCATGGAGAAGGTCGAATTCCACCGTGTCAACAATATGGCGTCCTTCCTGCGCGCGGCTTCCCGCGAGCTGGTCGTGGTCGGCGCTGACCACCGCGCCCGGGCCCGGCTGAAGGAGCTTCCAGACCTCGTGTCGGAAGCCAAGCTGCGGCTGAGCGGCGCCGCTTCCGCTTCCTTCGGCCTCGGGGCCTCGGTCGGCGTCGCCGTGGCGCTCGGCAACGAGGAGCGCGGCCTTTCTCCCGCGGTCAAATCGGCGTGCTCCCTCCTGGTCCGCATCCCCGGAACGGGCGATATGGAAAGCCTCAACGTCGCGCAGGCGGCGACCTTGTTCCTCCACGAGATGTTCTGCCTATGATCGCCCGGCCCGCGGGCGCTTAGCTCGTTCCCGCGGCGATCCGCTTCCCCTTGTCCGAAGCCGCTCCATCGGATATCTTCGTCGATACGATTCCGTAAGATTAGACATACGCAAGGATTCCGCCATGAAAGTATCCCAGACCTTCCTTCCCACCCTCCGCGAGGTTCCCGCCGACGCGGTGATCGTCAGCCATCGCCTCATGATGCGCGCCGCGATGCTGCGCAAGCTGGCCAACGGCCTGTTCGCCTACCTTCCGATCGGACTCCGCTCCCTGCGAAAGGTAGAGCGCATCGTCCGCGAGGAGATGGACGCCATCGGCTCTCTGGAGATCAAGCCGACCGTCGTCGTCCCCGGCGAGATCTGGAAGGAATCCGGCCGCTGGGACACCATGGGCGACGGCATGCTGCGCGTGAAGAACCGGCTCGGCGGCGACTTCGTCGTGTCGCCGACCGCGGAGGAAGCCTTCACCGCCCTCGTGCGCGACGAGCTGTCGAGCTATCGCCAGCTGCCGCTCACGCTCTATCAGATCAACACCAAGTACCGCGACGAGATCCGCCCCCGTTACGGCGTCATGCGCGGACGCGAGTTCACGATGAAGGACGCATACTCCTACCATACCGACGAGGCGAGCCTGGACGAAACCTACCAGGCGATGGGAAGGGCGTACCGGCGGATCTTCAAGCGCTGCGGATTGACCGTCATCCCCGTCCGCGCCGACACCGGAGCCATGGGCGGCACCGGGTCCGAGGAGTTCATGGTCGAGAGCGAGATCGGCGACAATACGCTGATCCTCTGCCGCTCCTGCGACTACGCGGCCAACGTCGAGAAGGCCGGCTGCAAGCCCGACTTCGCCGCTCCCGCCGATTTGGCCGCCGCGGACATCGCCGCCGCGGCCGTGCCCGCGCGCGCGAAGGTCTCCACCCCCTCGGTGCGCACGATCGACGAGCTCTGCGCTTTCCTGAAGACCGACTCGAAGAAATTCATCAAAACTCTCGTCTACAAGGCGGTCAATGTCGAGCTCGACCTCTCCGCGGCTCCCGGCTGCGCCAAGCTCAATCGCCGCGCCGCGGCCCCCGATGCGCCCAAGTCCTACCCCGAGGCCTTCTTCGCGGTCGCGATCCGCGGCGACCTCGACGTGAACGAGACCAAGCTGGCGGCCGTGCTCAAGGCTTCCGAGGTCGCCCTCGCTTCCGATGTCGACGTCGAGCGCCTCACCGGAGCGCCGGTCGGCTTCGCCGGGCCCGTCGGCCTCACCCTGCTGCCGGTAGTCGCCGACGAGACGGTGACCGCCATGTCCGACGCCGTGACCGGCGGTCTCGAGAAGGACATCCATTTCGAGCACGTCGCTTACGGCCGGGACTTCGCGCCTTGGCTGGTCGCCGACGTCCGCGTGGTGAAGGCGGGCGACCGCTGCTCCGTCTGCGGCGGCGAGCTGTACGAGAAGAAGGGCAACGAACTCGGCCACATCTTCAAGCTCGGCTACAAGTACACCAAGTCGATGAACGTCTCCTTCCTCGACGAGCAGGGCAAGGCTCAGGTCCCGACGATGGGCTGCTACGGCATCGGCGTCGACCGCACGCTCGCGTCCATCATCGAGGAGCGCCACGACGACGACGGCATCGTCTGGCCGATGTCCGTCGCCCCCTTCCAGGTCTCGATCGTGCCGATCAAGTACGAGGGCGCCATGAAGGAGGCGGCCGACAAGCTCGCTGCGGAACTGGAAGCCCAGGGCATCGAGGTCCTTTTGGACGACCGGACCGAGCGGCCCGGCGTGAAGTTCAAGGACGCCGACCTCATCGGCATTCCCCTGCGCGTGGTCGTGGGCGACAAGAACCTGCCGAAGGTCGAGGTCAAGGCGCGCGGCGAGAAGGAGCCGCGCCTGGTCGAGGCCGCCGCCGCCGCCGCGGAGCTCGCGGCCGCCGTCCGCAAGGAACTGGCCGTTCTGAACGCATAGGAGGCCCCGACGCCATGCCGAGCGATTTCGAGCTTCTGGGATTAGAGGCGACCGAAGACCGCTCGGCCATCAGGTCGGCCTACCGGCGCCGGATGAAGGAGCTTCATCCGGATCTTTCCGGCGGCGACGATTCCTTCGGGCGCCATGCCCTCCTGGTGGGCGTGAACGGCGCCTACCGGCGGCTCATGGGCCGCGCCGCGCCGGGGCCTGCGCGGTCCGCGCCGCCGCCCCCCGAGTCGGCGACGTCTGAGCCGCACACGTTCGGCCTTCCGGTACCGCATGCGGACCCCGCCTACGCCTACTACAAGACCGCCGTCGATTGCCAGCGCCGGATCCACCCATCAGCCTGGAACTTCGAGAAGAGCGGCATGCTCGCCATCAAGATTTCCGACGACGACGCGGCGCAGGAACTGATGCGGCGGAAGGTCGCCGACCTCGTCAAGCTCTTTCCGAAAGCCTACTTCTACTTCAGCGTCGTCGCGAACGAGTATCCCGACTCGGTATGGGCGGCCGACGCGCGGGAAAAGATGGCGCAGATCGAAAAGATGACCAGACGCTACCGCAAGATCATCGAATCATTTTCCCAGTGGAACGACGACCGGGCTTCTCGGGCGAAAGCGCACCGGGAGATGCTGCGCAGGCAAGCGGAGACGCGCGCCGCGGTCTCTCCCGAGACCGAGCGCCGATGGAAGACCACCTGATCGGGAATTTTTGCCTGCGCCCGCCGGCCCGGGCATGAAAAAAGGGGCCGTTCCGGAAGTCTCTCGCTTCCGGAACGGCCCCTTCGCTATCGCTTTTCGTTCAGATCATTCGATGCCGGGAACCGGGAAGCCGGCGCAGAGCGCGGCGACTTCCTTGGCGATGCCCGCGAGGAACGCGTCGTCCTCGACGTGGGCGACCGCCGCGTCCATCCAATCGGCGATCTTCTTCATCTCGCTGATGCCGAAGCCGCGGCTGGTGATGGACGGCGTGCCCAGGCGGATGCCCGAGGGATCGCTCGGCTTGCGGGTCTCGCCGGGGACGGTGTTGTAGTTGAGCACGATGCCGGCCTTCTCGAGCGCGACGGCGGCGGGCTTGCCGGGGACGCCCTTGGTCGTCAGGTCGATGAGGATCAGGTGGTTGTCGGTGCCGCCGGTCACGAGCTTGAAGCCCTTCTTGGTGAGCTCTCCGGCCAGGGCCTTTGCGTTCGCGACGACGTTCTTCGCGTAGGTCGAGAACTCGGGCTTGAGCGCCTCTCCGAGGGCGACGGCGATGCCGGCTGTGGTCGCGTTGTGCGGACCGCCCTGGAGGCCGGGGAACACGGCCTTGTCGATGGCCTTGGCGTGGATCTCTTTGCAGAGGATCATCGCGCCGCGGGGACCGCGCAGGGTCTTGTGGGTGGTGGTCGTCACGACGTCGGCGTAGGGCACCGGGTTGTCGTGGGCGCCGCCGGCCACCAGGCCCGCGAAGTGGGCCATGTCCACGAAGAGGATGCAGCCCGCTTCGTCGGCGATGGCGCGGAATTTGGCGAAGTCGAGCTGGCGCGGGTAGGCGGAATGGCCGGCGATGAGGAGCTTCGGCTTATGCTCGAGCGCGAGGCGGCGGATCTCGTCGTAGTCCAGGAGCTCCGTCTCGGGGTTGAGGCTGTAGTGGACGGCGTTGAACCACTTGCCGGTGGCGCTCGCCTTGGAGCCGTGGGTGAGGTGCCCGCCGTGGCTCAGGTTGAGGCCGAGCACGGTGTCGCCGGGCTTGGCGAAGGCTAGGTAGACGGCGAGGTTGGCCGGGGAGCCGGAGTAGGGCTGCACGTTCGCGTGCTCGGCGCCGAAGAGCTTCTTCGCCCGCTCGATGGCCAGGAGCTCCATCGCATCGCAGTTGACCTGGCCCTGGTAGAAGCGGGCCCCCGGATAGCCTTCGGAATACTTGTTCTGGAAAACGGTGCCGCAGGCTTCTAGGACGGCCTTGGAGGTGTAGTTCTCGCTCGCGATCATGCGGATCGTGGACTGCTGGTAGGCTTCCTCGGATTTGACGAGCTTGAAGACTTCGGGATCGTTCCGGTCGAGTGCGCTCATGGCGTGGCTCCTGATTCGGTAGTATGCCCAGACGCGCGGCAAAGGGACATCCGCACTTCCCCGGGGTGCTCCCCGTTTGCGTCAGTCATGCGGCTTCGCACCAGTATAACGATGCAGACGAAAGGGTCAAGATTTGATCGAGGGGCTCTCCATCTCCGGGAGGTTGCGGCGGTGCTTCTTCGGGAGGAAGGAGGTTTGGAGGCGCGGGTTGAGCCTGCTTCCGATAGCGGTCGATTCGAAATAGCGCTTCCAAGCCGCGCGGAGGCCGAGTTCATTTTCGGAAAAGGGTGTTCCGCCGCCGGGCGCCTGCGCCAGGGTGAAATCCTCGACTGCGATCCATCGAGGCCCTTCCTCGTGGAGCACGGCCGTGCCGCGGCGCTCGTCGTGGATGGCCCAGCGCATGGCGGGAAAGCGCTCGGCGAAATGGTCGGCGATGAGGGGCAGCACGTCGCAGTCCGGGGCGATGCGCGCGTACCAGGACCCGTCGGAAAGCTCCGCGAAGCGGACGAAGCCGATGAATCGATGCGCCTCGCCGGTCGTCCGCTTCGATGCGCGCTCGACGTCGGCGGCGTTCGGTTCGGAGAGGTCGTCGAGCGCGCGCGCTCCCTCGGTCCAAAGCCGGACGGCCATGGCCGCTGCGGCGCCGTCCGCGCCGGGAACGTCGGAGAGGAAGGCTTCGATCAATGTACCGGCGGCGACCGCGCCGACGCGGCCGGAAAGGCGCGTCCAGAGCCGCCGCGCGCGCTCGTCGTCGCGCGGCACGGGGACGGCTTCTTCGAAGAGCTCCGTCCCCGCGGCCGCCGACCGGACGGCGAAGGACCCGAACGCTTCGCCGAGCCGCGCGTTGAGGAGCTCCGCGGTCGCGCAGAGGAAGCCCGGAACGGTGCCGTCGTGGAGGAATACCGTCATCCGGCCGAGTCCCAGGCAAGCTCGAGCTGCCGGTCCCCGGCGCCGAGCTCATCGGCGGCGCCGTCCGAGAGGAGCGCGCGCAGGAACGGCTCATCCTCCCGCGCCCGGTTCCAGCGCGTTCCGCCGACGCTGTCCGGCAGCTTGCCCGAGCAGGAGACGAAGTACCGCGCGCGCTTCATCGCGACGCCGAGCGCTTGGAGCTGTTCGACTCTGAGCGCCGCGGACCGCCGCGCGCGCAGGATGCGGGAAGCGGACTTGGGGCCGATGCCCGGCACGCGCAGCAGCTCGAGGTAGTCGGCCCGGTTCACGTCGACGGGGAAGCGTGCGATGTTTCGGAGCGCCCACTCGCATTTGGGATCGAGGGCGGCGTTCAAGCTGGACGGGCCGTCCGCGAAAACTTCCGCGGCGGTGAAGCCGTAGAAGCGGAAGAGCCAGTCGGCCTGGTAGAGCCGGTGCTCGCGCAGGAGCGGCGGGCCGGGGAGGGCGGGCACGCGCGGATCGGCGGCGACCGGCACGAAGGCCGAATAGTAGACGCGCCTGACGTCGTAGGCGAGGTAGAGATTCTCGGCGAGCGCGAGGATCTGCGCGTC
>QKCO01000038.1 GCA_003245635.1 Treponema sp.
ATAATTATCATAATAAGAATTATTATCGCTTGGCAAAGACTGGCCGCGCGCCGGCCGCAACAATTTCGAGGCCGCGAAGATTTCACGCGGCCTTTGCCTTGCAGGCGCCAAGGTTCGACTAAACTTTCTGAATCGGGGCGTCGGACCGCATCGTCCTGGTAATGGCTATCCTCGGTCTCGTCGGCACCCTCGCGGCCTGCGCCGACCTCCTCTTCATCACGAGAAGCATTTCGAAGCTGATCCGCTTCGTTACCGAAGCGGTGGGCGATTTCTCCGAGGGCGACTTCACCCTGGCCGGCATGGACCACGCGGCGCTCATCCGCTATCGGGTGCGGAGCGACGAGATCGGGGACGCCACCAGGGCCTTCGAGCGGCTCGCCGAGTCGATTCGAGAGAAAGCCGGGTCCCTCCAGATCGCCGCGAAGCAGGTGGCCGACGGCTCCGGTCAGGTGAGCGCCACCGCCCAGACCCTTTCCCAGGGCAGCACCGAACAGGCCGCGGCCGGCGAGGAAGTGTCGAGCGCTATGGAGGAGATGAGCGCGACTATCAGGCAGAGCGCCGAGAGCGCCGCCACGACCGAAGGCTTGGCGCGCAAGACCGCGGCATCCGCAAAGGAGGGAGGCGAGGCCGTCATCCAAGCCATGGCCGCGATGAAGCAGATCGCGGAGCGGATCGGCATCATCGACATAGTCCCGGACATCAGCCGTACCGCCGAGCTCATCCAGGAGATCTCGATGTCGGCCATGGAGCAGACCTCGGGCGTGGCGCAGATCGAAAAGGCCCTACTGCAGCTGGACCAGGTGATCCAGCAGAACGCGTCGGCATCCGAGGAGCTGGCGTCCATGTCGGAGGAACTGACCGGCCGGACGGAATCCATGAACGAGGCCCTCGGATTCTTCAGGATCGAGACGAGCGAGCGAGGAAAAACGCCCGCGCCGGTCGGGCGAGCAGCCTCGAAGGGACGAACGGCGCCCCTCGAAGCCGAGCCCAGGAGGGCTATCATTCCGGTGCCGGACGAGGCGGACTCAGACTTCGAAACTTTCTGAACGCTGAAATCGCGCTGTACCCGGCGGGACCGGCAAGCCCGTCGGGGTGCTCGCCATACTCGCGTCCGTCGGCATCGACTCAGTAAAAACAACAACGGCGCACCGCGAACTCCCTGCGGAATAAGTGCAGTTTTGTTGCACTTTTTGCCGCAGTCAGGAGCAACGCGATGCGCCGCGATGGGAACCCTTGACGTAAAACATTACTTTACAAGGGATTATTACAGGCGCCGAGCAGAATCGAACTGCTGCATAAAGGTTTTGCAGACCTCTCCCTTACCGCTTGGGTACGGCGCCGTGGAACGAAAGAGAATATACCAAGATCGCCCGTCTTTGTCCAGCGCCGGCGGCTAACGGGCGGCCGCTTTTTCGCCGACGCGCGCGCAGAGCCGCGCCAAGCGCGATATCCCTTCCTCGATCAGGTCCGGGGACGAACAGGAGAAGTTGAGCCGCATGCACTCTCGGCCTCCGCCGCGGGGGAAGAAATCGGCGCCGGGCACGAAGGCGACGTTCTCGCCGAGAGCTTCGGGAAGCAGGGCCGTCGTGTCGAGATCTCCGGGCCCGGTCACCCAGAGGAACATACCGCCCTCGGGCCTGGTCCATTCATAGCCGGAGGGCATGAAGGCGGCGAGCGACGACTCCATGGCGGCGCAGCGCGCTCCGTAAGCGGCGCGTATGCGCGCGACATGGGCGGCGTTGTCGAAGTCCCGCAGGTAGCGCTCGAGCACGAGCTGATCCAGGCTCGACGTGTGCAGATCCGCGGCCTGCTTGACGATCACCAGACGCGAAAGGATCTCAGCGGAACCGACCGCCCAGCCGGTGCGGAAGCCGGGAGCCACGGTCTTGGAGAAGGTCGACAGGTAGATCACCCGCCCCTGTTCGTCCCAGGACTTGATGGGCGGAACGTCCGCACCCCGATAGCGGAGCTTGCCGTAGGGATCGTCCTCGACGATCACCAGATCCCGCGCGCAGGCGACTTCGTAGAGCGCGCGCCGGCGTTCGGCGCTGAGCGTGCGTCCGGTCGGGTTCTGGAAATTGGGAATGACGTACAGGAAGCGCGCCTTCAGGCGCGAAGCGAGCTCGTCGACGGCTTCGGGAATGATGCCGTCGTCGTCGGTCGGGACGGCCGCGAAGGACGCCTCGAAGCATTGGAAGGACTGGATGGCGGCGAGGTACGTGGGATTCTCGGTAAGCACGGTATCGCCCGGATCGAGAAAAACCTTTCCGATCAGGTCGAGCGACTGCTGGGACCCGGTGGTCACCAGGATATCCTCGACGCCGCAGGAGACGCCGCGCTCGGCCATTTCGCGGACGATCGCCGACCGGAGGGCGGGGACGCCTTCGGTCACGCCGTACTGAAGGGCCTTGGAGCCGAGCTGCGAAAGCACGCAGTCCGCCGCCGTCCGGACATCGTCTACCGGAAACAATTCGGCGGCCGGCAGTCCGCCCGCGAAGGAGATGATTTCGGGGTGCTCGGTCACCTTCAGGATCTCTCGGATCGAGGAAGGCTGCATAGCCGTCATGCGGCGGGAAAATCGTGCGTCCATGGACAGGAGGCTAACACAGCTATATACTACAGACAAGACAGTTTGCTGGAAGGATTGTATTTTCTGTTATGATACAGTTAGACCCCAACGATGTGCGGCCGCTCCATGAACGGATCGCCGCGGCTATAGAGAAGGGCATCGCCGACGGGACCCTCCGCGCCGATCGTCCGCTTCCCTCCGTCAGAGCCCTGGCCGAACGGCTTTCGGTCAGCACCGCGACGGCGGCTTCCGCGTACCGGGACCTCGTGGCGCGGGGCGCGGTCGAAGCGCGGCAGAGGTCGGGCTACCGGGCAGTGGTCCGCGCGATGCCGGCGTCCTATTCCGATCGGGCTGAACTTCCCATGCACCGCATCGAGCCCCGCCTCGCGATCCACCCGGTAGCCGAATTCGGCGCGCTGATAGCGGAAGAAGCCGCGGGACGACCGGATTCGGGCGGCTACGAGGACTACCGGGGCAACGCGGGCCTCAGGGCGCAGCTGCGCGCGCTCAACGAAGAGGACGGCATCCCCTCGGACGCGGAGTCCGGCATTCTCGTATCGGGAGGAGCCCAGCACGCGATCGCGCTCGCGGCGCGCTGCTACGGCGCGGGCAAGCGCGTCGCCCTGGAGGACCCGGCTTACCCGGGCGCGCGGATCGCCTTCGCGGCGGCGGGGGCGCGGCTGCGCGGAATTCCGATGACCGGCGACGGCCCCGACACGGACGAGCTGGAAAACAGGGCGAAGACCGAAGGGATAGATCTTTTCTACTGTTGCCCGACCTACGGCAATCCTTCGGGCGTGTCCTGGTCGATGGAGAAGCGGGAACGGGTGGTGGATCTGGCCCTGAAGTACGGATTTCGGATACTGGAGGACGATTACCTCAGGGACCTCGACTACCTGAACGAGGGGATCGCGCCGCTGGCCGCCATCGCGGCGGGTCGGGGCGTCCGCGTCATCCACGTACGGACCTTCTCGAAATGCCTACTTCCGGCCCTCCGCATCGCGGGCATCAGCGCGGACGGCGGCACGATCGACCGGCTGCTTTCGGCGAAGACCGCCGACGATATCTGCGGATCGGCGCTCCTGCAGCGCCCCCTCGCCCGCTTCCTCGAGCGCGGGGACTACCGGCGGCACCTGGAGCGCGTCCGCCCCGCCTATTCGGAGACCAGGGCGGCGCTCAGGGTCCGCGCCGCGCGCGCGGAAAACGGCCTGCGTTTCGAAGATCCGAAAGCGGGGCTCTGCCTGCTGGGAACCCTGCCCGAGGACATCGACTCGGAACGCTTCGCCGACGCATGCCGGGCAGAAGGCGTGCTCGTATCGCCCGGCGGAGCCTACTGGGCCGACGCTGCCGACGGAGCGCGGCGCTTCAGGATAGGATTCGGAAGCCTGCGCCCCGAAGATATGGAAAAAGCGTTCGGCGGCATGGAGCGGGCGGTGGAGCGGGTGCGAAGCCGGTCGATGGAGAACTTCTTCAAGCGCGCGCTGCTGTAGGACGCTGCTCGGCGCCTGCGGCGCATTCGGCGCAGACGCCGAAAAAGTCCAGGCGGTGGCCCGAAACCGCGCAGCCGAGCGCGTCCGACGCCGCCCGTTCGACGCCGGGCAGCGGGAGCATCGGCACGTCGGAAACCTGTCCGCAGCGCTCGCAGATGAAGTGGTAGTGAGCGGACGTGTCCGCGTCGAAGCGGTCGAAGGTGCTTCCCGACTGGAGCACGCGCACGAATCCCTGATCGCGCAGGATGCCGAGATTGCGGTAGACGGTCCCGAGGCTCAGGTCGGGGAATTCCTTTTTGAGCGCGTCGTATACCCAGGTGGCCGTCGGGTGCGTCTTGGTGCCCCGAAGCGTATCCAGTATCCGATCCCGCTGCCGGGACCGCTTGTAGCGGACGCCGCTGCTCTCCGATTTCTTGCGCGTCTCCATTCTCTCCAGTGTAGCCTATTATGCCTCGGACGTCCATTCCGCCGGAGAGGGGGACGCGGCCCGAATAGTCCCGCTTGTTCATATTGAGAATAAGTCGTAAGATTCCCCGTCGGCCGGCGCACGCCTTTCCCGCGGAGCATCGGAATCAAGCGCCGCCGAAATCGGAGATGATCTGAGATGAGCGATACTGAAAACGAAACGACCGTCAACGCCGTCGGCATCTGCCTCGGCGCTTCGACCTTTTCCTTGGTGGAGATCGTAAAGAACGGGCACGGACCGTCCGTGAAGAACGTAGTGGTCAGAGACCACGAAGGCGACCCCAAAGGCGCGCTGACCAAAGTACTGGACGAATACGACCTCGGAGGCAAGCACGTCGCCGTCACCGGCCGCAAATTCCGGGAAATCACCAACTTCCCGTCTATTATCGAACCCGAGGCGACCGAGCTCGCCTACCGCTTCACGCAAGGGGCCGCGGGCAAGCACGACGCGGTCGTCTCGGCCGGCGGCGAATCCTTCATCGTCTACGAGATGGACAACAAGGGGAAGGTTTCCCGAATCTCCTCCGGCAACAAGTGCGCCTCGGGCACCGGCGAGTTCTTCATGCAGCAGATCCGGCGCATGAACGTCGGCGTCGAGGAGGCGGTCTCCCTCGCCAAGAGCTCGACCAACCCGCACAAGCTTTCCGGCCGCTGCTCGGTGTTCTGCAAATCCGACTGCACCCACGCCCTCAACAAGGGAGAGCCCATAGCCGACGTCGCCGCGGGCCTGGCGCGCATGATCGCCAAGAAGATCGAAGAGCTCCTGGTGAAGATCAGCGCGAAGAAGGTCCTCGTG
>QKCO01000178.1 GCA_003245635.1 Treponema sp.
GACGTTTCGACGAAATCGGCTCCTTCGACCTGAATCTGGGAGCTTCGGGCCTGGAACTCGGCTCGGTGCCCGGGGCGGTCGGCTTCGCCCAGGCGACCGTGCCGGACGCCGGTTCGGTAGCGCTCGGGTGGACACGATCCGAGGGGGCGTCGCTGACGGCCCGGTCCCAGGCGGAGACCGACGCGCGCGGCGGGTACCGCGCGGCGACCTTGCGCATGCCGGCCACGAGCGACTGGAAGCGGCTGGCCGTGCGCGGAAAAAGCGGACAGCGCGTGAACCTCCGCTTCATGCCGAATGTCCGCGGCGCTTCGTTCGCGACGGACATGACCGGCCGCGTTTCCGGCGACGTCTCCGTGCGCGCGCTCGGCTCGGTCGAAGGCGAGGATTCGGTCCCGTTCACCGCCCGCGCGTATGCGCTCGAGCGCGACGGACGCACCGTTTCCGCGGTCGCCGCGGAGCGGACCCTGTCCCTCTCCGCTTCGAAGCCCCTGCGGCTCGAAGCGAATCTGATCGAACGCAATTCCTTTCTGGTCGATGTGGCCGATGCCGGCTCCTACGCGGTGCTCGAACGCGCCTCCAAGCGGGGCGGCGACCGGAAAGCCTCCGGCCGCTGGACCTTCTATCCGCTCGAAGGCTTTTCCTTCAACAGGCGCGATGCGAAAACCGTCCGCGCCGGGGAATCGGCCTCGCTCGAGGCGGGGCGCTACCTTCTGGCCGTAGAGCCGCTGGAGCCGGGGCCGCTGGACGCGCTGGTCGCGCGGGAAGGCCTGAGCACGAAGCTCGGAGGCCTCGGCTTATGGAATCAGGAAAGCGAAGCTTCCGGAAACGAGTTCGCCTGGTACGGCGTCCCGGTTCCGGGAAAGGACTCGGGGATGCGGGCGGCCTTCGTGACCGGGGAGCGCTCCGGCGTAGCGATGGGCGTTTCCGTCCGCGCCGAACCTATCGATTTTTCAGAGTCTCCCTTTTCGGTGCGGCTTTCCGAAGGCCAATCGGTTCGCCTCCGCGCGACGCTTTCGGCTCCTTCGTTCCTCCGAGCGAGCGATCCGCGGCTGCGCGTGCTCGTGGACGGCACGGCGCTCGACGAGCGGAAGGCGTATCCGGCCGGCGCCTTCGAGCTGCGCTGCAACGCGGCGGACGGGAAGGCTCTGTGGGCTTCGATCGAGGCGCGGCCCGCCGGCGACGTTCCCGAAGCCGAGCGCTACGAGCCCTTCGGCGAAGGAGCGCCGCACTGGAGCGAGTTCGCGCGCGGAGAGACCAAGCGCTTCCTTCTGAGGGTCGATTCGCCCGCACTGTATACGGTGTCGACCGTCGGCCGGCTGGATACGCGGATCAGCTTGAGAAGCCGCATGCGGCCTTCTTTCGCGGCCGCATCCGCGGGCGGCCCCGGCAGGAACGCGCTGGTGTCCGCCTACCTGAAGGCGGGCGATTACCTGGTGGAAGTCTCCGTCGCCGGCGCGTCGCGCGGAGCGGCAGGCGTCGCTCTCGAACGGCGTCCGGTCCGCGTCCTGCCGCCGCTCAAGCGCGACGGGCGCGTCCGGGCGACCGCTTCCGCGGGCGAAGCGCTGGCCGTTCCCGTACGCGTCGACGCGGACGGAAAATGGGCGGTCGAATCGTTCGGCCTCGGCCGATTCTTCGCCTACCGCTTCGAAGATTCCCTCGGCTGGCCGCTGGGCGCCGCCGTCGGGAACGCATCCTTCGACGGATACCTGTCCCGGGGCGACTACCGCTTCATCTCGCTCGACGACCGGGTCCCGACGCGCCGCGTGTTCACGCTCGCCGCGCGCGAAGAGCGCGCCGCCGCCGACCCGTATTCGGACGAGGAGCGGGCGAAAGCGAAGCGGACGCGGATCGAGCTCGGCAGGACCTACGGCCGCACCTGGCGCGGGGAGGACCCCGACGAGCTGCTGCTCGATCTGCCGGCCCCCGTCTCGGTCGTTCTTTCGCTTTCCGACGACATGTCGTACAAGGCCGTCGCCGCGGACGGTACCATCGCCGCGGCGGGGCTCGGCGCCCGTTCGATCGCGCTCGATCTGCCCTCAGGCACGACTGCGTTCAGCCTCAAGCCGATTCTCGAGGATCAGGACCATGGATACTCGGTCCGGATCGATTGTCCGGACCTCATGGAAGGCCGGCCGCTGCAGGTTGGGTCCGGGAGCGTCGTTCCCCTATCCGTCGGAAAAGCCGGCGTGTGGGAAATCGAAACCTCGGGGCCCCAGGAACTCGAAGCGGCGCTCTTCGCGCCGGGGCCGAACGGCTTCGTCTTGTCCGCCGCGAGCCGGCAGATCGAGGACGACTGGAACTGCGTCGTATCCGTTCCGCTCGAGCCGGGCCGCTATCTGCTCAAATTCGCCGTTCCCGGCGATCCGCGCCTCGCGGAGGCGCCGGATCCCGGAAGGCTTCGCGAGTCGAGAGGTTCTTCCCTCGTGCGGGCCCGCTTCCGCGCGAACGGGGCCGTCGTCCGCCGGACGGGAGCGTTCGCGTTGAGCGCCGAAGTCGGCGACGAGTTCGTCGTCGTCGATTTCGTGCCGGATAAGAACGGTCCCTACCGGGCCGCGGCCGAATCGGCCGATCCGACGGAGCTGTATCTCGAACAGGGCGGGCGGACCATCGCCTACGGCCGCACCGAAGCCCTGGCGGTGCTTTCGGCCGGCGAGACCTATCGGCTGCGCTGCGGCCGCTCCGGAGATGGAGAGGGCCGCATCGGCGTTTCCTGCGCGCCGCTCGCATGGGAAGAGGCAGCGGTCGGGAAGAGCGAAACGGTCGAATCGGCGGAAAGCGCGCTGCTCGTGCGGGACGCCAAGGGCTTGAGCCGCTATCTGTCCCTGCCGGGGGCGCTGGTCGCCTACGGAACCAGCGCTGCCTTCAAGCCGCTCGGCGGCGACCCCTTCCGCGCGGACGGAGCCTGGCTCGTCCGTCCCGACGGCAGGCCGTTCGGCCGCGTCCTCCTGCCGCGCGCGAGCGCCGGGGCCCTTTCCCTGCCGCTCGGGCCGGGAGGACAGAAGATCGCCGTGCCGGTGCCGGAGGACTCCGTCGCGCTTCTGAGAGCGGACTCCCGCGGCTTCGAGGTTTCCCTGACCGAGACGGGCGAAGCCGGGCAAGGAGAGGGCGCCTCCGTCGATTGGTCTTCGTCCTCCGTTTCGCGCGACCGCACGCTGCTCGGCCTCGCTTCCGGCGAACGCTTCGCGGTCGTCAGGGACTCGAGGCCCGTGCCGGACGGCCGCTTCGTGCCGGTCTCCGCCGATATCCTGCCGGTAGTCCGCCGGGAGGCGATGGCGGCCGGCGAACGCCTCCTCCTCGAGGTTCCCGCGCGGAGCGTCGTCGCCGCGGCCGCCGGCCGCGCGGCCGTCCGCGTGTCGCTCGAGCGCGGCCTGGCCGCGTTCGACTCGGGCGCCCGCACGGCGAGGACGGTCGACGCCTACGAGGAAAGCGCCACCTTCCGCCTCGAAGAACTCGCCGGAACGCTCTACGTGGCCAATCCCCTCGCGAAGCCGGCGATCGCGGAAATCGAGACGCTTCCGAAAACTCAGGCGGAGCGACCCGCCGTCGCCGACGGTGAGGGCTGGGAGGCTTTGCTCGCCGAAGGCGGACGCATCGTCGTCCGGGTCTCCGGGCGGAGCGGATCGGTCGCCGCCTACGGCGCCGTTTCCTCGTTCCGCTTCTACGACGAGGAAAGCGGAGAAGCCGCGTCCGGCCTTCCCGAGGCGACTCCAGCGGGAACGCTGTTGAGCGCTCCGGGGCGCCGCGGCCTGCTCGTCCTCGACGCCGAGCCGGGCTTCGTCAAAGTATTCCTGTCGGATCCCGCCGACCGCCTCGCGGCCCTTGCGGGGCCGCGGAGCAGGGACCGCGCGCTGCCGCTCGGCGGCGGACGATCCTTCTCCGGCGCTGAGGCGCGCGAGTTCTCCATAGAACACGCGGGCGGCGCGGCTCTCCTGATCGCTTCGGCGACCGGCGACGGCGTGCTTTCCGCCGCCGGTCCCGACGGTTCGGCGATCGCGGCTTCCGGCGCGGCCGGGACCCAGGGCGTAGTCGTTCCCGTGGAGAAAGCTGGAACCTATACGCTGTCCGCGCGGCCGGTGCGCGGCATGTCGCGCTCGGGCATCGCGACCGCCGAATTCTGCCGGCCGGAACCGGTGACCGCCTCGGGCGTCCTTCCCGAGCGTCTGGCCTCCGACGACCGCACGCAGGCGTATTCGTTCAGGACCGGCGAGGAAGGCCTGATCGGCGTCGGCGTGCGGGCCGAGCGGGACGGTCTTCTCGTCCGGCTCCTCGATTCCTCCTTCGCCCGAATCGGCGAAGGCCCGGCCCTCATCAGGAAGCTTCCCCCGGGGGCCTATTACCTGCTCGTGTCCTCGCGGCGGGGAACGGTGCGCTACCGACCCGTGTTCTTCGGTCTCGAAGGCTCGAAGGCGGACGTCCCCGAGGATATCGCCGCCCAGTACTTGCGGAACGGAGAACAATAATGCGCGCATCCATAAAAAGCCTCGCCGTCGCCGGTCTCCTCTCTTTCGCCGCGGTCCTTTCGGCTCAGAACGCGGCGACGATCGTGCCGGACCGTTTCGTGCGCGGCTACGATCCGGTCACGGTGCTTTTCGACGGCCCTGCCGGACCCGCCTCCGGCGGCCTGGTCGCCGGCCCCTCCTCCTTCCTTTCGATCGATCCGGCCGTCGACGGCGAGTACCGCTGGATCGATGCCCGGACGATCCGCTTCCTTCCGTCCGAACCCTGGCCTCCGCTCAAGACCTTCGCCGTGAGGTCGGCGGGGCGGACGTTCGCCCTTTCGTCGATGATCGCGCCGCCCCTCTCGGTGACGCCGTCCGCCTCGTCGACGAACCTCGAGCCCTTCTCCTCGATCGTCCTCACGTTCCCCTCCGCGCTCGGCGAAGCCGAGCTCAAGAGGATGCTCAAGATCGAGCTGCGCGAGCTTCCGGGCATCGTCGCCGACGGCGCCCAATGGCTGAGCGACGCCGATTTCGACGTGGTCGAGATGGAGGCGGGCAAGTCGGTTTCCCGCGTCTCCTACCGCGTTTCGCTCAAGCGGACCGTTCCCTACGGAAAGCGAGCGCTGCTGCACGTGCTCCTGTCGCCCGATCCGGCGCTGCCGGACGCGATGGCCGTCTACTGGTGGGATACGAAGGCCGAATTCCGGCTGTCCGGGGTCGGCGGCGGTTCTTCCCGCCTGCCGGTGCCCGCGTCGGGCGCTTCCTACGGGACCGATCAGGCGATCAATTGCGGTACCGGCTCGAACGCGGTCTTCCTCGAATTCAGCGATCGGGTGGCGCCCGCCGACCTGGAGACGGTCAAGCGCATGGTCTCCTTCACCCCCGCGGTGCGCAACCTGAGCTACCAGATCTCCGGCCAGCGGATCCAGCTGCGCTTCGACGCCGACCGCGAACGGCTGTACCGCCTTGACGTGCGGCCGAAGGGCCTGGTCTCCCAAAGCGGCCGGCCGCTCGAAGGAGGCGCCGCGGCGTCTTTCTATTTCTATTACTCCAAGGCGGATTCCTTCATATCCTGGAAAGCTTCCGACGGCGTCATGGAACGCTTCGGGCCCCGGCAGTTCCCGATGGAAAGCCGCGGGGTCGGACGCCTCGACCTGCGGATACATAAGATCGATCCGGAGAGCTGGGACTTCCAGCCCTTCCCGCGCGAGCCGATCGCGATCGACGAGAATAAGCGTCCCCCCATGCCGGGCGAGGAGCCCGCCGACGGCGCCGACATCCCCGCGCACATCCGGCTGCTCGGTTCCCCGCCGGTCTCGAAGATCATCGACCTCCCTTCGACGGATTCTTCTCCCCGCGCCCGCTGGGGGCTCGATCTCGGACCGGAGCTAGACGCCGCCTTCGGCAAGAACGCGGCGGGGACCTACCTGATCGGCTACCGCACGCTCGACAAGAGCCCGACGCGCTACTGGGCGCGGGTCGCCGTCACCGACCTGTGCCTCACCGCGGCCGAGGAGGAGAGCGCCGTCCAGTTCTACGCGACCTCGCTCTCGACCGGCGGGGCAGTACGCGCAGCCGAAATCCGCATCGAGGGGCGCTACGACGGCAAGACGATCGTCATCGGTTCGGGACGAACGGACGCCTCCGGCGCGTGGCGCTACGAACACCGCGCCGCGGCCAAGACGCGTCCCGAGCGCGTCGTCGTCTCCAAGGACGGCGATGTGCTGGTCGTGCGCGCCGGCGATCCGCCGCCGTCCTTCGCCAACAACCACTGGGCGTCGAGCCGCTCCTGGCTTTCCTGGCTGGCCGAGGCGCCGCGCGCCGAGCGCGAGAAGAGCCGGGCCAAAGGCTGGATCACGGTCGAGCGGCCGGTCTACAAGCCCGACGAGACCGTCCACGCGGTCGGCTGGGTCCGCGACTGGAAGCGGGGCAAGATCGGCCGCTATACCGGCAAGGATCTGATCGCCGTCGTGACCGGACCGGACGATCGGACCTGGACCTTCCCGCTCGAGCAGCGGGGCTTGGGGCTGGTGTCCTTCGACTTCGAGGAGAAGGGCATCCCGACCGGCGAATACGAGCTGTCGCTCGCCGACCGGGACGGACGGGTCTTCTCTACCGCTCCCTTCAAGATTCTCAGCTACCGGGTGCCGCTGTTCGAGGTGAACCTGTCCGGCCCCGAGAAGGTGTCGCTGGACAAGCCCTTCGAAGTGCTCCTGACCGCGAACTACTATTCGGGCGGCCGGGTCACCGGCGAGGAAGTGACCTGGGAGATCGAGCAGTACCCCTACGGCGTGCGCGCCTCCTCCTTCCCCGGATTCGTCTTCTCGACCGACGAGCGCTTCAGCGCGGGACCTCGTTCCGAAGCCGCCGAAACCGGAACGCGCGGCGCGGTCCTCGACCAGGACGGGGCCGCGCGGCTCCTGCTCGATCCGCGTCTCGAGCGCGACGGCAAGGCGCGGCGCTACGTGGTCACCGGAACCGTGCGCGGCGCCGACCGCCAGGCGGTCGTCCAATCGAAGAATATCTACGCTTTGCCTCCCTTCTCCGTGGGCCTCAAGACCGAGCGCCTGGTGAAGGGGAAGTCGACGATCGAAGGCGAATTCCTCGCGCTCGACCACGAGGAGAAGCCCCTTGCCGGGAAGGACCTGACGGTCCGCCTCATCCACCGGCAATGGCACTCCTACATCGCCGAAACCGACTTCACCACCGGAGAGGCGAAGTACGTCAGCGAGTCGGTAGACGTGCCTGTCGCGGAAAGGAACCTCGCGTCGGCTTCGGCGCCGCTGCCGCTCTCCTTCGAAGCGGCGGAGCCGGGAGTCTACATACTCGAGGTCTCTTCGCGCGATTACTTGGGCAGGCGCATCGCCGCCAGCCAGGATCTCTTCGTTTCAGCCGAGGGGCAGGTCGCTTGGGACCGAAAGCCCGCGGGCCTGTTCGAGCTGACCGCAGACAAGGACCGCTACGATCCCGGCGAGAAGGCCCGGATCGTGGTGAAGAGTCCCTTCCGGGAGGGCTTCGTCCTGGCGGTCACCGAGGCTCCCGACGAAAATCGCTATCAGGTGGTGCCGATCGAGGACGGGCACGGTCTGTTCGAGTTGCCGATCTCGGGGGAGATGACGCCGTCCCTACCGGTGCAGGCCATCCTCTACCGCGGCCGGGTTCCCGGCGCGCCGCCCGCCGGTCCGGTCGACCTGGGAAAGCCGGCGACCGTCGGCGCGTCCCTCGAGCTCAAGGTTCGGCCGGTGGAGAACCAGGTGCAAGTCTCGGTATCCCATCCCGCGCGCGCCAATCCCGCGCAGCGGATTGTCGTCGATATCGCCGCGAGCGACGAGAAGGGCCGGCCGGTCGACGGCGAGGCGGTCCTGTGGCTCGTGGACAAGGCGGTGCTCTCGCTCGGCAAGGAGCGCGCCCTCGATCCGCTACCCGCGTTCATCGATCGGCTCGGGAGCGCGGTCCGCATCGGCGACACGCGCAACCGCGCGCTCGGCATGCTGCCCTACAGCGAGGTTCCCGGCGGCGACGGCTCGGATGAATTCATGACCGACCTCTTCAACCGCTCGACGGTCCGCAAGAACTTCAAGACCGTGCCCTTCTTCAAGGCGGGCATACCCGTCAGGGGCGGGAAGGCGTCGGTTCAGGTCGATCTTCCGGACAACCTGACCGATTTCGCCGTCCGCGCGGTGGTCGCTTCCGGCTACGACCGCTTCGGCGCGGCCCGGTCGACCCTGCCGGTGCGCCTCGATATCGTCCTCCAGAACGCGGTGCCGCGCTTCGTGCGGCCGGGCGACTCCTTCACCGCCGGCGGCACCGTCCGCGTCGCGCTCGGCTCGGGCGGACCGGCGATCTGGGCCCGCAAGCTGACGGGCCTCGAGTTCGACGGCCCGGCGGGAGACGGCAAGGCGGAGCGCATCGAGCTGCCGGATACGGACGCCCTCAGGCTTTTCATTCCGATGCGGGCTCCCTGGACGTTGAGGCCGGACGCGCCCGACCAGGCGCTGGTCTCCTACGCGGTCGAGCGCCAGGCCGACAAATCCCGCGACGCGTTCGAGCTCGAGCTTCCGGTCAGGGCCGACATCTCCGCGCGGACCGAGAGCGTTTCGATTTCGCTCGAAGGGAAGGCTGCGGCGGATCTGCCCGCGCCGCGCGAGGCGGCACGCGAGGGTTCCGTTTCGCGGGCGATCCTGGTCGCCTCCGATCCGAGGCTCCTGGCGATCGGGAAGGGCTTTTCGTTCCTCAAAGCGTATCCCCACGGCTGCCTCGAGCAGCGGGCATCGCAGCTGTTCCCGTCGGTCGCGATGAAGGGCTTCCTCGAAGCGGTCGGCCTCCAGGGACCGACGGGCGTCTTCGAGCGCGCCTACCGCGACTTCAAGCGCTACGCGGTAACGTGTCAGGATGAAGCTTCGGGGCTGTTCGGCTATTGGCCGGGCTCGGCCCCCTCCGTTTCGCTCACCGCCTATCTGGTCGAGTTCTTCACCCGGGCGGCGGACGCCGGCCTTTCGGTCGACCGGGAAACGCTCGATCGCGCGAAGGACGGGCTTTCCCGCTCGCTGCGCTCCGATTCGTACCTGTGGGACCTCAAGTGGGCTTCCTTCGAGCGCGTCCAGGCCTTCTCCGCTCTCGAGGCGGCCGGCCGCTGGGAGCGCTCGTACGCTAGCTATTTCCTCGACCGGGCCGCGGACATGGACCTGTATTCGCGTTCCCGCCTCTACCTCGCGCTGAAGAAGCGCGGGGCGCTCCGCGGCTCGAAGGGCAGCGAACTGGAGAAAAGCCTCTTCTCGAGCCTGACGGTGAAAAGGGAGAAGGGCAGGGACGTGCTCGCCGGAGTCCGCGGCTTTTCGGGGTCGAGCCGCGTGCTCCTGACCGAGACCCGCACGGTCGCCGCCGTGCTCGAGGCCCTGGCAGCCTCGGACAAGAAAGACAAGCGCATAGAGCTTTTGGCCGATTGGCTGGTCGAGCGCGCGGGGCCGAACGGCTGGGGCTCCACGATGGACACCGTCGCCGCGTCGTCCGCCCTGGGCGCGTGGATAGAGGCGGCCAAGAGCGAAAACATCGTCCTGGAGGTGTCGGGGAGCGGCCGGACGGAGCGTCTTGAGACCAAGGGATCGCCTCTCGCGTCCTTCGTCCTCGACGGGTTCGGGGATGCGGCGGTGCGCGTCGTCAGGGGCGCGCCGAAGACGCCGCTGACGCTGATCTCCTCGGTGAGCTATACGCCCGCCGCGCGGGGCGGCTCCGCCGCGGCCGTCAACGATGGCTTCCTGGTGGAGCGCGAGTTCCTGCGCGTCGGCACCGACGGACGGCTCGAGAAGGCGGTCCCGGCCAAGGCCGGTACGCCGGCGGAATTCCGCGTCGACGACGTGGTGGAGGAGCACGCGACGGTCGTGAATTTCGCCGACCGCGATTTCGTCGCGATCGAGATACCGATCGCGGCGGGCTTCGAGCCGCTCGATCCGCGGCTTGCCGGAGCGGGCTCCGACGCGACGCCGGCCAACGCGCTGAGCGTCGAGCCGACCTATTCGACGACGCTCGACGACCGCGTGACGTACTACTACAACCAGCTGCCGAAGGGAACCTACCACTTCTACTTCCGCACGCGGGCGAGCTTCGAGGGGCGCTTCACGAGTCCTCAGGCCCGGGCCGAGCTCATGTACGACCAATCGGTTTCCGGCTTGTCCGAAGGCTGCGAAGCGGTCATCCGAGCGAAGTGAGCTTCCGGCTTCTCGCGCGCGCGGGCTTCGCGTTCCCGACCGCCTGCGCGCTCGTCTTCTTCGGCATCGGGTTCCCGCGCGCCTATCCCGCGCTCCAGGGCGCGACCCCCCTGATCGAGGACCGGCGCGGCGGCTACCTGACCGAGGACCTCCGCGGCAGCCGGGACCTGGGCTTCTGGAAGGCCGGGGTCGAGGAGAATCCCTTCCTCGTCGACGCCCTCCTGTCCATCGAGGATACGCGCTTCCGCCTGCATCCCGGCGTCGATCCGATAGCCGTCGCGCGCGCCCTTTCGCTGATTTCTTCCGGCGCGCGCCAGGGCGCGAGCACGATCGCCATGCAGGTGATCCGCCTCGCGCATCCGGCTCCCCGGACGGCGTACAACAAAGCCGCCGAAGCGAGCGCCGCCCTCATGGCGACGGCCCTCTACGGGAGGCGCTTCATCCTCGAGCGCTACCTGACGACCTTGCCGCAGGGCAACCGCATATTCGGGGTCGCGTACGCCGCTCGGCGCTATTTCCGCAAGCCGGTAGCCGATCTGTCCCCGGCAGAGTGCGCGCTCCTGGCGGCGATCCCTCAGGCGCCGGGGGCGATGAACCTGTTCGACCTGGCCGGCTTCGCCCGGGCGCGGCGGCGGGCGGGCATCGTCATCGACCTCATGGAACGTTCCGGCCGCGCCGACGGGGAAACCTGCGCCGCCGCCCGCGACGAGCTGCGCTCGATGAGGCGGCCCCGGCGCGAGTACCGCAGCGACGAAGCCCTCCACTTCATCGAGCGGACGCTCGCCGAAAGCGGGCGTCTCCCGCCCGAGGCCCTGCGGCGTCCGCTGATATCCACGCTCGATCCGGATATCCAGGCTTTCGCCTCGAGCCTGGTAGTCCGCGCGGTGGAGGAGAACGAGCGCTACCGAACCGGCAACGCGGCGCTCGTCGTGCTCGGGGCGGAAAACGGGGAAGTGCTCGCATGGGCGGGCTCGAGCGGCTATTTCGACCGGGAGAAGGCGGGGGCCATCGACTACTGTCTGGCTCCCCGCTCGTCCGGGAGCGTCCTCAAGCCCTTCCTCTACGCGCTCGGCCTCGACTCGGGTATCTTCAGCCCCGCGAGCATCCTCGCCGACCTGCCGTTCTCGGTGCTCGGGCCCGGCGGCGAATACCGCGCCGCCAATTTCGACGACGACTTCCTGGGACCCATGCTCTACGGCCGCGCGCTCGCGAACAGCCGCAATATTCCGGCCCTCCGGGTGCTCGAGGGGGTGGGGCCCGAGCGCTTCCTGGGCGTCCTCCGTTCCCTCGGCCTCGCGCGCGGGAGCCGGGACGCGCTCTGGTACGGCTACGGTCTGGCCATCGGCGGGCTCGAAATCCGCCTGGCCGATCTGGCCGGCGCGTACGCGACGCTCGTGAACGACGGCCGCCTGGTGGAGCCCCGCTTCTTCCGGGGCGTCGCCGGCATCGCTCCGGTCCGTTCGGCCGCGTCGGTCTTTTCCCCCTACGCTTCCCGGCTGGTGCTCCGCTGGCTTTCGGATCCGCAGGCGCGCGCCCCGTCTTTCCCCCGGCTGGGGGAACTCGAATACGCCTGGCCGGTCGCCGTGAAGACGGGCACGAGCCAGGGCTTCAGGGACGCCTGGACCGTGGCTTGTTCCCGGGACTACATCGTGGCGGTGTGGCTCGGCAATCCCGAGAACGAACCCATGAACCGCGTGGCCGGCATGATCGCCGCGCGCTACGCGCACGAGATGATGGAGCATCTGCAGCCGCTGCAGAAGGAAGGCATCGACGAGCGGCTGTTCCCCGTGCCCGCCGGAGCGGTCCCCGTCGACCTCTGCCTGCTTTCGGGCGAGGCGGCGGGGCCGGACTGTCCGGCGACCTCCCGCGAATGGTTCCCTCCGTCGCTCGCGCCCCGCGCGGTCTGCGCGGTGCACCGGCGGATGGCCGTTGATACGGCGACCGGCGCGCTGGCGGACGCCGAAACGCCGGCCGCGCGCATCGGGCTTCGGCCGTTCGCCGTCTTGCCGCCCGAGTACGCGCGTTGGGGAAGCCGGCGCGGACTCGGCGCGCCGCCCGCTCCCAAGCGGGGACTCTCGTCGGTAACGATCACCGCGCCGAAAGACGGCGGGCGCTATCTGGTCGATCCGGACCTTGATCCCCGCTTCCAGACGATCCCGCTTTCCGCGTCGGTTTCTCCATCTAGCGAAACGCTGTCGTGGTTCGTCAACGGCGCCTTCTTCGCCCGGACGCCGTATCCTCATTCAGTCCGATTCCCGCTCGCGCGGGGCGTCTACGATATCGAAGCGGTCGCGTCCGACGGCGCCCGCGGAACAGGCGTGCGCATCACGGTAGAGTGACGCAGAGTCCGTCCCACGCCGGCTCGGCGCGGTACTCGATGCCGTCGGTCTTCGCCCGGGCGGCGATGTAGGCGATCACGTCTTCATGGGAGCTGTCGTGGCAGAGGTGCGAAAAGAAGGCCTTCCGCGGGGCGACGCATGCGATCGTTTCCAGAGCCTGGTCGAAATTGAAATGCGTCTCGTGCGCCCGTTCCCGCAGCGCGCCGAGCACCAGGACGTCGAGTCCTTCGAGCAGCGGAAACGAAGAGCGCGGTATGAAGCTCACGTCGGTGAGGTAGGCCAGCGCGCGGCTTCCTTCCTCGATGCGCCAGCCGAGAATGTCGAGCCGGCCGTGCTTGGCGTGGATGGGGACGATCCGAAGGCTGCCGACCGAGAAGGCGCCGCCGTCGGCGGCCGCCGGGTCGACGGTCCGCAGATCGACGCTCGGCTTGCCGCCGCCGAGCTGGGTCTCCTTGAAGATATAGGCGAAGCGTTCGCGGCATTCGTCGATCGTCGCCGCGTTCGCATAGACGGGAAGGGGCCGGTGCCGGGTGAGCGGACGGATGTCGTCGAGGCCGTGCACGTGGTCGGCGTGCGCGTGCGTCAGGAGCAGCGCGTCCAGGCGGTCGATGCCGGCGCGGACCGCCTGCAGGCGGAATTCGGGGCCCGCGTCGATGAGCACGCGTTCCCCGCCCGAGCCGCGGACGAGCAGCGAGGCGCGGTAGCGGACGTCCCGCGGGTCGGCGGAGCGGCAGACGCGGCAGGAGCAGGCGATGACCGGTATGCCGTGCGACGTTCCCGATCCGAGCACTATGATTTCCATCGGGCCCGTTGTACCGGAACGGAGGCGCTCGGTCAACCGACGCCGCCGAATTATTTCCGCGCCTTGCGTAATTATCGATAACGCACTAAGTTGGATACCTATGGCCGACGCCGAACTAGTGAAGACCCTCGACTATATCCTCAACCGATGCGGCGCCGCCGAGATAGAAGCGGTCGCGGCCGCCGTCGTCAGGCGCAAGCGCGACCTGTCGATGTTCGGCGACGCGGGCGTCATGGACCCGGCGCGCTGGGCGAAGAAGGCGGCGGAGGACTTGGCCGGCAGCGCCGGCGCGAGCCTCAAGGCGGTGCGCTCGACGGTGCGCGGCCTCGCCGCGGAGATGCTGCGCAAGGAGGCGCCCGAGCTGGACGACGACCAGATCGCGGAGCTGCTCGGCGCCTGGGTTCCCGATCCGGCCTCGGACGGCGGCCGCGTTTCCGGGGGCGCCGCCGGACAGTCGGCCGGCATAGTCGACGTGGACGGCGAGGCTCCCTCCGACCGGCCTTCCCGCATCCCTCCCGACGTGCTCCTGGCTATGGCCGAGCAGTTCGTCGCCTATTCGTCGGGCGCGATGGCGAAGGCCGAGGAAAGCGCGCTCCGCAGGGAACTCGGCGACTGGCCCGAACGCTATTGGCGCTCCTTCCCCGGCGGCGTCCGCGCGGTCGTCACCGAATATTTGAAAGGGACCTCTGACCAGCAGTCCTTCCTCGCCAAGCTGCGCGCCGCCGTGGAGCTCGCTTCGTGAACTCGGAATACACGGAAGGGCTCGGCCCGATGCTGCCCGCCGGCAGGGCGAGCGTCGCGGAGCTCGCGGACCAGATCCGGCGCGTTTCGGGCGTCATATCGCTCGCCTACATGGTCGATTTTCCCATCGCGCTGTTGGTGCTCAATTCCGACCGCCAGATCGTGTACGGCAACGCGCGGGCCCAGGAGTTCATGCGCCCGGACGTCTCCACGCCCCTCGGTCTCCGCCCGGGCGAAGCCTTCGCCTGCGACAACGCCCGCCTCGGCGAGGACGGGTGCGGCACCGGCGCGCTCTGCCGCTACTGCGGCGCGGCTAAAAGCCTCGCCGCCGCATTCTCAGGCAAAATGCGGACGGAAGAATTCTCGATCGCGCGCAGCTCGACCGAGCGGATCGATCAGCTCGACCTCCAGGTGTGGTCCAAGCCGATAAAGATCGGCAGCGAAATCTTCTACCTGTTTTCGGTCATCGACATCTCGGAGCGGAAACGGCGCGAATCCTTCGAACGCATTTTCCTGCACGATCTGATGAATACGGCCGGTTCCCTGTCCTCGCTGATGCATCTGATCGATCCGACCAAGGACTCGTTCCCCGAACACTTCGCGCTCGCGCGCGAGGCCTCGGATCAGCTGGTGGACGAGCTGGTGTCGCACCGCATGCTTTCAGACGCCGAGATGGGGAATCTTCCTTCGGACTTCACGCCGTCGTCCGCCGCCGAGATCGTCGATTCGGTCGTCGCGATCTATCGGCGGATCGCGGAAAACCGCGGCATCGGATTCGTCCTCAAGCGTCCCGAGTCCCCGCTCGTTCTTTCGACCGATCCGGTGCTGCTTAAGAGAGTTTTGTCGAATCTCATCAAGAACGCGATAGAGGCTTCCGTGCGCGGACAGTCTGTGGGCTTGTCCTTCGCGGCGGCCGGCGAGGCGGCCGAATTCTCCGTAACGAACGCGGCGGTGATTCCGGAGAGCGTGCGGTCGCAGCTGTTCCACCGCTCGTTCAGCACAAAAGCGCGCGGCAGGGGACTGGGCACGTACGCCGCCCGCCTGTTCGTCGAGGAATTCCTGAACGGCACCATCCGGGTCGAAAGCGGCGCCGAGCGCGGAACCGCCTTCATCGTATCGCTTCCCCTCTAATCGCTACGCCTTGAGCGCCGCCGCGGCCTTCAGCTGATCCTCGAGCACGAGGCAGGCCATGGCTTCGACCACCGGCACGATGCGCGGCAGTATGCAGACGTCGTGCCGACCTTCGGTCACGATCGTATGCTCCTTCCCGTCGACGCCGACGGTCTTCTGCGGTTTTTCGATGGAAGAGGTCGGCTTGACGACCAGGCGGAACACGATCTCCTGGCCGTTGCTGATGCCGCCGATGATGCCGCCGGCGTGGTTGGAGAGGAAGCCCTTCTTGTCCATGCCGTCGTTGTGCTCGCTGCCGCGCAGGTCCGCCGCGCCGAATCCGGTGCCGAACTCGATGCCCTTGACCGCGCCGATGGACAGCATCGCGTGCGCGAGGAGCGCGTCGAGCTTGTCGAACACCGGCTCCCCGAGCCCCGCGGGCACGCCGGAGATGCGGCATTCGACGATGCCGCCGACCGAATCCTTGTCGGCCTTAGCCTTTTCGATCTCGGACATCATGAGCTTCGCCGTCTCCCCGTCGCTCGCGCGCAGGGGATTGCGTTCGATGACCGCCGGATCGAAGGACGCGGGATCGATGTCCGGGCACTGGATGCCGGCGATGCGCTTGGAATAGGCGAAGATCCGCACCCCGCGCGCTTCCAGGAGCTTGCGCGCGACGGCTCCCGCGGCGACGCGCGCCGCCGTTTCGCGGCCGGACGCCCGGCCGGAGCCTCGGTGGTCGCGGATGCCGTATTTGGACAGATAGGTGTGGTCGGCGTGCCCGGGCCTGAACAGGTCCTTGATCGCGTCGTAGGCCTGGGGCCGCGCGTCCTTGTTGTACAGGATCATGAGGATCGGCGTGCCGGTCGCCTTGCCTTCGAACACGCCCGACATGAAGTGGACCTGGTCGGGCTCGGCGCGCGGCGTGGAGGCTTCGCTCTGGCCGCCCTTGCGCCGGTCGAGCTGGATCTGGACCTCCTCCTCGGAAAGCTCGAGCCCCGGCGGCACGCCGTCGAGGACGACGCCCACGGCGCCGCCGTGCGATTCGCCGAAGGTGGAAATCCTGAAGTACGATCCGAAAACGCTGCCGCCCATAAGCTCCTCCGTGCGGGATGATCCGGAATAAATTACCGGATCAGGGGGCGTCCGGCAAGGCGTCGATCGCGCCCAGCAGCGCGCGCGTTTCCGCGCGGACGCGCTCGAGCGTTTCCCGGAAGCGCTCGCGTTCGCCGTCGATGAAGGAGGCCGAAAGCTTTTCGTAGTATTCGATGCCCTCGATCAGATTCGCGTAGTAGTCGCTGAAGTACTTCTTTCCCTTGTCCGACAGCCGGGCCGCCGCGTCGGCGAGCTCCGCCGAAAGGTTCTTGATGTAAAGGCGCGCTTCGGCCACGAACACGTGCGGCCGGTTCTTCCCCGCGAGCAGGTTGATGCGTCCGTAGATGTGCGAAACGAAGTCGGAAAGCGAATACCGCGCGTCGAAGTAGGCGAGATTCGGTCCGGCGGTCAGCATGGTCGTCCCGTCCTTTTCGATCCCCGCCTTCTTCGTGAAGGACGCGGCGAGGTCCCGGCAGAGGCAGGCCTTCGCGTACACCTGCTGCTTGATCCGTTCGATCTTGAGGGCGGAGAGCGCGTCCTTCGCCGCCAGGGCGCTTTCGGTCAGCTGCTTGAGCTTCGGGACCTGGTAGCGCGCGGCGGCCGTGCAGCGGGGCGGGCCCTCCATTTCTTCGTTGAGCGCGAGGAATCCCTTGGGACAGGGGGTGCCGTGCTTGCCCCTCGCGATGCCTTCGAGCCGGCGCTTCTCGGAGGGGCAGTCCTTGACGATCCAGAACGGCACGCCGAGCGGCGAGGCCTCCGATAGGACGATGTCGTCCTCTCCGGCGGAGACGAGGCGATCGAGCGATTCCTCGTCCGCGTTGGTCGCTTCGGGCACCAGGAGGAAGGGCGTGCCCCAGCCGACGCCGGAGAGCGCGTAGCGCGTCTTGAGGAACGCATGCTCCTCCGCGGTGCCGACGCCGCCCTGCGCGCTCAAGCGCTGCTCAAGGGTCTCCGGCGCGGGAACGGGCTTGCCTTTGGCGGCCGCGGCGGCCGCGAACGCGGCGTAGACCTTATCGAACAGTTCCTTCCGCTTCTGGACGAATTCCTCGAGGATGGGGCCGAGCAGGGCTCCCTTGGTCGGGAACGCGTGGCCGCCGCAGTTGAGGCCCGACTCGACGCGGAACTCGCTGGTCCACAAGCCCTTCTTGGCCAGCTGAATGCCCTGCACGAAGGCGGAGCGGTAGTCGCTCACCTTGATGCAGATGCGCTTGCGCGCCTTGCCGTCCGCATCCGGACGGAAGGCGTCGAAGCTCGAGAGGTAGTCGAACAGGCGCGGGTTCATGCCGGCGGAGAACACGATGGACGATTCGAGGCTGCTTTCCGCAAAGCCGCGCAGGGACGCGGACGCGTCCGAATAGTAGGCGGGATTCTCGCCGGGAGCGTCGTCGGGGATGCGGTCGAGCTTGGTCATGATGTTGATGTCGGCGCTTCCCCGCCGCATGAAGGCCTTGAGCTCCGCTTCGAGCCGGCTCCGTTCCTCTCCCGCCGGCAGGGCCGCGAGCCGTTCGAAATCCGCTCGGGCGGCGCAGGGGGGGAGCATCGAGAAGTATTTCTTCGCCTCTTCCCCGTCGGGGAAGCTGTCCCGGATCCGCTCGAAGCTCTGTTTGGTCAGCGTATCGACAAGGTCCAGGTAGGCGCGCGTGCGCTTCGCGCGATGGTCCTCGTCGGCTTTCTCGATCCGGACGTATTCGAAGCCCGCCGCTTCGGCGTGGTGGCGCCGCGCCTGCTCGAGCAGCTCGTCGTCGACGACGGACATGACCGAGTCGATGCCGTAGCGCGCGACCTTGATGGGAGTATCGACGGAAAAACCCGTTCCGAGGACGGGGATATGGAATTCGTGGGGTGAACGGTTGGGGACGGTAAGTGACAAAATTACTCCTTTCGTCATAATGGACGAATCGGGAGTCACTATACTCCTCTTTCGGCGTAGGCGCAATGGCGAACTTTGCGCTTCCCCGCGCTTGCCGTTCAGCGCGCGCCGCTCTATGCTATGCGACGGATTATGATCGATACCTACGGATTGTTCGCGATGATCTACGGGCTCATGGCGGGGCTGATCGCGCTGACCATGGCGTTCACCTATTCGCGCGGCGCGCTCGGTTCTCCTCTCGAGCGGGCGTTTTTCGCGTTCTCGGCGGCGACCGCCATCTGGAACGCGGCGTACGCCGCGATGTCCCTGACGAACGATCCGGACACGGTTCGCCTGATCTACCGCGCCGGCTCGTTCGCCTGGGCGCTGAACCCGTCCTTCGCCATGTACTACGCCTACCGGCTGTACTGCCACTACGCTGTCCGGCCCCTGTCCCGACCGACCGTCGCGCTCATCTTCGCACCCGCTCCCTTCTTCATCTTCGGTATCGCCACCGGGCGGCTGCTGGCCGTCGATTTCGCGCGTTCCGACTTCGGCTGGCTCGAGTCGGTCGATCCCTCTTCGTGGTGGAACTACGCCTTCATCCTCGTCTTGTTGGCCGGACTTGCCGCGTTCACGATTATAGGCGTGCGGCTCATCCGCGTCTCCCGGACGAATCGGGCGCGGCTGCACGGACGCCTGATCACTTTTCCGATCGCCGCGATCATCGTGCTCGTGCTCGCGTTCCATATCGTGCTGCCCATGCTTGGCGAGCAGCCGATTCCGCCCGTGGTGCAGTGCTTCATCGCGCTCTGGGTCGTCGCCATCGCCCTGTTCCGGGATCGCTACCCGGTGCTTTCGCTGAGCCCCCGGATAGCCGCCGAAGCGATAGTCAACAGCATGTCCGACCTCTGCGCCCTGGTGGACGACGGCGGCATCCTCCGCGGTGCCAATCCCGCCATCGGCGATCTGCTCGGCTTCGATCCGCGCGACGCCGTCGGCCGCGAGGCCTGCGGAACGCTCCCTCAGGAGTTCTGCGAGGTCTTGAAGGAAGCCTGCG
>QKCO01000143.1 GCA_003245635.1 Treponema sp.
CTTCAGCACGCCGAACATGTTGCCGTGGTCGGTGATGGCCAAATGCTTCATGCCCAAGGCTTTAGCCTTGGAGACGAGGTTGGGGATCGATGAGGCTCCGTCGAGGAGGGAGAAGTCCGTGTGGACGTGCAGATGGGCGAACTCGAGCATGGCCCCAGTGTACCTCGACGGGGGCCGGGAGGCAAGCGGCGTCCCCGGAAGCGCCGTCCGCCGCCGTCCGGTCGAGCGAGCTCAAGCGAGCGCGTTCAACCGAACGCGCTCAGCGGGAAGCTTCGGCTTCCGCTATTTTGTCATCCGCGCCGCGGTCCTTCATCCACGCCAGATAACGGTGGTTGCCGATCAATTCGAGACGCCCCCCGCTTTCTTTCAGAACCATGTACAAATTCATGAGATAGCGGATGCTCTCCCGGTCGATCCTCTCCACCCGCCGCAAATCCATCGTGATGGTCTTCCTTCCCGAGTAGGTCAGATGCCTGATGATCGGCACCAGCAATTCCAGATTCTCAAGGCTCAGCGTTCCGGCGAGGGAGAAATTGCCGGGAGCCGATCCGTCCATCTCGATGTTCAGCGGCGCGGGCATGCGGGGTATATCCGTATCCGGGGACTTCTCGGAGGCTATGTGGGTGAGCATATCGTTCGTGTTGCGCAGCCTGTCCACGAGCCCGTAGACCATACGCATGAACCAATCCGGCACGGTGTAGGTATTGGCGAAGAATTCCTTGGGCGTCACTTCCATCACCGACCCCGGCTTGACCGCCACCACCGAAGCCGAGCGTACGCCTTCCCTGAGCAGCGACATTTCCCCGACGACGTCGCCCTCCCGGACCCTCCCCAAAACGATCGGCTCCTTGCCTTCGCTTTCCTCGACGACGTCGAATTCCCCGGAGCGTATGACGAACATCGTCCGTTCGGTTTGCCCCTGGCGAATAAGATGGGTTCCGGCTTCCACCCGCCGCGACGGAAGTTTTATCGATTCCAGCAAATTCCGGATTTCTTTCATTCCGGACACTTTGTTTCGGATCAGCTGCATGTTCCGCATCTGCAGCTTCCCTTCCTTCGCTTGGCGGCTTCCGGCCAGCTGCAGCAGGAAAGAGAGGGCGTCGTGGTCGATGTCGATGATGCCGGAAAAATCCAGAACGATGCCGTCGGGGTATTTGATGAATAGCCTGCGTATGGCGTCCTTGGCGGGGTCGACCTGCCGTTTATCGAATATTCCGGTGAATTTCACGCAGGCGGTGCATTCCGGTTCCTCGATGCCGAACGCCGGCTTAGCTTCGGCTCCTTCATCGAGCGATTCGGCGGAGATGGGATGCGGGCCGTCGGCGATATAGTCCCCGAGCAGCTCCGTGGTCCGTTTGATCCGTTCGACCAGGACCCGGGCGATGCTCATGACCCAACCGGCAACGCCGAAGACGTCCCCGGAGAGCATGTCCGGACCTATCCTGCTGGCGATGACCGGCTCGAGCGCGGTCACCGTCGCGGTTCGGGGAATTCCGGCGATGAAGGACATTTCGCCGACCGAGCATCCTTTCCCGAGCTCGGTGATCGGCACCGACCGGCCTTCCTTGGAGATCGATACCCGTACGCGTCCCGTCCGGACGATATACATTTCCCGTCCGACGGAACCTTCCCGGAAAATTTCCTGCCCGGCGGCGAACCGCACGAGCTTGGTGTCCAATCCTGCTTCGTCGATCGTATCCATTTCGGCGGCTCCTTCGGGAACGAATCGATTTCCTTCAATGATGCCTCTGGATAGTATAGCTGAAAAAAATGCGGCATGCCCGCGCGGCGCTTGCCGAACGACGATCAGTCCACGGCCGCCTGCGCGTTGGCCGCCATGCGTTCGGCGAGCGAGTAGGCCGCGTCCCGTTCTTTCTGGTCGAACCCGCTCCAGAGCGCGTCCCGCCACTCGAGCAATATGCCGTCAAGGATTTCCCGGAGCGCTTCTCCCTTTTCCGTGGCGAACAGCTTGAACGCCCGTTTGTCTCCGCCGTCCCTTTCCCGGACGACGAATCCGGCCTTCCGCAGGGTCTTGACCGCTTTGGCCGTCGTGCCCTTGTCGATGACCAGATGCCGGGACAGGGCGTCCTGGCTGATCCCCGGATGCCGCAGCAGCGCCAGCATGAAGGGGTATTGGCCCGCGCCGATCCCGTAGGGTTTCAGCTTCCGGTTGATGCGGATCTGGCTGATCCGGTAGAGCACCGAAAGGTGGCGCAGAATCGTCGGTTCCCGCATCGTTCGCCCCCGTTCCTACGAGTTCCGCATCGCTTTGAGCGTGCCGGCCGTCAGCGGAAGCGCGAGCAGGAAGGTGATGGCGTCGGCGACCGCTTGGCTCGTTTGGATGCCCGTGAGCCCGAAGCTCCGCGACAGGATGAGGATGGCAGGAATGAAGACGAGCCCCTGCCGCGAGAGGGCCAGGAAGGCGGCTTTCGACGGCTGGCCGATGTATTGGAACATCATGTTCGACATGACGATGAACGACGACAGCGGAAGCGTGATGCACTGCATCCTGAGGGCGAAGGCTCCCACCGCGACGACGGCCGGATCGTCCCGGAACAGGCGGATGATGTGCGGCGCCAAGGAAGCGGCGAACGCCGCGAAGCAGACCAGCACGACGGCGCTGGCGCGAACCGAGAACCAGAACGCGTCGCGCACGCGGTCCCTGCGGCCGGCCGTATAGTTGAAGGCGGCCACCGGCTGGAAGCCCTGGCCGAAGCCGATGATGATCGATCCCATGAAGATCATCAGGCGCATGACCACCGACATGCCGGCGATCGCGGCGTCGCCGTGCGCGCCGGCGGAGGTGTTCAGCACGATCGCCGCGAGGCTCGCCACCGACTGCCGGAACAGCGTCGGAAGCCCCGACCGGAGGATTTCGCGGTACATCGCCCATTCGAACGTGAAGCTCCGCGGCCGGATGCGCAGCGCGCTGCGGCGCTTGAGGTAATGGGAAAGGAGCACGCCGAAGCCGACCGCCTGGCTCAGGATGGTCGCGGCGGCCGCGCCTGCTATGCCCCAGCCGAACACGAAGATGAACAGGGGGTCCAGGGCGATGTTGAGGACCGCGCCGCTGGCGATGCCGATCATGGCCAGCACGGCGCTCCCCTCCGAGCGCAGGTTGACGTTCATGACGAAGGACGCGGCCATGTAGGGGGCGCCGAGCAGGATATATCCGGCGTAGGCGCGCGCGTAGGGCAGGATGGTGTCGGTGGAGCCGAGGACCCGCATGAGCGGATTCATGAACGTCTCGCCCAGGATGGTGAGCGTCAAGCCGCAGGCCGCCGCGGTGAAGAAGGCCGTCGATACCGATCGGCCGGCCCGGTCGATATCTTTCGCGCCCAGCAGCCGGGCTACGTAGCTGCCCGATCCGACGCCGAAGGTCATGCCGACCACCTGGATGATGGTCATAAGGGAAAAGACGATGCCGACCGCTCCGGTCGCGCTCGTGTTGATCTTCCCCACGAAGTACGTGTCCGCCATGTTGTACAGGGAGGTCACCAGCATGCTGACGATGGTCGGTATCGCCAGGCTCGGTATGAGCCGCGATACCGGTTCGGTCGTCATCCGGACGAAGCGCTCTTCCGGATCGTTCATGATTTTCAAAGCAGTTTTCCTTTCGGGCATCCGTCTCGAATAGTTGCGATTGCAACTATTATGGTCCCGATCGCCGCGTTCCGCAAGATCGCGAGCGCTTGCGGAGCGCGGGGCCATAGGGCCGAGCGCGGAGGCGTTGACGTTTTTCTTCCGGAGCGCTATGTTTGTATTAGTATACGAATAGAACAAATATCGTATACTTAGAAAACATTCGAGGAGCGGTATGGAGCGAAGCGATCGAACGCGCGCGCGTATCCTGGAACGGCTCGAAACCCATGTATTCCGGTACGGGTTCTCGGCCCTGACGATGGAGCAGGCCGGCGAGCTGGCGGGCGTGAGCAAGCGTACGCTGTACAAGTATTTCCCGAACAAGGACGCGCTTCTGGAGGACCTGTTCAGGCGGCGTTTCTCTCTCATGGGAGAGCTGGTCGATTCCCATCTCTCCGACGCGCCGGAAGCCTGGTTCGCCGCGTATTCGCGCATCATCCTGCTGCTGGGCCGTTTCCTGTCGAGTCTTTCCCCGGTGCTGATGCGCGATCTGGCGGTCGGGGATCCCCGCTATTGGGAGATGATCAGCGCCTTCCGCCGGAAGAAGGTTTTCAGCGTGCTGGAGCGGCTCATCGAGGCGGGGCGCGAGCGGGGCGAGATCCGGACCGATCTCGATCCGAAGATCATGTCGCAGCTGTTCGTTTCCTTCATCGACGATATCGCCAATCCGAATCGCCTCATCGCGCTGCCGTACTCCATGACGGAGGTTATTTCAACGATGATGGACATCCTGTTCAAGGGCATGCTCAGCGACGCGGGGCGCGAACGCTTCCCCGCCGTGAGGCTGGACCTTCCGGTCGAAGGCGAGGATGCGCCGGGCTGGAAGGAGATCATCGGCATCGGGAGGAACCCATGAAAACGAATCGGTTCGGGCGGACGGCCCGGCTTCTTCTTGCCTCGCTTGCTTTCGCGGCGCTGCTGCCGTCCTGCCGCGAGAAGGAGGTCGGCATCGTCGCGTCGGGCACGATCGAGGCGACCGACGTGCGGGTCTCGAGCAGGGCGACCGGCGAGGTGACGGCGCTGCACGCCGCCGAAGGCGATTCGGTCGCCGCGGGCGCCCCCCTGGCGGATATCGACCGGGAGGGACTCGAGCTCCAGCGCGGCCAGGCGAAGGCGGGCGTCGACTTCGCCGACGCGCAGCTTCGGCTGCTGCTCAAGGGCGCGCGGGACGAGGACATCGCCCAGGCCGACGAGGCGCTTGCGCAGGCCTCGGAGACCCTGAAGCTGGCCAGGATCGACGGGGAACGGGTGCAGAAGCTCTACGAGCAGGGCAGCGCGACGCGCAAACAGTTCGAAGACGCCGAGGCGCGCCTGGCCGTCGCCGCCGCCCAGCATTCGGCCGCGGAGCAGGCGCTCAAGAAGCTCAACAACCTTGCCCGGCCCGAGGAGATCGCGAGCGCGCGGGCCAAGCTCGATCAGGCGACCTTCGCGTACAAGCTCTTGGACAAGGCCGTGCGCGACTGCGCGGTGACGGCCCCTTCGGCGGGGACCGTGATGTCCCGCCTGGTGGAAGTCGGTGAATTCGCGGCCGTCGGGAGCCCTCTGTTCGTGCTGGCGGACCTGTCCGACCTGCGCCTGACCATCTACGTGCCGGAGAC
>QKCO01000110.1 GCA_003245635.1 Treponema sp.
CCCAGGACCGGCGATGCCGATGACCTTGAGGTTCGGCAGCCGCTCACGCACCTGGTCGACACGCTCAAGAGCCTCGTAGGGCGACAGGAGCGACGCGGTGACGCCCGGGCGGCTTTCGTTCACGCAGTCGAAGCTACGGTCGCAGAAACGGCACTGCACGTTGCAGCGCGGAGCCACCGGAAGATGGAGACGCGCCACGTTCGCCTTGTGCGCCGGATCGTAGCAGGGATGCTCGATCGCCGCGAACTCAGCCCGCGGCCCGATTCGTTCAATAATAGGTGTAGCCGACATGGTTGTCCTCCTGCCTTCGTTCTATGAGCGCATTGACGATGCGGTCGAATAATTCCTGGGTTCCGCCGTAGCCGAGGGAGCGCATGCGCTGCCCTCCGAAACGGTCGTGGACGGGAAAGCCGATCCGGACGAGGGGCACGTCGAGCTTGCCGGCCGTCTTGTAGCCCTTGCTGGAGCCGATGACGATATCCACTGGCTTTCCGTCCGCCGCCGACTGCCGGGCGGCCGCTTCGGCCTGGAAGAAGTCCCGCCCCTCCCCTTCGGGGAACACCGGCTCGATGCCGATTTCCCGCAGGAAGAGCGCGAGGGCTTCGACGAAATCCACGTCTCCGTACAGGAGCGCGCGCTTGCCGAACACGTACTTGTGTCCGTCCACGTAGGAGTCGAGCAGGCGGGCCCGCTCGGCGGCGATGGATCGGGGCATCGGCTTGCCGGAAACGGCTTCGAGCGATGCCAGGAAGGCGTCGGTCGCCTCGACGCCGATCGGAAGTCCGCAGGACTTGCGCGGAACGCCGTGGGCGGTCTCGAGGTAGAGCGCGGCGGACAGTTCGGGGGACAGACCCGCGCCCATCTCGACCGAAGCCGCGGCGCCCTTCATCCGCGAAAGGGAGGCGACCGGCGTGCCGCCTTCTGGCAGCAGGCGGTGGGCCTTCCAAGGACCGCCGTCGAGGGTGTCCGAGTAGTCGGTCGCGAAGATCGGGTCGAGGCCGTAGGCTTCGAAGATCGCCTTCAGGGACCTGATGTCCGCGGGCGAGATCATCGCGGGGAAGACCGCGACGGTCGAAGGGAAAGGCGCGGAACGGGTTTCGGCGGAAAAGGAGGAGAAATCCGCCTTGCCCGTTTCCGCGCCTGTTGTTGCGTTGGCGTTCTTCGGGTTCGTGGCTTCCGCCAGCGCGCGGAGCGCGGCGCGGAAGCCGTCCCGGTGGCTGCCCCGGTAGCTCGGCGTGGAGACGGCGACGACCAGAGGCGCATCCGCGTCCGCGGACTTCGCGAATCCGTCCGCGCCGAGGCCGAGCGCGCCGCGCACGGAAGCGGCGTCCTCGCCGATGGTCTCGGCCAAGCAGGTGGTCGCGACGCCGACGAGCGCGGGCTTGTATTCCTTGACGACGTTCGCCAGCGCGATCCGCAGGTTGTTCGCGCCGCCGAAGACGGCGGATTCCTCGGTGAAGCTCGAGCTCGCCACATCCAGCGGCTCGCGGAAATGGGAGATCGTATAGCGCCGGATGTAGGTGGCGCAGCCCTGGGAGCCGTGCAGCAGCGTCATGCCGCGCTCGACGCCGGCGAAGACGATGGTCGCGCCCAGCGGCGAGCAGACGATGCAGGCGTTGCGCGTGACTTCCCAGCGTTCGGCGTCCGCGGCCGCGGAAACGGGTGCGCGGCGTTCGGCGGTTCTGGTTTCGATGCTCATTTCGCGTCCTCCCGTACCCGCTCGCGTTCGATCAATCTCCAGATGGGGCTCGTCGCCGAAGCGTGCACTTCCCGCGCGAAATTGATCATCCCCTCGAAACCCGCGAGCGGAATCTTCCGCTCGTGGTTGTGGTCGCAGAAGCCGATGCCCAGCTTGAAGGCGATCGGCCGCTCCTTGACGCCTCCGATGAACACGTTCGCGCCTTTAAGCAGAAGGAAGCGCGAAAGCTCCGCCGGATTCGAATCGTCCACTATGATGGTCCCCGGGTCGCACAGACCGCTCAGGTCCTTGTAGTCGTCTTTATTGCCCGTCTGAGAACCGACGAGCACGGTGCTCACGCCGATGAGGCGCAGCGCCTTCACCAGGGAGCGGGCCTTGAAGGCGCCGCCCACGTAGATGGCCGCCTTCTTGCCTTCCAGGTCCTTGCGGAACGCCTGGAGAGCGGGCAGCGTCTTGCCGATTTCCTCCGTAACCAGCCGCTCGGCGCGCTTGGCGATGAGGGGCTCCTCGGGGAAGGCGGCGGCCACCGAGTACAGGGCTTCCGCCATGTCGTCGATGCCGAAATAGGAAACCTGGACGAAGGGGATGCCCCACTTCTCCTTCATTTCCTTGGCCAGGTAGGTCATGGACCCGGAACACTGGACCACGTTGAGGCGAGCGCGGTGCGCGCCCCGGATTTCGTCCACCCGGCCGTCGCCGGTCATGATGGACAGCACCCGGATTCCCATGCGCTCGTAGTAGCGCCGGATGATCCAGGCTTCACCGGCGAGGTTGAACTCGCCCAGGATATTGATGGCGAACGGGCTGTCCGCCACCGAGGGATCTCCCCGATACGCCAGGGGATCGGGCTCCGCCGTGCCGATGAGGGACGCGAGCGCGTCGCAGGCGGCGCGGTAGCCGTCCTTCTTGGTGCCCTTGAAGCCCTCGGAGTGGACGGGGAGAACGGGGATGCCGCGCTCGGCGGACACCTTGCGGCAGACCGCGGCGACGTCGTCGCCGATGAGCCCGACGATGCAGGTCGAATAGACGAAGGCCGCGCGGGGCTTATGCTCTTCGATCAGAGCGGAAAGGGCCGCGTAGAGGCGCTTCTCGCCGCCGAACACGACGTCGGTCTCGCGCAGATCGGTAGAGAAAGAAAGGCGGTGGAGCTGGGGCCCCGAAGACACGGCGCCCCGGATGTCCCAGGTGTAGGCGGCGCAGCCGACCGGTCCGTGGACCAGATGGACGGCGTCCGCTATCGGATAGAGCACGACCCGGGAACCGCAGAACACGCAAGCCCGCTGGCTCACGCTTCCCGCGAGGCTCGGCTTGTTGCACGCCAGATCGGGAGATCCCTCTCCCGCGGCCGCTACCTGTCCGCGCCTTCCTTCGAGTACCGCAAAAGTTCCATCCATAACCGGACCTCCCTATCGCCCAACGCCCATGCAGAAACGCCGCATTCCAACTTGCCGCTTTGCGGAAAGTCCCGCAGGGGCGGGCTCTACCCGACCCGCCCCCTTGAAACCCAAATACAGGAATCGAGAACGCGGGGCGTCGCTCGATTCCTACTTTGCTTACATGACCAGTTCGAAGCGCTCGTTCGGAGCGTCCCGGTCCTGGCGGTCCATCAGCGCGTTCAGGATCTTCTCCATGATGCGCAGGGCGCCGCGGTAACCCACGTAGGGGAAGTCCGCGTGACCGACGCGATCCAGGATCGGGAACCCGAAGCGGACGAACGGCACATCCTCGTCACGGGCGATGTACTTGCCGTAGGTGTTGGCGATCAGGAGATCGACCGGAGCCTGCTTCATCTTCTGGTGCAGGGCGAACAGGTCCCCCGGCGCGCCGCGCCAGTCGCCTTCTTCCGCCTCGCCGATCAGCTCGGTCAGCCGCGCCTCGTAAGCCTTTCCGGGGGTGCCGGTGACCACGTACTTCACCTTCATGTCCAAGTCCTTGAGGAACTCGGCCAGGGAGCACAGCTGGTCGGGGTCGCCGGCCAGGGCCACGGTCTTGCCGTAGGTGTACTGGTGCATGTCGGCCATCATATCCAGGAGGCGTCCGCGCTCCTTGATGATCTGGTCGCTCACCGCGACGCCGGCGACGCGGCGGAGCGTGTCGATGAAGCGGTCGGTGGCCGCGAGGCCTATCGGCAGATCGAGGATCTCGGTGGGCACCCGGCACTTCGTGTCCAGGAGCTTCGCCGCGGGACCGGAGCAGTAGGAGCCCAGGCCGATGGCGCCCTTGGCGTCGCCAAGCCGGCGGATGTCGTCGAGCTTGGTGCCGCCCTCGGGATACATCTCGTAGGTGCCGGACATCGGAGTGTCCAGGACGCCCGAGGTATCGGGGAGCAGGGTGTACGGCACGCCCATCGCCTCGAGCATGCGCTTGATCTCGGCCATGTCGGACGGTTCCACCCAACCGGGGAAAACGGCCACCTTATCGGTGGACTTCCCCGTCTTCTCGGCGAAGTAGTCGATGAAAGCCTTGGTCATGTTGGCGAAGCCGGTGACGTGGCTGCCGACATAGCTGGGGGTGCTGGCGTGGAGCACGAAGCGCCCCGCCGGAATCTTGCCCTCGGCCACGGCCTTGCCGATGATCTGCGGGATATCGTCGCCGATCGTTTCCGAAAGGCAGGTGGTATGCACCGCGATGATCTGCGGGTCGTACAGGCTGAAGATCGTGTTGAACGCCTGCAGCAGGTTGGCCTGTCCGCCGAAGACCGACGCGCCTTCGGTGAAGGACGAGGTCGCCGCCATGACCGGCTCCTTGTAGTGCCGGGTCAGGGCGCTCCGGTGGTAGGAGCAGCAGCCCTGGGAGCCGTGGCTGTGCGGCAGGCAGTTGTGCACGCCGAGCGCCGCGTACATGGCGCCGATCGGCTGGCAGGTCTTGGCCGGGTTGACCGTCAGCGCGGAGCGCGGAACCGATTCAGCCTCGGTGTGCTTAAGGTACAGTTCAGTAGCCATCTCTTACTCCTTCCATACGTAGGCGCCGGAAAGCACCGGTTCCTTGTCCCACGGAGCCTTGAGCTTGCCCCAAACGCTGCCGTTCACCAGCCGGTCGATCTCCTTGTAGAAGTTCGCCGCGCCGCGGAAGCCCGCGTAGGGTCCGCCGTAGTCGTAGCTGTGCAGCTGCTTGAGCGGGATGCCGTGCTTCTGGACGACATACTTTTCCTTGATGCCGGCGCAGAGGAGATCGGGCTTCACCAGCTCGATGAGCTTTTCGGTCTCGTAGTGGCTGACGTCGTCGATGATGAGGCTGCCGTCGGACATCTCGCCCATCATGCCTTCGTAGTCGTCCATCGGCAGACCCTTCGCCTTGAGGGCCTCGATCTCGGCCGCGCTCTTGCGGGCCTCGTACCGGGCTTCGTCCTTCTCGACGTGGATCTCTTCGATGTTCCGGCTGTCGGCATCGATCTTGATGTTCGGGAGCACCTTGCGGCCCTCGTAGTCGTCCCGGTGGGCGAACTCGTAGCCCGCGGAGATGACCTTCATGCCCAGTTCCTTGAACAGGTCCTGGTAATGGTGGGCGCGGCTGCCGCCGACGTACATGAGGACGCTCTTGCCCTCCAGGCGCGGCCTGACTTCCGCCAGGACCTTCTTGACCTCGGCCATCTCGGCTTCGACCAGGGCGTCGATCTTCGCGCTGAGCTCAGCGTCGCCGAAGTATTCGCCCAGGTGCTTGAGGCTCTTGGCGGTCGGACCGGCTCCGATGAAGTTGACCTTGAACCAGGGCACGCCGTATTTGGTCTCCATCATCTCGGCCATGTAGTTGATGGACCGGTGGCACATGACGAGGTTCACGTCCGCGAAGGGCGCCTGGCCCATGGACACGAAGGTCGAGTTGCCGGAGAAGGTGGTGACCAGGGTCACGCCGAGGTTGCCCAGGATGCGCTCGAGCTCGAACGCGTCGCCGCCGATGTTGTACTCGCCGAGCATGTTCACCTTGAACTTGCCTTCGGGAGCGACGGGGTTCTTGCCGACGACGTGCGTGAACACGGCGTTGTTGGCGATATGGTGGCCGGCGGACTGGGAAACGCCCTTGTAGCCTTCGCAGCTCATGCCGAACACGGTGATCCCGAGCTCTTCGGTCATGTCGCGGGCAACGGCGTGGACGTCGTCGCCGATGAGGCCGACCGGGCAGGTGGAGAAGATCGCGATCGCCTTCGGATGGAAGGTATCGAACGCTTCCTTCACCGCAACGCGGAGCTTCTTCTCGCCGCCGAATACGATGTCGTTGTCCTGAAGGTCGGTGGACAGCGCATAGGGCATGAAGTTCTGCTCGTCGGGCGACTCGGTGCGCGTCTGGTTGCGCCGGGTCAGCCAGCTGTAGAAACCGCAGCCGATCGGGCCGTGGGTGATCTGAAGGATGTCGCGGGTCGGACCGACGACGACGCCCTTGCAGCCGGCGTAGGTGCAGCCGCGCTGGGTGATGACGCCGGGGAGGGTCCGGGTATTCGCCTGGATCTCCGGGTAGGCGCCGCTGTCGCCCTTCTTGTTGATGATGATCTGCTTCTCGCGCTTGCGGGCGAGCTTCGCCGGGTACGCGGCGAGCAGTTCCTTCTTTATATCCGAGGCTTCAGCCTCGGTCATGACCGGAGCCCCGACCGCCCCAACCTGGGACAGATCCAAAGCAGCCGCAACGGTTTCGCTCATCGTTCAGCTCCTACACTTCATCGAGGACGCGGTCGCCGGATTCTCCGGTCCGCACCCGGTAAGCTTCGGAAACCGGGAGCACGAAGATCTTTCCGTCGCCCGCTTTCCCCGTTTTGTTCGTCGCGATGATCGTATCCACGGTCTTCTTGACCAGCTTGTCCGGCACCACGATCGTCAGCCAGCGCTTCGGGATGAGGCGCTGCGTCTGCCCGAGCTGGGCGATCGCTTCCTCGTAGCCTTTCTCGGCGCCCTTGAGGACGCTGAAATCGACCATTCCCTTTCCGCGGCCCAAGCATTCGCGCGCCATGAAGCTCGGTATGCCCGCATCGGACAGCGCTTGCTTGGTCTTATTGATCATGTTCATCCGAACGATCGCCATGATCTCTTTCATCGTTAGGCCTCCACCGCGGCGGACGCTACCTCGTCGGCTTCTTCCTTGATCCCGCTGGAAACCGTGTAGACTTCCTCGACCGGACTCACGAAAATCTTTCCGTCGCCGTAGCTTCCCTTGTCTCCGGTGCGCGCCGCGGCCATGATCGTCTTGACGACGTAATCCTTGTCCTTGGACTTCACGACCGTGATGAGGAGCTCTTTCGGCAGCTCGTCGTAGGTGATCCCGCCGATCTTGATGCCGCGCTGCTTACCGCGGCCGACGACGTTCACCTTGGTCACGGCGGGGAATCCCGCCTCCATCAGCGCTTCCATGACCGCGTCCACTTTCTCCGGCCTCACGACCGCCCTGACCATAACCATATCGTCCCTCCGTAATCGTTTAGTTCACTCCCGGCAGGCTCTTCCCGCCGGAGGCAGTTTCCGCAGGAATGAAATGCTTCAGCATTTCGTTCCCGATGAAGACCGTGCAGTTTCCGAAGGAAACTGCGAAATTGATTTCGTCGTCCGACCGGGACGACGAAATCAATTCGCGATCCCGTACTCCATCAGCAGGTTCTCGAGCTCTTCGGTCGTGAGCGGCTTCGGGATGACGAGCATCTTGTTCTCGCTGATCTTCTTGGAGAGCGCCCGGTATTCGTCGGCCTGGTTGTGGGCAGGATCGTACTCGATGACGGTCTTCCGGTTGATCTCGGCCTTCTGGACCATGTTGTCGCGGGGCACGAAGTGGATCATCTGGGTGCCGAGCTTGGCGGCGAGCGCCTGGATCATCTCGAGCTCGTTGTCGACCTTGCGGCTGTTGCAGATGAGTCCGCCGAGGCGAACCGTTCCGGCTTCCGCGAACTTCATGATGCCTTTGCAGATGTTGTTCGCCGCGTACATGGCCATCATTTCGCCGGAAACGACGATGTAGATCTCCTCGGCCTTTCCTTCGCGGATCGGCATGGCGAATCCGCCGCAGACGACGTCGCCGAGAACGTCGTAGAAGACGTAGTCGAGCGCCTGGGAGTCGGCGTACGCGCCGAGCTGCTCAAGCATGTTGATGGAGGTGATGATACCGCGTCCCGCGCAGCCGACTCCCGGCTCCGGACCGCCCGACTCGACGCAGATCGTATTCTTGAATCCCTGCTTGACGATGTCCTCGAGCTCGAGGTCCTCGCCTTCCATGCGCAGGGTGTCGAGCACCGTGTTCTGGGACAAGCCGCCGAGCAGCAGGCGGGTCGAATCCGCTTTGGGATCGCAGCCTACTACCATTATCTTGTTGCCCGCTTCGGCCAAGCCCGCTACCGTATTCTGAGTCGTGGTCGACTTGCCGATTCCGCCCTTACCGTAAATTGCTATCTTCCGCATTGCTCCGCTCCTCAAAAGGATGATGCCATCTATATAGCTAGGAGCGTGCCAAATGAAAAATAAAAACTAGAAATATTTCTAAAAGTTTCTATTTTATTATACTGAAACGCTTTGAAGGATCGAAGCAGGAACAACGCCGAAAAAAGACCCCGAACGTCCCGATCCGAACGCTCGAAGGGGAACCACCGAACGGTGGGAAACCGACGCGGACCACCGTTCGGTGGGAATGCGGGGCACTGATGCGATGCCGTTCCGCATCACCAATCGATGCAGAACGGCATCGATTTTGCTTTTGCCAGTCGTCTCCCACGCAACTTCGTCGCGGCGGCTGCCGTACTTCGACATTCGCCGCGTTTTTCCGCATCACAATTCCTGGCATGCTTACTGCTTATTAGTCTTCACTTTTACGCAAGGGTGGTACCATGAGCGATCTGAGCAATAAAACGATCATCACCGTTGCCCCGACCGGGGCCTGGCCGACAAAAGAGAACAATCCGAATATCCCACTCGATCCGCCGGAGATCGCGGACGATGTCGTCGCCTGCTGGAAGGCCGGCGCCGCGGTCGCGCATCTGCACATGCGCGACGAGCAGGGCAAGGGAACCATGAACAAGGAGCGGTTCAAGGAGACCGTCGCGCGGATCAAGGACCGCTGCGACATCGTCCTCAATCTGACGACTTCAGGCGATCTCAACGCGACCGAGGAAACCCGCATGGCGCACCTGATCGAGCTGAAGCCCGAGATGGCCTCCTACGACTGCGGTTCCATGAACTGGATGCACTCGGGGCTTTTCCTCAACCCTCCCGCCTTCCTCGAAAAGCTCGGCGGCGTCATGAAGGAAAACGGCGTCAAACCCGAGATCGAGGTCTTCGACGCCGGCATGCTCTACAACGCGCTCTATTACCTGAAGAAGGGCGTCCTCGATGCGCCGCTCCACTTCCAGTTCGTGCTCGGCGCCGCCGGCGGCACTGCCGCGACGGTCGAGAACCTCGTCTACCTCAAGAGCCTCCTTCCGCCGGGCGCCACCTGGTCCGCCCTGGGCATCGGCAAGGGACATATCCCGATCGTCCTGACCACGATCGCGCTCGGCGGCCACGTCCGGGTCGGCATGGAGGACAACGTCCTGTATTCCAAGAACCGCCTGGCGGCCTCGAACGCGGAATTCGTCGAGCGAACGGTCCGCATGGTCGTGGAAGCGGACAAGAGCCCCGCCACCCCCGCCGAAGCGCGGCAGATCCTGTCGCTCAAAGGCAGCGCCCGATGATCAACAGAATCGGCGTCGTCGGCGCGGGCCTGATGGGCCACGGGATCGCGGAAGCCTTCGCGATCGGCGGCAAGGATGTCGCGATCTACGAGACCGACGTCGGCAGGCGCGCCGGCGTGAAGGACGTCATCGCCGAGGAACTGAAGCTCCTCGAACGCGAGGGAATGATCCCGAAAGGCTCCATCCCGGAGATCGTCGCCCGCCTCCACGTCTACGACGATCTGAAGAAGGCCATGGCCGACCGGGAATACGTCATCGAAGCCGCACCGGAGATCATCGACCTCAAGCGGAAGATCCTGGCGGACCTGGACGCCGCCTGTCCGAAGGACGCTATCCTGGCGAGCAACACCTCGAGCCTAGCCCTCTCCGAAATGGCCCGGGACCTTCCCGTCGAACGAAAGAAACGGACCATCGTCAACCATTGGTACAACCCCGCGCACATCATGCCCCTGGTGGAGATTTCCTTCTTCGGGGACACGAGCGCCGAGACCTTCGAAGCGGCGAAGGCGCTCTACCTGGGAATCGGCAAGCAGCCGGCGAAGGTGCTGAAGGACATCCCCGGCCTGCTCGCCAACCGCATACAGCAGGGAGTGGCGCGGGAAGTGTTCTCCTTGATCGAGATGGGGGCGGCCGAACCGGAAGATATCGACCGGGCGCTCAAATTCGGTCCCGCCTTCCGCTACGCGACTACTGGACAGCTCGAGATCGCCGATTTCGGCGGCCTCGATATCTGGAGCACCGTCGGAGGGAACCTCCTGGCGGTAATGGACAATTCGCGCGACGCGAATCGGCTGCTCAAAGAAAAAGTGAAGGAGGGTAAACTGGGCGTGAAGACCGGAGAGGGATTCTTCAAGTATCCCCCGGCGGAGAAGGCCGCGATCACCGAACGGTTCATGGTGAAGCTGATCCGGCAGCTGAAAGCTTCGAAAGACTACGTTTAATATAAGGAGGCATCAATGACGACAAGCGCCGCACCCAGAAAATCCAGCGCACTTTGGCGGTTTTCGAAAAATTTCCAATTCGCAGCCGATCGGATCATTCCCGATTCCTACGTATTCTGCGTCATCCTGACGTTCATAACCTTCATCCTCGGCCTGATCTTCACCCAGGCGGGCCCGCTGAAGATGGTCAAATTCTGGTACGACGGCCTGTGGACGCAGATCGCCTTCGCCTTCCAGATGACCCTGATGGTCACCGTCGCGAGCGCGGCCGCAAAGTCGCCGCAGATAGAGAAGGGACTCTCGAAGCTGGCGCAGCTTCCCAAGACGCCGGGAGTCGCCTACTTCCTGTTCATCGTCATCATCAGCTTCGCCAGCTGGCTCAACTGGGCTTTCGGCACCATCCTGTCGCCCATCCTCGCCATGTATCTGTCGAAGAACGTGAAGAAGCTGCACTTCCCGCTCCTGATCACCGTCGGCTACGCGTGCATGGTCATGATACAGCCCATCTGCCCGAGCATCTCCGCCGTCGCGCTCCTGGCGACCAAGGGGCACTTCCTCGAAAAGAAGATCGGCGTGCTGCCCATCACGACGACGGCCTTCAACCCGACCGGCGTCGCCATGGTGGCCATCCTGTTCGTCGTAACGGTCGTCGTTACGCTCCTGACCCGGCCCGCCGACAACGAGATCATCGAATTCGACGGCGACATCCAGCCGAAGGGCAACGGGGACGAAAAAGTCGCCGATCCGACCCCCGCCGACCGGATGAACCAGAGCCGCATCCTCATGTGGCTGGTGGGACTCGCGAGCGTGGTCTACATCGTGTACCACTTCGCCACCAAGGGCATGGACCTGAACCTGAACTTCATCATCTTCATCTTCCTGACCCTGGACTTCTTCCTCTACGGCACGCCGCTGAAATTCGTGAAGGCCGTCAAGGAAAACGTCGTCCACGCCGCGGCGATCCTTATCCAGTTCCCCTTCTACGGCGGCATCATGGGCATGATGGCCAGCTCGGGCCTGACGCTGGTGCTCTCCAACGCGCTTATCCATATCGCCACAAAGGACACCTTCTACGCGCTCTCCTACATCTCCGCGTCCATCGTCAACCTCTTCGTCCCCTCTCAGGGCGGACAGTGGATGGTCCAGGGACCGGTTCTCGTCGACGCGGCCCAGGCGCTCGGCGCCCATATCCCGACCGTGGTCACCGGCTTCATGCTCGGAGACGAGGCGACCAACCTCATCCAGCCGCTCTACATCATCCCGGCGCTCGCGCTGGTCGATATGAAGCTGAAGGACGCGTGGGGACTCATGGCGTTCATCTGGTTCATGTGGTTCGTGGTTACGGTCATCGGACTCATCGCGCTGCCGATGATCCTGCTCTAGAAAGAACGGCCGGCCCTTTCTCCCGGGCGTCCCCGCCGCCGATTTTCGGCACGGGGGCGCCTTTTTTCACCAGGAATCGATGCCGTACTTCTTGGCCTTCCTGACGACGGTCGACTGGGCGACGCCGAGCAGGCGGGCGGCCTTGTGCGAGCTGCCCGTCTCCGCGAGAGCCGCGGCGATGGCCCGCTTCTCTTCCTTCGATTTGAGCTCGCTCAGGGAACTTTCGAAGCGGGAGACGTCCGCGCATTCCTTGCCGATCACCGCGCGGACGTCGCACTCGCGGATCGTCGGCCCGGCGCCGATGACAAGGAGCCGTTCGACGACGTTGGCGAGTTCCCGCACGTTGCCGGGCCAGGAATAGCGGCAGAGCGCGCTCAAAGCTTCGGGCTCGATGCTCTTCCCGGCGCCGTACGCCGCGTTGAAGCGGCGCACGAAATGGAGCGCCATGGCCGGAATATCCTCTACGCGGTCGCGGAGCGGGGGAATCTCGAGCGGCACGACGCTGAGCCGATAGAAGAGATCCTTGCGGAAAGCTCCCCGGGCGACTTCCGCGGCGAGGTCGCGGTTGGTAGTCGCGAGGACGCGCACGTCGCACTTCACCGGTTCGCCGCCGCCGACCCTGATGAACTCGTGCTCCTGCAGCACGCGCAGCAGCTTCGCCTGCAGCTCGAGCGGAAATTCGCCGATCTCGTCCAGGAGCAGCGTCCCGCCGTTGGCCGTCTCGAAGAACCCGGGCTTGCGCTGCCCCGCAGCGCCGGTGAAGGCTCCCTTCTCGTAGCCGAACAGCTCGCTCTCGATCAGGGAAGCCGGAATCGCGGCGCAGTTGACCTTGATGTACGGATTTTTGCGGCGCCGGCTCCGCTGATGGATCTCCCGCGCGATCACTTCCTTGCCGACGCCGGTTTCCCCGGTGATCAGGACCGTCGAGTCGACCGCGGCCACCTGCGCGATCGCCGTCTTTATTCCGTCCATGGACGGGCTCTCGCAGATGAAGTCGCAGGCGTCCTGTTCCATTGAACGGTAGTAGCTCAGCTCGTTCCAATAGAGTTCCGTTTTCTCGATGCTGCTCTGCAGCTGTTCCTGCATGCGCACGAGCTCGGTGATGTCGCGCAGTACCGAGATGACCTCCTGAGCGTTCCCCTCGGCGTCGAGCACGGGGATGGCGGTCACCAGCAGGTCCCGGTTGGTGCGCTTGGATCGGCCGATACCGGTGGCGATCTTCTTGTTCGTCAGCGCTATCTCGGCGACCGAATAATTGTTGTAGAAGTACTTCTCGACGACCGCGGCCAGGGGCTTGCCTATGTACTCGTGCTCCCAAAGCCCCGTAATCTCGGAGTACGCATGGTTGGATGCGGTGATGATCCGGTCCTTGTCGACCACATAGATGCCGTTCATGAGCGCGTCGCCCAGCACGAATATGTCGATGGCGTGCGACTCGATGGAGCTGATCTTCGTTTTCGTATCGATGATGCCGCGCGCGAATCCTTCGAGCCTGCGGGTCATCTCGGCGGAGAGAAAATCCGCATCGGCGGCTGCGGCGCTGAACATAGGGTCTTCTCCAGAAGTCTGCATTTCGGAACGATAATGTAGAGAACGGCTTTCAGAGTAGCGCCGCGAAACCGGCTTCGTCAAGAAAATCGTTTCAGCCCGGCGTCTATCCGCGCAGGCTCATGAGGCGGCGGAACTCGTCCAGCCGCGTCCTGCCGATTTCTATGCGGGCGCCCGAGGGGAATTCGGCGGCCAGCCGGCCGCGGCCGAGCTGGGCCACCGCTGAAATCCGGTCCAGATTGACGACCGCGTTCCGGTGCGCGCGGAAGAAGCGCGCGGGATCGAGCCTATCGGTCAAAGCACCGAGCGACCCGTCGACCAGATGCGACCGCTCGCCGCTCACCCAGAACACGAGCCCGTTCTCGGCCTTGAAGAACTCCGCCTCGTCGACGGGCAGTATCCTGAAGGACCGGCCCGACCGCGCGCTGACCCGCGTCAGGTACGGCCGATCCCTGCCGACATCCTCGAGAAGCGCGGACAGTTCCGCCCCCTCGCTCCGCCGCCCGCGATCGAGCGACTCCAGGGCGCGGTCGACCGCTTGCCGCAGCCGTTCCCGGCCGTAGGGCTTCAAAAGGTAATCGACGGCGTGCACCTCGAAGGCGCGCACGGCGTATTCGTCGTATGCGGTCGTGAATACGACGGCCGGCGGAACGTCGACGCAGCGGAGCACCTCGAACCCGTCCATGATAGGCATCTGCACGTCGAGGAACACGAGGCTCGGCTTCAGCTCCCGTATCAGCGCGGCGGCCTGCTCGCCGTTGACCGCCTCGCCCACCACTTCGATCTCGGGGAAGCCGAGCAGCGCGAGACGGAGCCGTTCACGTGCCGGCTTCTCGTCTTCCGCTATGAGCGTCCGTACGGGCCTCATGCGTCCCCCCTCGGAATCCTGACACCGACGACGAGCCCGCTCGGCGTATTGCGGCGGAAATACAATTTCCTGCCGTACATCGTGACCGAACGCTGGTTCACGTTCCGCAATCCCGTGCCGTGGCCCTCGAGGAGAGATGCCGGATCGACCTCCTTCGCGCCGCGGTCGGCCACTTCGAGCACCATGTCCTCGCCCCGGAGCTCCCCGGATACGGTTACGCTCACGAGCCCCTGCCCGTCGGCGCCGTAGCGGACCGCGTTCTCGACCAGGGGCTGGAGCAGCATCGGGGGGACCGGCAGACCGGACAGCGATTCGGGCACGTCGAACTGCGTACGGAGCGCCTCCCCGTAGCGGAGCGACTCGATCTCGAGGAAGAGCCGGACGTGGCGCAGCTCCTCCCCGAGGGGCACCAAGTCCCGCTTGGTGGACGACAAGGTATAGCGGAACAGGCCCGCGAGCCGCTCGACCGTTTCGACCGCAGCCTCGCCGTTCGTCTCGATCAGGTGGGCGATCGTGTTGAGCGTGTTGAAGAAGAAATGCGGGTTTATCTGCGCCCGGAGGGCCCGAAGCTCTGCCAAGGCTGCCTGGCTGCGCAGCTTGTCCCGTTCGCGCTCGGCCCGCGCGCGCCAGGATTCGTCGGAGATGAAGTACATCCGGCGCCTGAGGCCGTCTCCCGATTCCGGCAGATCGCGCGCGACGACGCGCGCGGGAATCTCGCTTCCGTCGGCCCCGCGGAGACTGGGAAAGGCGTCCGGGGCGGGGGCGGCATCAGCGGCCGAGACGAGGGAAGCGGAGAAGGGCCCGGAGAGGAACGCCGACCAGCCCTCGTCGGCCGCGCTGCCGCCGAACAGCTCGCGGAGCCGGGCATTCGCCTCGACGACGGTCCCGCGCTCGTCGAGCACGAGCACCGCCTCTTCGACCGATTCGAACATGCCGCGCAGCGTCTCGATCTTTTCCTTTATGACCGACGACATGATGTTGAAGTTGCGGGTGATGACGTCGCGGTCCGAACGTTCCCGGATCTGCAGGCCGTATTCCCCGTCCTTTATCCAGGCGCTCGTCCGCGCCAGTTCGCGAAGATAGAGGGAAATCTCCTCGAGCGACCGGCCGACGATGCCGCCGCTCGGGAACGACGCCTCCTCCGGAACCTCGCCGCGGGCGAGGAGTCCGGCCCGGAACGCGAGGTCCGTGTAGTGGGCTATCAGATCCTCGACCGTGCCGGACAGGAGCGAAAGCTCGTCACGGGCGCGCTCGTCCTTGGGCCGGACGATCGACGCGCCGGAAAGGCCGGCGAAATCATTCAGGCGGCGCGCCGTCGACACGATGGGCGCGGACAATTCGTCCGAAAAGCGCTTGGCGAGCAGCAGGCACGCGGCGAGAAACGCGACGAAGAACAGCGCCCGCACGACCGCTTCGATGGCCGCGATCGCCCCCTCGTAGGTCTCCATCCGGGATACCAGCACGGTGAAGACATTGTCGGCCGTATCGCCGTAGATCGGAAAGAACTCCACCTCGGCGATCAGCTGACGAAGCAGCTGGGCGGCCGCCCGCGAGCGGGACGAAGCGTCCGCATCCAGCTCGTCCAGCAGCGGCTCGAGGCGCTGGAGCCCGGGCCGCCGCGCGGCGGCTTCCTCCACATACCGGAAGCCCAGGTCTTCGACGACGGCGGAAACCCGATCCAGGTGTTCGTCGGCCAAGGACCAGATTTCGGCGAGCCCCGACAGGAGACTGCTGAACTCTGCCGAATACCACGGCCGCCGGGCAGATTCCGCGAGCATTCCCGCGAGCTTGCCGCCGAAGCGCGCGCGCGAAGCGTCGAAGGAACGGTACGCCGCGCCGTTGTCCCAATTGACGACCATAGCCCCGAGCCCGATGCGGATTCCGTTCCACTCGTTCCGCAATTCGAGCAGGGAAACCATATCCGATTCGGCGCGCAACCTCCCCGCGCGCGCCAGGGAGGAAAGCGCGAAATAGGCGACGATGATGGCGATGAGCACCAGGTAGGTCGAGAAGATGCGGCGCCTGATGCTCACGGCCGCCGCCTTTCGCGCGCGATCAGGGCGTCGAGCTCCGCGGCGGCCTCGTGCGAGGCGAAGGCTGCGTCGCGGCCGACGATCGCCGCCTCGATGGAGCGGCCGACGATCGCCCGGGCCTCGTCGACGCCGATGACCGGCGGATTCCAGCGGAAGTCGGCGATGGCGTAGCTCTCCGTCGAGGCTGCCGTCCATTCGGGCGCGGGGTCCCGGTCTCGGAACGCGGGGTCGTCCCACACGCTTCTGCGCGCGCAGGGGATGCCCTCGAGCTGGGCCGCGAGCGCCCGTTCGCGGGAAGTCGCCCACAGGATGAAGCGCCAGGCGGCTTCCGCGTGCGGCGATCCCGCATGGATGGCCAAGCCCCAATGGGAGATATGGGGAACGGAGCCCGCCGGGCCGGCCGGGAGCGGCGCGTAGCCGACCCTCCCGGCGACCAGCGACTGCGCCGGATCTTCGTAATGGGAGCGGAAGACGTTCGCGTCGTAGATCATCGCGGCCTCGCCGCGCATGAAGACGGATACGCTTTCGTACCAGCCGTTGCGGATCGCGTCCCGCGGTCCGTACTCGCGCAGAAGCCGTCCGTAGAATTCCAGGGCGGCGAGCGAGCCCGGGCCGGAGATCGCCGCGTTCCCGTCGGGATCGGCCCAGGAACCGCCGAAGGAATGCATGAAGTCCGACCACTGGCTCGTCGCCGCCGCGCCCCTGCCCCGCAACGTTATGCCCGCGATGCGGCCACCCGACCGCCGATAGACCGTCCGCGCGGCGATCTCCAGCTCATCGAAGGTTTTCGGAGGACGCAGCCCGTATTCGGCGAAGAGCCGCTTGTCGTAGGCGAGGATGGAGGTCTCGAGCAGGATAGGGATGGTGTAGTGGCTGCCCCCGCGGACGCCCGCGGCCAGCGCGCTCGGATAAAAGTCGTCGAAATCGGGTTCGAGAGAAGCGAAGCGGGCATCCGCCATGTACGCGTCAAGCGGAAGCACCCAGCCCCGGGTCCAGTACTCTGACAGGCTGTTGCCCGGCATGATCATGAACGCGTCCACGTCGCTGATGCCCGACAGCATCTCGACCGTCCGCTTCGCCCTGAACTGCTCCTCGGGATAGACGCGTATTTCGACCGGAATTCCGGTATCCGCGGTGAACCGGGGAAGTTCGCGGGAAATGAATCTTACCCACGGATGATCGTTCGCCAGGACCTTGAGGGTCGTCCCCGCAGGCGAACCGCCGCCGGGGGATCGGCCCGGGGCGACGCCGCCGCGGTCTCCGCCGCAGGAGGCGAGCGCGGCGGCGCAGACGAGAAAAATGAAAAGCGGGATCGCGCGGGAAGCTGCGGGCCGGGACATCGGAAAAGAGTAAACCGGACTCCGAGCTCCGCGCAAGGTAATTAGGAGGTCAGGCAGCCCCTAGAACCCGCAGCAGCTCGTCCAGAGCTTCGAGCGCGTCCGAACCGCCGGGACCGCCGGGAGGGCCGTCCCTCAGACCGTCCGCAGGCTGGCCTCCCCGGCCGGGACCGCCGCTCATCCGGTCTCTCGGGGGTTCAGGCCGATACGCCTTCTGCTTTTCGGTAAGCAGCGCCGCGATCTTCTTCGCGTAGACGTCGGCCTTCGCCTTCGTCTTCGCAGAAAGCTCCGATCGCCATTCGGAGAGGATCGGCAGGATCGCCGATACCTGGGTGTCTGACAATGCGAGTTCCGGCTCCGATTCGGCAGCGGCGACCAGCGACCGCAGCTGCATGAGCGCCATCGAAGCTTCGCTCGCCGCGCCGGCGGGTCCGGCCATGGAAGCGCCGCGTTCTTCCCTGCCGCCGGGACCGCCCGGCCCCCCCGGTCCTCCGTGACCGCCTGGGCCGCCGAGCCCGGCATCAATCCCCCGCCGTTCGCTGACGCAGGCGCCTATGAGCACAGCCGCGCACGCCGCGGCGCACATGAGCAGGATCGTTTTCTTTTCCACTATTTTGCCTCCGCGCACAATAAAACCGCGAAATCCGATTAAATTGGCAAAGGGGGCGTTAAGGAGAGTTAAATCGGACATCCCCGTTCGCAACGCCGGATGCGGAAACGCGACGCGATGGCGCTCGGCAGCTACTTGCAGGGAACCTGATCCCGCATCCCGCGCCACAGGACGGCCGTCAGGTCCTCCACGAAGTCCGCGACGAAGCGGTCGCCCTTGAAATGCGTCAGGTGCAGGACCGTCCCCATGAGCGAGATGACGAAGACGCGGGCGAGCCGCGCGGGATCGTCGCTCCAATCCGCGATCGGAGCGATGCGCGAGAAATACGCTGACACCAGGGACACGAGGACCTCCGGCTGGGCCTTGAGTTCCGCGTTTATCTCCGGAAAGGCATCGATATCCTTTATGCTCATGTGCACGATCTTCGTGTTGCCGGAGAAGAGCGCCGCGATCGCGCGGGCGATCGAAAAGACGTCGGAACGGGGATCGCCGGTCACGCCGGAAAGGATTGATTCTTCGCTCGCAACCATGGCGAAGCGCCTGTACACGGCGATGTACAGTTCCCGTTTGGACCCGAACAGCCGGAACAGCGTCACTTCGTTCACTCCGGCCCGTTCGGCGATTTCCCTCGTCCGCGCCGCCGCGTATCCCTTTACGGAAAACAGATCGAGCGCGGCCTCCAATATCCTGTCCCTCGTTTCGTCCAAAAGCGAACTCCCGGGCGGCACTATAGCACGGCGGGAATCATGTAAGCAAGTGCTTGCATTTGCACGCTTTCTTCTGTATATTCGCGCCATGAACGCGAACCACAAAACGGCCTTCCTCGGAACGGACCGCATTTTTCCCCTGCTCCTGAAACTCGGCATCCCCGCGGCGGTCGGCATGATCGTCAACGCCCTCTACAACATCGTCGACACCATCTTCGTCGGGCAGGGCGTCGGCCATCTGGCCATCGCCGCCCTCTCCATCGTCTTCCCGCTGCAGATGATCGTCTCCTCGCTCGCGCAGGCGATCGGCGTCGGCGCATCCTCGATCGTCTCTCGCAAGCTCGGCGAAAAGCGCCCGGAAATCGCGGCGAAAACGATCGGTACGGCCTACGCGGCGGTCGCCGCCGTCACGGCCGTCCTGGTCGTCCTGGTCATGGTCTTCACCCGGCCGATCCTGGGCTTCTTCGGAGCGACCGAAACGATCATGCCCTACGCCCTCGAATACACCTCGGTCGTGGCCCCCGGCTTCTTCTTCTTCGCCCTTTCCATGACCGCGAGCAACCTGGTCCGCGCCGAAGGAAACGCGCGCGCGTCGATGATAGGCATGATGATCGGCGCGCTCACGAACTGCGCGCTGGATCCCCTGTTCATCTTCGGCTTCCGCATGGGCGTAGCCGGCGCGGCGCTGGCCACCGTCGCCAGCCAGGCGATCGCCTGCGCCTACTTCCTGTTCCTGTACCGCTCCGGCAGGACCCACGTGAAGCTCGAACGCGCGGACTTCGCCGTCCGAGCGGACATCCTCGCCGAAAGCGCCCTGCTCGGCGCTCCGGCTTTCATGCAGGCCGCCGGCATGAGCATTCTGGCGCTGATCATCAACAATTCGCTCGGCTTCTACGGCGGCGACGAGGCGATCGCGATCTACGGCATGAACCAGCGCGTCGTCATGCTCGTCATCTTCCCGATACTCGGCATCGTGCAGGGCTTCCAGCCCATCGTCGGCTACAACTACGGCGCCCGCAGCTACGGCCGCGTCCGCTCGGCGCTCAAGACGGGCCTGGCGACGGCCGGGGCGATCGCCCTTTTCCTGTACGCCATCCTCATGCTGTTCCCCGCCGCCTGCGTCTCGATGTTCATAAACGATGAACGATTGATCGCGGCGACCGCGTCCGTGCTCCGCGTCATGGTGCTCTTCATCCCGTTCGCGGCCGTCCAGATCCTGAGCGCCAACTATTTCCAGGCCGTCGGCAAGAAGACACCCTCGCTCATCCTCGGCCTTTCGCGGCAGTTCCTGCTGCTCATTCCCCTGGTGGCCGTGCTGCCCCGATTCTTCGGGACCATGGGAATCTGGGCCGCGTTCCCGACGGCGGACTTCCTGTCCACCATCCTGACCGTCGCGCTGCTGATCAAGGAAGTCAGACACCTTGGGGAGCGCCACGAGCGCGAACAGGTCGAAAAAGCCGCGATCTAGACTTCCTACTGCTTGGCCGGTTCCGTGCGGCTCCATTCGGCCAGGAAGGCCAGCGCGTACTGCTGGATTCCACCGAAATAGCGCTCGATGAACGCCGCGGGGCCAGTTCCGACGTAGCGGTAATGCCAGCTTTCCCAGCGGTAGCCGGTAACTTCCTCGTAGCCGTTCGGAAACGAAAGGGACCAGCCGAAACGGCCGGCGTTAGCCTCGAGCCAGCGCGAGGCGGCCGTCTCGGCGAACGCGTCGGTGATCGATCCGAAGTCCACCGCCGTCCCCAATTGATGCTGGCTCGTGAGCGGCCGCGCGGATTCGCGGTCCGCGGCTTCCTGCCCGAGCTCGCGCACGATGCGCTCGTAGACAGTCTTCTGGTAAGACTCGGAACGGTAGCCCGAGGACGCCATCAGGTTCACCCCGTCCTTCAGCGCCGCCGCGGCCATGCGGTCGAGCGCCGCCGCGGCCGCCGCGCGCAGCTGGTGGCCCGGCCGATTCACCGCGAACGAAGCTTTCTGGCCGTCCGCGCCGCGGTAGCCGTCCAGCGCGACCAGATCGACGGGTTCGTACCCTTCCGGCAGCGGATGCTTCTTGTCGACGAGCAGAACTCGATAGGCATCGCCTTCCCGCCCCGGCCGCAGCGCCTCGTCCAGGGAGGCTTCGAAGCCGGCACGCTCGTCGCGGGCGGCGGCGGCGAGCGACGAAACGACGGAGGCGGGGATTCCGGCCGCTTCGGCCGACGCGGACACCCGCGCAACGAAAGCCGCGCTTTCGGCCGCGGCAGCCGCGAATGCCGCGGCGGCGGCCCGGTCGGCGCGCGAACGGGAATCGCAGGCGGAAAACATCGCCAATGAAAGCAGAAAGAACGAAACGGTGCGGACGCGGCGGAGATCGGTCATGGACCCATCATACGACGGAAGAGTCCCCCGCATCCAGCGACGGCGACGCGGCCGTCCCTACGCGCGGACAGTCTCCCGTATGAAGGAGAGCAGCACAGACAGCGCGTTCTCGTTGTGGCCGCCCTCGGGGATGATGATGTCGGCGTAGGCCTTGGTAGGCTCGATGAACTCGAAATGGCCGGGCCGGACAACGTTGAGGTACTGCTCGATGACCGAATCGACCGTGCGGCCGCGCTCCTTGATGTCGCGGGAAAGCCGCCGGATGAAGCGGATGTCGTCGGGAGTATCGACGTAGATCTTGAGATCGATGAGGTCCCGCACCCGTTTGTCTGCGTAGATCATGATTCCTTCGAAGATGATGAGCTTCTTCGGCTCGACGCGGACGGTCTGGTCTTCGCGGCGATGGTGCACGAAGTCGTAGCGGGGCATCTCGATCGGCTCGCCCCGCTTGAGGCCGGAAAGGTGCTCGATCAGCAGCTCGTTGTCGAAGGCTTGGGGATGATCCCAGTTGAAGGCGGTGATGTTCGTGTTGGAGATGTAGGAAGCTGACTTGTAGTAGTTGTCCTGCGGCAGGAACACGAAATCGGAAATCAGCTCCGAAATCTTGCGGACGATGGTCGTCTTGCCCGACCCCGACCCGCCGCAAATGCCGATGATCTTCGCGTCGCCCATTGAGTACCCCGCTTCGAGTATACGGTCCCGCGCGGATTTTGTCGCGCGGAAGCGTCTCAGATTTCCCGGATCGCCCCAGCCCCGCGCCATTTCGGCTATGCGGGTGTATCATGGCGGCATAGGGAGAACAGGATATGAACGAAGCGATAGCCACCCGGATACCGGCCGCCGAGGAGCGCGTCCTCGTATACGCCCACCGCGGCGCGATGGCCTACGCGCCGCAGAACACCATGAAGGCCTTCGAGCTCGCCTGGAAGATGGGAGCCGACGGCATAGAGCTCGACGTGCAGGCGACTTCCGACGGAGTCCCCATCGTTTTCCACGACGACGTCCTCGATGAGCTGACCGACGGGAAGGGTCCGGTTCGCAGCTACGATCTGGCCGGCATACGGAAGCTGGACGCCGGCTCCCATTTCGGGTCCGAATTCGCGGGAGAGCGCATCCCGAAGCTCGAGCAGGTCCTGCGCGCGATGCCGGCGGGAAGCTTCATCAACATAGAGATAAAGACGGACATGCCCTCGGATTCGAGCTGGCTCGGGACGCGCCTGCGCTACGTCTTCGGCTCGCCCGCCCTCAAGCGGAACCCCGCCGATCCGCGGGAAATCGAAGGGCGGCGCGTGGTCGCCGCGACGATCGGCTGCATACGCCGGGTCGCCGAGGACATTCCCGACCTCCCCGAACGGGTGCTGATTTCCAGCTTCGACCCCATAGCCCTCGAAGCCTTCGGCCAAGCGATGCCCGGCGTTCCCCTCGGCTTTCTCTACGCTCCGTCGGTCAAGCTCGATACGAGGCCGCTCATGGAGGAGATCGCCCATCAGGCCTGGCACCCTCATTTCCGGCTGGTCGACGCGAAGAGCCTCGCTTCCGCTCGCAAGACCGCCGGCAGGGTGAACGTCTGGACCGTAAACGACGAAGCGGAGGCCAGCAGGCTCATCGCGCTCGGCGTCGACGGCCTGATCACGAACAAGCCGGATGCCATGCTGAAGCTGACCCGGCGCTGAACGAGCCGGAACGAAAAAGCCCCCGAAAGCGGAAAGCTTCCGGGGGCTTCGCTTGCGCTCGAGAAAAATCCGTCAGTTCCGGGCCAGCTCCGCCAGCGGAATCGGCTGCGGCGAGCTTTCCTCGCCTTCGGCCTTGGACAGCTCTTCGAGCAGTTCCTTGCCGCGGCGGGAGAGCTTGGCGGGAACTTTGACGATGATCTTGATGTAGAGGTCGCCCCGATGGCTCCCCGAAGGGATGCCCTCGTCGCGCACGCGGAGCATCTTTCCGCTCTGCATGCCCGAGGGAATCTTCACCTTTATCTTCTTGCCGTCGAGCGTCGTCACGAACAACTCCGCGCCGAGGGCGGCTTGGGTAATCGAGATCGGCACCGCGCAGTACAGATCCAGCCCATCGCGCTCGAAATGCTCGTGTCCCTTGACGTGGATGAACACGTAGAGGTCGCCGGAGGGGCCGCCGTTGGAGCCGGCGTCGCCCTGGCCGGGGATCGCGACGCGCTTGCCGTCCTCCACTCCCGGGGGAATGGTGACCGCGATCTTGCGCCGCTTCTTCTGCACGCCGGAGCCGCCGCAGTCTTTGCAGGGATTCTCGATGATGAAGCCTTCGCCGCCGCAGGCGTGGCAGGGGGACGCCACCGAAAAGAAACCCTGGCTGCGCCGCACCTGGCCGGAGCCGGCGCAGGTCGGGCACACCTTGCGGCCCGAGCCGCCGGTCGCGCCGGAGCCGCGGCAGGTGCCGCAAGCTTCGTTGTGAGCGAACTGGATCTCCACCTTCGTGCCGAAGACGGCGTCCTTGAAGGGAATCTCCAGGTCGTAGCGCAGATTGGCACCGGGCGGCGGACCGCTACGGCTCTGCCTGCGCGCTCCGCCCCCGAAGAAGGAATCGAAAATGCCCGAAAAATCCCCGAAGAGGTCCTCGAAGTCGTGGAAGGCGTGCGAATAGCCTTGGCCGCCGCCGCCCCCCATTCCTTCCACGCCGGCGAAGCCGAACTGATCGTAGGCCGCCTTCTTCTGTTCGTCGGAAAGGACCTCGTACGCCTCGGTCGCTTCCTTGAACTTCTCCTCGGATTCCTTGTTGCCCGGATTCTTGTCCGGGTGGTGCTGGACCGCGAGTTTCCGGTACGCCTTCTTGATGTCGTCCTTCGAGGCTCCCTTCTGGATGCCGAGGACCTCATAGTAATCGCGCTTCGCCACGAATTTTCCTTATTTTCAACTTCAGGAAACCTCAGTTTCCTGAAGTCAGGATAAGCGTGCAGAAAACCCCGATTCCCTGAATCAGGGTTTTCTGCGGGGAACTCCAAGGAACCCGACCGGGGTTCCGAGGCGTTCCCTATTTTTTGTCGTCGTCGACCACTTCGTAATCGACGTCTTCGGCGTTCTTCATGTTCTCGCCGCCCGAGGAAGCGGCGCCGGCCTGTCCGGCGCCGCCCATGTCGGGTCCGCCCTGCGGGCCCTGTGCGCCTTGGGTTCCCTGGGTCTGCTTGTACATTTCCTCGGCGATCTTATATGAAGCCTGCTTGAGCGCTTCCGTCTTGTCCTTGATCGTCTGCACGTCGCCGCCCTCGAGGGCGCGCTTGACTTCCGCGATCGATTCCTCGACCTTGGCCTTCTCGGAGGCATCGACCTTGTCGCCGAGATCCTTGAGGGACTTCTCGGTGGAGTAGATCAGGGAGTCGGCCTCGTTGCGGGCTTCGGCCTTCTCGTGCTCGCGCTTGTCTTCCTCGGCATGAGCCTCGGCTTCCTTGACCATCTTGTCGATATCGCTGTCGGACAGGCCGGAAGAGCTTTCGATGCGAATCTTCTGCTCCTTGCCGGTGCCCAGGTCCTTGGCGGACACGTGCACGATGCCGTTCGCGTCGATGTCGAAGGTGACCTCGACCTGCGGCACGCCGCGCGGAGCCGGCGGGATGCCGACCAGGTCGAAGCGGCCGAGCGTGCGGTTGTGCGTCGCCATCTCGCGTTCGCCCTGAAGGACGTGGATGGATACGGCGGTCTGGCCGTCGGCGGCCGTGGAGAAGATCTGGCTCTTGCGGGTCGGGATCGTCGTGTTGCGCGGGATGAGCTTGGTCATCACCGAGCCCAGGGTCTCGATGCCGAGCGAGAGCGGCGTGACGTCGAGGAGCAGCACGTCCTTGACGTCGCCGCCGAGGATGCCGCCCTGGATGGCGGCGCCTACCGCGACCGCCTCGTCCGGGTTGACGCCCCGGTTGGGCTCCTTGCCGAACATGTCCTTGACGATCTTCTGGACCGCGGGGATGCGGGTCGAGCCGCCGACGAGGATGACCTCGTCGATCTGGTCGGCGGAGAGGCCGGCGTCGGCGAGCGCCTTCTTGCAGGGCTCCTTGGAGCGCTCGAGAAGGTCGGAAACCATCTGCTCGAACTTCGCGCGGGTCAGGCTCTTCTGGAGGTGCTTGGGACCCGAGGCGTCCGCGGTGATGAACGGCAGATTGATGTCCGTCGTCTGGACGGCGGACAGCTCGATCTTCGCCTTCTCGGACGCTTCGCGCAGGCGCTGGAGGGCCATGCGGTCCTTGGACAGATCGATGCCGGCATCCTTCTTGAACTCGTCGACCAGCCATTCCATGATGCGGCGGTCGAAGTCGTCGCCGCCGAGATGGGTGTCGCCGTTTGTGGACTTGACCTCGAAGACGCCTTCGCCGAGCTCGAGGATGGAGATGTCGAAGGTGCCGCCGCCGAGGTCGTACACGGCGATGGTCTTTTCCTTCTTCTGGTCCTTGTTGAAGCCGAAGGCCAGGGAGGCGGCGGTCGGCTCGTTGATGATGCGCTTGACCTCGAGGCCGGCGATCTTGCCGGCGTCCTTGGTGGCCTGGCGCTGGGCGTCGTTGAAGTAGGCCGGGACGGTGATGACCGCCTCGGTGACCGGTTCGCCCAGGTAGTCCTCGGCGGTCTTCTTCATCTTCTGGAGGATGAACGCGGAGATTTCCTGCGGCGAATAGAACTTGCCCTGGATATCGACGCGCACGTCGTCGCCCTGCTCCATGACCTTGTAGGGCACCAGCTTCATTTCGCTGGAAACTTCAGAGTAACGCCGCCCCATGAAGCGCTTGATCGAGTAGATCGTGTTCTCGGGGTTAGTGATCATTTGGTTCTTGGCGGGCTGGCCGACGACGCGTTCGCCCTTGCCGGTGAAGCCGACGATCGACGGCGTGGTGCGGCCGCCTTCGGCGTTCTGGATTACGATGGGCTCTCCGCCCTCAAGCACGGCCACGCACGAATTGGTGGTTCCGAGGTCTATTCCGATGATTTTACCCATTGCTGGACTCCTTGTACGATTGCAATATACTAATTTTGCCCGTCGTTCGTCATCGACGCGTCATCATCGACGCCGTCCGCTTCGTCCGAAGCGGGCGCTTCGCCTGAAACGCCGGACTCTTCCGTGGGCATGAGCACTTTCACCTTGGCGGAACGGACGACGCGGTCCTTCAGCGTGTATCCGCGCATGAAGTCCTCGGCGACGGTGGCTTCGTCGACCTCGGGGGACTTCTCCATCATGATCGCCTCGTGGCGGTTGGGATCGAAGGCGTTCCCCTGTGATTCGTAGCGGACGAGCCCCCACTTCGATTCGAGCTGGGAAACCAGCCGCTTCTCGATGAGCGCTATGCCTTCATGGAGGGAATCGAAGTCGCGTCCGGCTTCGGAAGACTTGATCGCCCGCTCGAAATCGTCGAGGACGGGAATGAGGTCGAGCAGAAGACCCTGATTCGCGAAGTCGATCGCGTCCTGCTTGTCCTTGTTCATCCTCTTGCGGAAATTTTCGAATTCCGCGGCCTTCCTGAGATACTGGTCTTTAAGGTTTGAATTTTCCGCCTCGAGCGAAGCGATGCGCGCTTTCAGCTCTATGGTCTCGTCGGCCGCCTTTTCCGCTCCGCCCGCGGCGCCGGCTTCGGCGGCGGGATTCGATTCATCCGGAACCGGCGCGGCGGCCTGGGCGGTTTCCGAATGCTGTTTCTTCTCGTGCTGCTTGGACATCGATACATCCTGGGGATTGGTTGTTTAAGAAATTACTTATCCGGGAAAAGAACGTCAAGGTTTTTGAATTCGGACCGGGTCGAAAGCGCTGGACAATGCATATATTATTCGATACTATTCGAAATATCAAAATACGCCATTTTCAGCCAAGATGCGCCGGAAGGCGTATACTTCAATGAATAGAGACCGCTGAAGATGCCGGAGGAAGAAAGTGACCATCATAGAGCTGTCGGACGTGAAGAAAACCTACCCGTTGGGGAAGGTGCAGGTCGAAGCCGTCAAGGGAGTCAGCTTCCGGATCGAGAAGGGCGACTTCATATCGATCGCCGGACCTTCGGGGTCCGGGAAATCGACCATCCTCAACATGATCGGGCTCATCGACGTTCCGACCGCCGGAGAGGTCAAGATCGAGGACCGCGTCGTCTCCGGACTCAAGGACAAGGAGCTGACCCGACTCCGGCACGATACGATCGGCTTCATCTTTCAGTCCTTCAATCTCGTTCCGGTGCTCAACGTGTACGAAAACATCGAATTCCCCCTGCTGCTCGGGAAGCAGACCATGGGGAAGGCCGAGAAAAAGGACTGGATCGATTTCCTCATCAAGGAAGTGGGGCTCGAGCAATGGCGCAAGCATCGGTCGAACGAGCTTTCCGGCGGCCAGCGGCAGCGGGTGGCCATCGCGCGGGCGCTGGTGTGCAAGCCGGCCATCGTGCTCGCCGACGAGCCGACCGCGAACCTGGATTCGGCGACCGGCGAGCAGATCATCGAGCTGATGAAGAAGATGAACCGCGAAATGGACACCACCTTCGTGTTCTCCACGCACGACGCGAAGATCGTGGACATCGCCGACCACGTCATTCGCCTCAAGGACGGCCTGGTCGCCGAGAACTACCGCAAGGACGCAGCCAAGGAAGCCGGGGCCTGAGCATGGCCGCCGCCACCTTGCCCGTCCTGGTGCGGATCGCGCTGCGGAATATGCGCGAGCACAAGGCCAAGAGCGCGATCATCGGCATCCTCGTGGCGCTCGGGGTCATCGTCATCGTCCTGGGGAACGCCCTGATGGATTCCGCCGCGGCCGGAACCCGCGCCGCGTTTATAGAAAGCTTCACCGGGGACATCATGATACACGGCCCGTCGGAGAGCGCGGTGACGGTCTTCGGCGTCCAGTCGATATCCATGGACGCCGACACCGAAACGCCGACGGTTCCCGCGCGCGACCGGATCGCGGCGCGGCTGAAGGCCGACCCGCGGGTCGAGCGGGCGACGAGCATGGCCGTGGCCTACGGCCTCCTGGCGATGGACGCGGACGAGACGATCGAGGATTCGCGCGGCGAAGACCAGGAGAACGTCTCCTTCGCGATCGTGTTCGGCGTCGACGCCGACACCTACTTCGCCATGTTCCCTTCCGTCGAAGTCCTGGAGGGGCGGACGGTCAGGAACGGCGAGAGCGCCGCGATGCTCACCCGCGGCCAGCTTGAGCGGCTCGGAAAGAAATACGGGCGGCCCTTCGCCGTCGGGGACAAGCTGCTGATAACCGGATTCGGCACGGCGGGGATGCGCATACGGGAAGTCGAGATCGTCGGCGTATTCGAAAGGAAGGGCGGCGGGACCAGTCCGGCGCCCTTCATGTTCGCCGACATCGACACGGTGCGGGTGCTCGCCGGCCTCACGCTCGGCACCGGCGAGGATCTCGTGCTGGACGAAAAGCAGACCGCGCTCCTATCGGCCGGCGAAGACGACCTGTTCGCGGACGCCGCGGGAATGGTGGCCGCAGCGGCGCCGCCAGAAGCGAAGCCGGCATCCTTCGAAAGCGCCGCGGCCCTGCTCGGGGACACGACCAAGCGGGACCTGCTCAACCAGGCCGATTCGGGGGCCTGGCATTTCGTGTTGGTGCGCCTCAAGAATTCGGGGGACGCCGATCGGGAGATCGCGGACCTGACCGGCTGGTTCAAGGACGAAGGCATCGACGCGAGGGCCGTCGGCTGGAAGGCCGCCGCCGGCTCCTTCGCCCAATTCGCGGACATCGTGCGCATCGTCTTCAACGCGGCGCTCGTCGTCATCTCGATCGTCGCGGTCATCATCATGATGAACACCCTGGTCGTGTCGGTCATCGAGCGCACAGCCGAGATCGGCACCATGCGCGCGCTCGGCGCGCCGCGGAACTTCATCCGCCGGATGTTCCTGACCGAAACGCTGACGCTGACGGTCGTCTTCGGCGCGATCGGCTCCCTGGTCGCCCTCGCGGTGGTCATCGGCCTGAACGCGCTCGGCATCAAGGCGTCCGGAGACCTGCAGGCGATGCTGTACGGCGGCGAAATCCTCCGCCTGGCGCCGAACGCCGCTTCCTTCGCGGGAACCCTGGTCATGGTGTTCGCCGTCGGCTGGCTCGCACACCTGTACCCGGTTTCGGTCGCCCTCAAGATACCGCCGGTCAAGGCCATGCAGGCCGAATAGGAGACGACGATGCTTACTACCCTCAAGATCGCGTTCCGGAACCTCAGCAGGCAGCGCCGGCGGACGTTCCTCCTCATCGGGGCGATCGCGTTCGGCATACTCGTCGTGACCGTCATCAACGGCTTCGCGGGCGCTTTCCAGCGGAACGTGGGGGCCAACATGGCGCAGCTCTTCGCCGGCCACGTCTTCGTCGAGGGCGCCGAGAAGACGCCGAAAGGGAAAACAGTCGATATCATAAGAGACGACTCGGCCATCCAGGCCGCGGCGCGCGAAGCGGGCCTGGACGCCGCATCGGCAGCCAAACGCTCCTCCGCGCAGGTGACGCTCGTGTTCGCCGGAAAGAAGGCCATGCAGCGGATCTACGGCGCGGACATGGAGCACGAGCGCTACCTGCGGGAACGGCTGGCGTTCAAGAAGGGCGGCTGGGAGAATATGGCCGATCCGCGCGCGCTCGTGCTGAGCGAAGGGGTGGCGCGCCGGCTCAAAGCCGAAATCGGCGACCGCGTGCTGGTCCAGCTCAAGACCCTCACCGGGCAGAACAACGTCGGCGAATTCGTGCTGGCGGGCATCAGCCAGGACATGGGCCTGTTCAGCGGCATGCTCGCCTACGCGCACCGGGCCTACCTCAACGAACTTCTGGACATCGGCCCCGAGGACTACCAGCTGTTCGGCGTCCTGGCCGACGACCTCGGAAAGGCCGAGGCGGTATCGGTCCGCCTGCGCGCCGCGCTGGCCGACCGCGCGCCCGTCTTCGTCCTGCCCCCGCAGACCGCGGCCGAGAGCGGAAACCTGGCGCAGTCGCGCTACCAGAAGCTGCTCAAGCTCGCGAAGGACGAAAGCTGGAAAGGCACCAAATACCGCGTCTTCACCATCAACGACATGCTGTCCCAGATCGAGCAGTTCGCGGCGATCCTCAATCTGGTCGCTCTGCAGATTCTGGTGGTGCTATTCGTCATCATCATGGTCGGCATCACCAACACCTTCCGGATGATCATGTACGAACGGGTCAGGGAGATCGGCACGATGCGCGCGCTCGGCTTCAGGCGGTCGGGCATCCGGTCGCTCTTCCTGTTCGAGGCGGGGCTCCTGGCGACCGCGGGAGCGCTCGCCGGCTGGGCGGCCGCGGCGGCCGTCATGGGCGTCCTCTCGCTCTTCGATTTCGGTACAGACACCGTGTTCGCGCTCCTGATGAAGAACGGGCACCTTTCATTCAGCGTCCAGGCGCCCCAGGCGGCGGCCGGCTACGCGATCGTCCTCGTCCTTACCCTGCTGGCGGCCTTCATGCCCGCCCGGAAAGCCGCGCGGCTCGATCCCGCGGCGGCGCTGCGGACGGCGAATTGAAACGGTCCGCATCGATCGGAGGAACCATGCGCAAGACGATGCTCGCGGCGGCCCTGGCGCTGGCCGCGCTCTTTTCGGCGGCCGGACAAAGCGCCGCCCCGGACTTCAAGGCGATGCTCGCCGAGCTCGACCGCATCAACGACTTTTCCGGCAGGGACTTCACCGGGGTGTTCACCATCGTCGCCGAGAAGCCGGGAGAGAAGCAGGCGGTGACCCAGGTCCGCATGTTCCGCCGCGACTCGAAGGACCAATTCCTGATGCTCCTGCAGCTGCCGGAAGCTAACAAGGGACAGGGCTATCTCAAGGAAGGGGACAACGTCTGGTTCTACGACCCGACCAGCCGCAAATTCAACCATTCAAGCCTCAAGGAATCGATCAACGATTCGGAAGCGCGCGGCAACGACTTCAGGCGGCGGAACATCCTCGAGGACTACGATATCGCCTCGACCGCCGAAGGAACCGTCGGCAGGATTCCCGTCTGGACGATCGAGCTGAAGGCGAGGAACGCGGAAGTCAGCTACGACCTGGTGCGCCTCTACGTCCGCAAAGACCGCCCGCTCGTGCTCAAGCAGGAGGACCTGAGCGTCTCCGGACGCCTCATGAGGACCTCTCTCTACCCGAAATACGCGGACGTCGGCGGAGGGAAGCTGTTCCCCTCGCAGATGCTGTTCATCGACGAGATCAACAAGGGCGAGAAGAGCCAGATCACGCTGACCGAGCTTTCCACCGCGCCGCTACCGGACAAGGTGTTCACGAAGGCCTTCCTAGAGGCCGTCAACTGATGCGCTCCGCTTTTCGGCGCGCGGCTCTTCAAAACGCGGCCACGCTCCGCGCGGTGCTCCTGCTCTGCGCGCTCGCCGCGTTCGCCGTCCCGGCCGCACGCGCGGAAGACGCGCCGATCGTCGTCGACGAGGACGCGCTCTTCGGCGACGCGGATTCGGGCGTGGAAACCGTAAAGGAGGAGGAGACCGGCGCCGCGGTGAAGACCTTCCTCAAGACGGACACGGTCAGAATCGGCGGTGCGTACGCGGGGACGCTCGACGCTTCCTGGACCTGGATCGATCCGTGGAACGACGGACTCGGCGCCCCGGACCGCCGCGCGCTGACGCCGGAGGCGGACGCCAAAGTGTTCTTCGACGGACGCCCGAACGAACAGACGCGCTTCTACGGCGCGGCGAAGATCCATTGGCCCTACGCCGACGATTCCGACTTCAGCGTCTTCGAGCTCTTCGCCGACTTCAGCTGGAACGACGCGCTCTACTTCCGCTTCGGCAAGCACACGGTCAAATGGGGCGTCGGCTACTTCTGGAGCCCCGCCGACGTGCTCAACGTCGGAGCTATCGACGTGGCCGACCCGACCGCGCAGCGCGAAGGCCCGGTGAGCCTGCGCCTCCATATTCCCGTGTCGAACACGCAGAACAACTTCTGGGCCTACGCGATCGTCCCCCAGGCCGCCGACGCTGCATCCGCGGCGGCGCTCGAGCCGGAAGACCTGGCGCTCGCCGCCAAATACGAGTTCGTCCTGGGCGGCTGGGAAATCGGCGCCGGCGGCTTCTACCGGCGCGATCTCGCGCCGAAGGCCATGGTCACCGCCACCGGATCGCTTTCGCGCTTCAACCTGTTCGGAGAGGCTGTCGCCGCGTGGGGCAGCGACAAAGAGTGGTATACGGATATCGCCGACGATACTTACGAAATACGCACCGCCGGGCTTTATTTCTCCGGTACATTCGGGTTTTCCTATCTTGACTCGACGAACAACTTCAGCGCCTACGTACAGTATTTTTACAACGGAAACGGATACGATTATGCCGAACGGAATAGCCTCATTGAGACGGCTTCCGCAGCGGATCTCCTGACCTTGTACAAAATTGTGCCGGGATCAGGCCAGCATTACGCGGGGATCGCCCTCTCTAAAGCCGAAGCCGGCTTCGAGCGGCTCACGCTCTCGGTCCTGGCTATCGCCAACCTCTCCGACCTTTCCGGCTTCGTCCGGCCGACGGCGAGCTGGCGCTTCTTCGACGGCTGCTCGCTCATGCTGAGCCCGACCTTCGTCTGGGCGACCGACCTGCTCTGGGGCTCGGGCGGCGACGGCGAGTACGCGCTCATGGCCGGCGGCGCCTCGGTCACGATCAGCATCGTGGCGACACTCGGCAGCGGAAGCTTCTAGACCGACCCCACTGCCTCCGAGGCGCCCGCGAACTGGCTCGCGTACAGTTCGGCGTAGGCGCCGCCGGATGCCAGAAGATCCGCGTGCGTGCCCTTCTCCACAATGGCGCCGTTCTCCATGAAGAGGATCAGCGACGCCTCGCGGATCGTGGAAAGGCGGTGCGCGATGACGAAGCTCGTGCGGTCTGCCATGAGGCTGCGCATCGCCCGCTGGATGTGCAGCTCGGTCCGCGTATCGACGCTGCTTGTGGCCTCATCCAGGATGAGCACCAGCGGATCGGCCAGCACCGCCCGCGCGATGGTCAACAGCTGCTTCTGGCCCTGCGAAAGATTCGAGGCTTCCTCGTTGAGGACCGTATCGTAGCCGTCGGGCAGGGTTCTGATGAAATGGTCGGCCTGGGCCGAGCGCGCGGCCTCCAGGATATCCTCCTCGGTCGCCCCGAGCTTCCCGTACGCGATGTTGTCTCGGATCGTGCCGTTGAATAGCCAGGTATCCTGCAGCACCATGCCGAAGCGCGAGCGGTGGGCGCCGCGCGGCAGCTCCCTGATATCGCGGCCGTCGACGCTGATCCGGCCCGAGCCGATTTCGTAGAAGCGCATCAGCAGGTTCACCAGCGTCGTCTTTCCCGCGCCCGTATGCCCGACGACGGCGACGAGCTTTCCCGGCTCCACGTCGATGCTCAGGTCGTCGATCAGCGGCGCGTCGTTCTTGTACCGGAACGACACCCGCTCGAAGCGGACCTCTCCGCGGCCGCCGTTGGTCTTCGGGTGAATCGCGCCGTCGGGAAGCGACGCGTCCGGGACTTCCTCGGCCTCGTCGAGCAGGAAGAACACGCGTTCGGCGGCGGCGATGGTCGACTGGATGACGTTGGCGATGGAAGCCGTCTGCACGATGGGCATGGTGAAGTGGCGGAGGTACTGAAGGAAAGCCTGGATGTCGCCGATCTCGAGCGAGCGCCGCGCGGCCATGAGGCCGCCGACGATGCAGACCAGCACATAGCCCGAGTTGTTGATCAGCTGCATCAGGGGCATGATGAGCCCCGACGCGAACTGCGCGCGCACGCCCGAACGGTACAGCCGCTCGTTCGCCTCGGCGAAATCCTCCATCGATTGCCGTTCGCGGCCGTACGCCTTCACCGCCACGTGGCCGGCATAGGACTCCTCGACGTGCCCCGTAAGCTCGCCGAGCGCCCGCTGCTGCGCCTTGAAGTACCCGCGGGAACGCTTTGCCACCGTCTTGGTGATCAGAACGGCGGCCGGAAGGCTCGCCAGCGCGATGAGCGTCAGCAGGGGGCTGATGGACAGCATGACCGCGAGCGTTCCGGCGATCGTCACGAGCGATGTCAGGAGCTGCGCGAGCGACTGCTGGAGCGTCGTGCTGATCGAGTCGATATCGTTGGTCATCCGGCTCATCACGTCTCCGTGCGGCCTGCCGTCGAAGAACGACAGCGGCAGCCGGTCGAGCTTCGCCTGGACGTCGCGCCGCAGCGAGAATACGAGCCGCTGGGAAATTCCGGCCAGCAGGTACTGCTGCAGGTAGGCGAACGCCGAGCTGAAGGCGTAGAGGGCGCAGAGGATCAGCAGGATGCGCCCGATGGACGCGAAATCGACCCCGAGGGGCTTGGCCGAGAGGCCCTTGAACAGGATGGTCGTCGCGTTGCCGAGCAGCTTCGGACCGGCCACGGAAAACGCAGTGGAGACGACCGCGGCCGACAGGGCGGCGCCGAGCGCGAAGCGGGACTGCCTCAGGTACGGCGCCAGCCGCCGCAGCGTGCCCTTCACGTCCTTCGCCTTCTCTGCGGGCGCACCGAGCCCGTGCATGGCGCGCATGCCCGGCCGCATCTCGAAACCGTGCCCCCCCGCCGGGCGGCTTTCTTCCCTGCGGGCGTCGCTCATACGGCCTCCCCCTCGGAGAACTGCGACTCGACGATCTCCCGGTACACAGCGCAGGAAGCCAGGAGCTCGGCGTGCGTTCCGACTCCCGCGACCCGGCCCTCGTCCAGGACGACGATGCGGTCGGCGTCCCTGATCGTGCCGACGCGCTGGGCCACGATGAGGACGGTTGCGCCCGCGGCCTTCCGCTTGAGCGCCGAGCGCAGCCGCGCGTCGGTCTTGAAGTCGAGCGCGGAGAAGCTGTCGTCGAACAGGTAGATCTCCGGCCCGCGCGCGAGCGCGCGGGCGATGGAAAGCCGCTGCTTCTGTCCGCCGGAGAAGTTGACGCCCCCCTGGGCCACCCGCGCGCCGATGCCTTCCGGGATGGCGGAAACGAAGTCGGCGGCTTGGGCGGTCTCGGCCGCCGCGAGAACCTCTTCGTCGGACGCGCCGGGCTTACCGTACCGGATGTTGTCCGCGACGGATCCGCTGAACAGGACCGCCTTCTGCGGCACCAGGCCCAATTTCGCGCGCAGCTCCGCCTGCGGATAGTCGCGCACGTCCGCCCCGTCGACAAGGACGGCCCCCGCGTCGACATCGTAGAAGCGCGGAACCAGCGCGAGCAGCGTCGATTTTCCCGAGCCGGTGCCGCCGATTATCGCCGTGGTCTTGCCCTCCTCGGCAACGAAGGAGACGCCGCGGAGCGCCCTCTCTTCGGCTCCCGGGTACGAGAAAGAGACGTCCCGGAATTCGATGCGGCCCCGCGGGCCCCGCGGAACGGCAGACGCATGATCGGGATCGCGTATCGAGGGTACGGCGTCGAGCACCGCGTTCACGCGCTCCGCCGACACCTGAGCGCGCGGCAGCATCACGAACAGGTTCGACAGGATCATGAGCGAAAAAAGGATATGCATCGCGTATTGGAGGAAGGCCATCAGGGAGCCGATGCGGATCGATCCCTCGACGGCCTGGAAAGAACCGAACCAGACGACGGCGATGCTCGTCAGATTCATGACGAGCATCAGGACCGGGGACAGGAGCGCCATGGTCCGCTGCGCCGACAGCGACGCGCCGGTCAGATCGCCGTTCGCCCGGTCGAACCGGTCCCGCTCGGCTTCCTCCCGATTGAAGGCGCGGACGACGCGGACCCCGGTCAGCCCCTCGCGCAGCACGCGGTTGAGCGCGTCGGTCTTCCGCTGCACCATTTTGAACAAGGGCACTCCCTTCCGCGCGACGAGCGCTATCGATCCGAGCAGGAAGGGAAGAGCTCCGAGCAGGATGAGGGAAAGCCGCGCGTCGGTGGAGAGCGCGAGCGCGAGGCTCCCGAAGGCCATCAGCGGCGCGCGGACCAGCATGTGCATGCCCGTGTGGACGATGTTCTGGATCTGGGTGACGTCGTTGGTCGTGCGCGTGATGAGGGTGGAGGTCCCGAAGGACTGGAATTCGGCCAGCGAGAAACCGGTCACCCGCTCGTGCACTTTCGCGCGCAGATCGCGGCCGAAGCCGAGCGCGCTCCGCGCCGCGAAGTACGAGGCGGAGACGGCCGACGCCGAGCCGCAGACCGCGACGGCGAGCATCGCGGCGCCGACGCGGAAGATGACGCCGGCATCGCCCCCGACCACGCCTTCATCGACGATCCTGGCCATCAGCCGGGGCAGGAGCAGATCGGCGAACGTCTGAGCGAGCACGAGAACCACCGCCGCGGAGGCCGTGAATCGGTAGGGATATAAGAATGAAAGCAGCTTCCTCAAGTGCGGACCTCCCGGAACTATAGGCGGCCCGGCCGCCGGAGCGCAAGCGGCGCGGCCGAAAACCGAAACGCGCGGTTCTCCGTTGAAAACCTGATTTCCTCCGGCTATGATTCAATACGCAGGAATTCGGATCAGGAGCCTCGATTGAACTTCCGCGCGGCGCGAAGCCTTGGCATATTTCCTCGACTGCTCGTCGCGATAGCCCCGGCGGCGCTCGTGCCGCTCGTCGCCGTCATCGTGGTCTCGAGCGTCTGGAGCTACCGTTTGGTCCTGGATTCGTCCCTGAAATACGCGCGGTCCACCGCCGAAGCCCGCGCGGCCGAAATCAGCGCCGACCTCGGAGAGAAATCCGCGGCCGTCCGCGCGCTCGCCTACCTGTTCGGCGACTACGAAACCCTGCCGAAAGAGGATCGGCGGACGATTCTCGCGAACAGCCTCAGGTCGGTGCTCAGGACCCAGCAGGAGGTGGTGGCGGCCTGGACGCTCTGGGCTCCCGGCGCGCTCGAGGACGATCCGGCGCGATACGCGGGTTCGCCGCTGAGCACGCCCAACGGAGGCTTCAACGCGACCTGGGTGCGAACCGAGCGGGGTACCGTTCTCATGCCCGTCGAGGATTCGGTCTACGACGGAGACTATTACCGGATTCCGAAGGAGCGGCTCGTTCCCGCCCTCATCCCGCCGTATAAGTGGTCCTATACGGGAAAAGATGCAGACGCCGTCTACGAAACCACGGTAAGCGCACCGATCATCTACGGCGGCGTGTTCAAGGGCGTCGTCGGCTTCGACGTGAACGTGTCGACCTATCAGCGCATCGTCAATTCGATCCGCATCTTCGACACCGGCTACGCGGCGCTGGTGACGGATACGGGCATCCGGATTTCTTCCCCCTCCGCCAGGCTCGTAGGCACCATGGTTGGAGGCGACCTTCCTCCGGCCGAACGGGCCGAATACTTGCGGCTAATCGGTTCCGACCAGTTCTTCACCTTCCGAAAGAAAGCGATGGTGACGGGGGTGGACGCCATCGGGTTCGGCGTGCCGGTCAGCGCGGGAATGGCGACACCCCACTGGATGCTGATGCTCGTCGTCCCGCTGGCCGAGGTGACCCGCGACGCGGTGGCTTCGGCCCTGACGCTCGCGTTCTTCGGCATCGCCGCGGCGATGGTGGTCGTCCTCGCCATCTCGCTGGTCGCGCGGAGCCTGTCGAAGCCGCTCGAGGCGCTGACCGGGAAGATCGAACTCATGACCGAAGGCGGCCTGCCCGGCACGCTCGAAGCCGGAGGAACGGACGAGATCGCGCGCCTCGCTTCTTCCTTCAACAAGCTTTCCGGACGCCTCGGCGAGACGATGAACCAGCTCCACACGGCCAACAGCGACCTCGCGGGCATGAACGCGGCGCTCGAGGAAAAGGTTCGCGATCGGACGGCAGACCTCGAGCGCACGCTCTCGGAACTACGCGACTCCCAGGATCGCATGATGAGGTCGGAGAAATTCGCCGTCCTCGGGCACCTTTCGGCCGAGGTCGCCCACGAACTCAACACGCCGCTGGCCGCCGTCCGCTCGTCGGCCGACTTCATCGGCAGGACCGGTACCGATTTCTGGTTCGCCCTGATGCGATTCGCCGCCGAGGCTACCCCGGAAGAGCTCGCCGGCTTCGAGGCTCTAGTAACGCGGGGACTCGCCGCGGCGAAGGAATCCGCGCCGGAACGGACCAGCCGGGCCGCGAAGAAGGCATTCGGGGCGACCCTGCGGGAGGAATGCGTCGAATGCGACAATTCGCTGATCGACGACGCCGACGCGCTCGGCGCGATTCCCGCCGACGACGCCCTCCTCGCCCTGCTGCGGGGGGGCAAGCGCGACGCCGTCAAGATCGCGGCGGAGATAGCGCAGCTCGCCCGGGCGGGCAGCATGGTGCGCTTCTCGGCGGACAAGGCGGCCGCCACAGTTTCGGCGCTCGTCAGCTACGCCCGGACCGAAACGCACGGGTCCTTCGAGCCGGTCGACGTCGTCAAGGAACTCGAGGAACTGCTCGTCCTCTACTACGGAGCGACCAAGCGGAGCATCAAGATCGTCCGCGACTACCGCTGCCGGGAACCGGTCCGCGGACTGCGCGATAAGCTCAATCAAGTGTGGGTGAACCTGGTCAACAACGCCATCCAAGCGATGGACGGCTCGGGCGAACTCGTGGTGCGGACCGAACGCTTCGGAGACCGGATCGCGGTGTCGGTGACCGATTCGGGACACGGCATTCCCGACGCCATCAAGGACAAGATTTTCCAACCGCTGTTCACGACCAAGAGGCAGGGCGAAGGGACCGGCCTCGGGCTCGACATCTGCAAAAAAATCGTCGAAAAGCACAACGGCGAAATCAGCTTCGAGAGCGTTCCCGGGCGGACGGTCTTCACGGTGACGCTTCCGATCGCGACCGAGCTCGACGGCGGAGGCCGGTCCGCGGCATAGATTGAACAAAGCCCCGCTCTCCCGCTATTATTTGCCGATCCGCGCAAGCGATACGCACCAGAGAGCAAGGAGCCTTACGCCATGGCCAAATACCCCTTCGACACCATCGAGCCGAAATGGCAGAAATATTGGGACGAACACGCGACCTTCCGCGCCGTCGAGGACGCCTCCGTCCCCAAGGACAAGCGCCGCTACGTCCTGGACATGTTCCCCTACCCCTCCGGCGCCGGTCTCCACGTCGGACACCCCGAAGGATACACCGCCACCGACATCTACTGCCGCTACCTCCGCATGAACGGGTATAACGTGCTCCACCCGATGGGCTTCGACGCCTTCGGCCTCCCCGCGGAGAACTACGCCATCAAGACGGGCACGCACCCGGCGACCACCACCAACGCGAACATCGCCAAATTCCGCGAGCAGATCAAGGCTCTCGGCTTCTCCTACGACTGGGAACGCGAGGTCTCCACCTGCGAAGCCGACTACTACAAGTGGACCCAGTGGATCTTCCTCAAGCTCTTCGAGAAGGGACTGGCCTATGAATCGGACACCCCGATCAACTGGTGCCCCTCCTGCAAGACCGGACTCGCGAACGAGGAGGTCAAGGACGGCGAGTGCGACCGCTGCGGCACCAAGGTGACCCGCCGCCGCATCCGCCAGTGGATACTCAAGATCACCGCCTACGCCGAGCGGCTCCTCGAAGACCTGGACGGCCTCGACTGGCCGGAGCCGGTCAAGCTCATGCAGCGCAACTGGATCGGCAAGTCCGAGGGCGCCAACGTGACGTTCAAGATCGACGGCTTCGACGACGCGCTCGAAATCTACACGACCCGTCCGGACACGCTTTTCGGCGCGACCTACATGGTCCTGGCCCCGGAGCATGCCCTGGTCGAAAAGATCACCACGGCGGCCCAGAAGGACGCGGTCACGGCGTACATCGACGCCGCGGCCAAGAAGAGCGACCTCGAGCGCACCGACCTCGCGAAGGAAAAGACCGGCGTCTTCACCGGCGCCTACGCGGTGAACCCCGTCAACGGCGCCAAGATCCCGATCTGGGTCGCCGACTATGTCCTCATTTCCTACGGCACCGGCGCCATCATGGCCGTCCCGGCCCACGACGAGCGCGACTGGGACTTCGCCAAGGCCTTCGATCTCCCCATTATCCAGGTCGTCGCCTCGGAGCCGCCCGCCTCCGGCGCCGATTATTCGTCCGCGCCCGCCGAGTGCACCGCCGCGGACGGCTGGTCGGTCAATTCAGGCGAGTTCACCGGCACCCCTTCGGCGGAGCTCAAGCCCAAGATCACCGCCTGGCTCGAAACGAAGGGCATCGGCAAGAAGGCCATCAACTACAAGCTGCGCGACTGGATCTTCAGCCGCCAGCGCTACTGGGGAGAGCCGATCCCCGTCGTCCACTGCAAGAAGTGCGGCATCGTCGCCGTTCCCGAAAGCGAGCTGCCCCTGCGCCTCCCCGACGTGAAAAGCTACGTCCCCACAGGCACCGGCGAGTCGCCCTTGGCCGGCATCGACGCCTGGGTGAACACGACCTGCCCGAAATGCGGCGGCGAAGCCAAGCGCGAAACCAACACCATGCCCCAATGGGCCGGCTCCTGCTGGTACTTCCTGCGATACCTCGACCCCAAGAACGGGAATGCCTTCGCGTCCAAGGACGCGGTCGAGTACTGGATGCCCGTCGACCTCTACGTCGGCGGCACCGAGCACGCGGTCCTGCACCTGCTGTACAGCCGCTTCTGGCACAAATTCCTCTATGACATAGGCGTCGTTAACTCGAAGGAACCCTTCCAGCGCCTGGTGAACCAGGGCATGATCCTGGGCGAGGACAACCAGAAGATGAGCAAGAGCCGGGGCAACGTCATCAACCCCGACGACATCATCAAGGAATACGGCGCCGACTCCATGCGCGTCTACGAGATGTTCATGGGGCCGCTGGAAGTCTCCAAGCCCTGGGCCACGGCCGGCCTGGTCGGCGTATCCCGCTTCCTCGAACGCCTGTGGGCCATCGGCGAGAAACCCATCGCGGACATCGAGCCCACGGCCGAACAGCTGAAGCTCCTCCATAAGACGATCAAGAAGGTCGGCGACGACACGAACAGCCTCGCCTTCAACACCGCCATCAGCGTGATGATGGTGCTTTCCACGGAGATCGCCAAATGCGACCCGGTCCCCCGCTCGCTCTGGGAACCTCTAGTGAAGATGGTCGGCCCCTACGCCCCCCATCTCGCGGAGGATCTCTGGGAAAAGCTCGGCTACGCCGAATCGATCTCCAAAGCGCCCTGGCCCGTCTACGACGCGTCCCTAGCGGCCGACGACGAGTCGACCATCGTCGTCCAGGTCAACGGCAAGCTCCGCGACAAGTTCACGGTGCCCGTCGGCACCTCCAAGGACGAAATCCAGAAGATCGCCATGGGCCTGCCCAAGACCAAGGAATGGACCGACGGCAAGGACATAGTGAAGATCGTCGTCGTGCCGGGCAAGCTGGTGAACGTGGTGGTGAAGTAGCAGCCTCCAGCCGCAAGGAAGAAGCCGCCGGGCGGCCAGCGGCTTCTTCCTTAAATCGGTCATAGCCGGGAGCCTGTTTCTCTTTCCGGAATCGTTTCCCCCGATTTCTCGATCGGGGAATTTCGATTATCGTTGCATTGCGCGTATGCCATTATGGTCATACAGTTATACCAGATTCTGATTTTCTTGATTTTTCTCAGATTCGCTTCGACACCCAAAGGAGCCGCCCGATGAGCACAACGAATACGCCTTTACTCTTATTGGTAGAAGACGAAGCGATAATCGCCATGCAGGAAGCCCAGGAGCTGACTCGAGCGGGCTTTGAGGTGATTCATGCCGTCAGCGGGGAAGAAGCGCTGGGCATTATTTCCGGCGGCGGCCGCAAGATCGATCTCGTATTGATGGATATCAATTTAGGCGAAGGCCCCAACGGCATCGCCACCGCGCACGAGATACTGTCGAGAATCGACATACCCATACTGTTCCTTTCTTCCCACTTCCCCGAGGACTTCTGCCGAAAGACCGAAGCTATCCTGCATTACGGGTGCATCCAGAAATCTTCGTCCGCTGAAATCCTGACCGCATCGATCAAGGCCGCAATCAACATATCCGCCTCGCGAATTCCGCTGAAGGATGCGGAATCCCGGCTGAATCTGGAAAAGGAACTGGCCGAGAAGAACAGCTTGCTCGACTCGATCATCGAAAGCTGCCCCGACGTCATCGTCTTTGCGCTCGACAAGAATTATCGTTACATTGCATTCAATACGAACCATCGGAATACGATGAAGCATATTTGGGGAAAAGACATCGCCGCCGGCCAAAATATGCTCGACGCGATCGGCAGCGATTCGGATCGAATGCGGGCGAAGGAAAATTTCGACAAAGCGCTCTCCGGAAAGCACTTTGTCCTCGAAGAAGAATACGGAGACGAGAAGCTCGCACGGCTTTTTTGGCTGGACTACTACTCTCCGCTCATAGCTCCGGACGGCTCGATCATCGGATTATCCTGTTTCGTGATAAATCATACGAAGCAGAGGCAAGCCGAGCTGCAAGTCGAGAATCTATTGAGCGAAAAAGAGCTTCTGCTTCGAGAAGTCCATCATCGGATTAAAAACAATATGACGATCGTCTTCTCCCTTCTGCGGCTCCAGTCTTCGAAACAACATAATGAAGACGCGCGAAGCGCAATAAACGATGCGGCGAATAGAATCCAGAGCATGATGGTTCTTTATGAAAAGCTATACCGTTCGGAGTCGTTGAATTGCCTTTCGCTCAAACTGTATCTAGAGACGCTGATAAACGAGATCGGAGCCAGCTATATAAAATCGTCGAATATCGAAATCAACTCGACGATCGAAGATGTCAGCCTGAGCGCAAGCGAATTGTCGCATATAGGGATAGTTCTCAACGAGCTGTTCACCAACTCGATCAAGCACGCGTTCAGCGGAAGAGAGAAGGGGACCATTTCGATTCTTGCCAGGAAAGAAGACCATACGCTCTTTCTTGAATATCGAGATGACGGCATCGGAATGAAGCCGACGCCTGATGCTGAGGCGGACAGCGATGGAATGGGGATGCAGCTGATTAAGATACTTGCGGCTCAGATGAAGGCGGGATTGACCATCGCGGCCGAGAATGGATTCAAGGCTTCATTGTCGATGCCGTTAGCGTAGCTGTCGCCTTCGAGCCCTGCGGCATCATACGCGCGCGTACTGAACGATATTGAACGAACTGACCCCGATGATGACGACCATTAGCGCGATGAACAGCCGTTCGACGGCCCTGCGGTCGATCCGTTTATATACAATGCGCCCGACGATGCCGCCGGCGATCCCCCCCGCTATCATGGTCGCCAGCACGGCGGGCTCGAATGCGGGAACGGAATGGGAAATGAAAGCGGTCGATATATTCGTCGTTTGGCTGATTAGTATCACGAATAGAGAATTCTGCGCGGCCGCCTTCGTCTCCATGGAAAACAGATAGAAGAAAAAGACGAGATAGATCGGCCCGCCTCCTATGCCGAGGAAACTCGAGATCGATCCGAGCGCGATCCCTATAAGAAAGCAGGCGGCCGGATTCCGCAGACGGTGGGTTTTTGCCCGGTGCTTCAGCAAGGTATACGCGAGCGTCGCGGCGATGAGCAGCGTCATGCAGATCGATTGGACGGCGCCGACCCGGTCCCCGCTGCCGAAAAAAGCCTTCACCAGATGGAAAAGCCTTTGTCCGGCGGCACCGCCTAAGGACGCTCCGAGCGCCAGCGGCGCCGTCGTGGCGAACCGCAGATGGCTGTCGCCCGAAAGCATCGCCCTCGACACCGCGTAGCCGGACATGGCCAGGACGGTGCAGCTCGAAAGGAAGCTGATCGTCGAAACGTCCGCGAGCTTGAAAAAATCGAGAGCCGGCTTGATGACGACTCCTCCGCCGATGCCGCAGATGGAGCTGACCACGGATGCGATGAAGCTTATCGCCAGGAAAAGAAGAACCGGCATGGGATCATAGTTCCCTCGATCGCCTTCTCCGTCAACCCTGCGCCCTGCCTTCATTTCCATTGCCCGCCCCGCGCCGAGGCGTTATTTTCTTAAACATGAGCGATATTCTCAGAGTCGAACAGCTCGCCAAGAATTACGGCGCCGTGCGCGCCGTCGACGGGGTCGATTTCGGTATCCCGGAGGGCATCTGCTTCGGCCTGCTCGGACCGAACGGCGCGGGCAAGACGACGACGATCGAGATGATGGAAGGAATCACGGCGCCGACTTCGGGCCGCGTCCTGTTCAGGGAACGGCCTATCGGGCACGACTTCAAGAAGAAGGTCGGCATTCAATTCCAATCGACCGCCCTGCCGGAATTCATCACCGTCCGGGAGACCATCGCGCTCTTTTCCGCCTTCTACCCCGATCCGCGCCCCCTGGACGAAGTGATCGCCCTCTGTTCGCTCGAGGACATACTCGAGCGCGACAACCAGAAGCTGTCCGGCGGCCAGAGGCAGCGGCTCCTCCTCGCGCTGGCCATCATCCCGAAGCCGGAGATGGTCTTCCTCGACGAGCCGACGACGGGGCTAGATCCCCAGGCGCGGCGGAATTTCTGGGAGCTGATCGGCCGGATCAAGGCCGAGAAGACGACGATACTGCTCACGACCCACTATATGGACGAAGCGGAAGTGCTCTGCGACCGGATAGCGATCATGGACCACGGCAAGATCCTCGAAATCGACACGCCGGACGCCCTCCTCGCGAAGCACTTCGATGGGGTGCTCATCCGCATCCCCTACGACGACTGCTGCTCGGACAAGCTTTCGGGCTTTCCGGGATTGACCATCCGCGACGATACGCTCGAGCTCCAGACGAACAAGCTGGACAGAAGCCTCAAGGATCTATTGGCAGCCCAGGTCAATCTGGAAGGTCTTTCCATCCATAAACCGGACCTGGAAGACCTCTTCATCAAACTCACCGGCGGCTCGCTGCGCGCCTGAATGGAGACAACGCCATGGTATTCAAGCAATTCGCCGCCATGTTCAAGGCCCGGACCATGGAGTTCGTGCGCGACCGGGGCACCTTCTTCTGGAATCTGCTGTTCCCCTTCTTCCTCGTATTCGGCCTCGCTTTCGCGTTTTCGGGCGGGGAAGAGAAAATCTTCAAGATCGGCGTCGTCGGAACGGCGCCGTCGAACCTGCCGATCATGAGCCTCGAGCAGGCGTCCTTCATCCCCTACGCCGGAACGGGGGAAGCGATCCGAAAACTCGAACGGCATCAGATCGACCTGGTGCTCGATTTCGGCACGGGCGAATTCGCCGTCAACGCGGAATCGTCGAAAGGGAGGCTCGCCAAGACGATCCTCCTCGCGCAGCTCGCGGCTGACACGTCCGCCGGCCTTCCGGCGCCCGCGCTCACCGAACGCACGGTCACCGGAAGGGCCACGCGCTACGTCGACTGGCTCGTACCGGGCGTCATCGGCATGAACATGATGATGTCGAGCCTTTTCGGCGTCGGGTACGTGATCGTCCGCTACCGGAAAAACGGCGTGCTCAAGCGCTTCAAGGCGACTCCGGTCAGCGCCCTCAACTTCGTGAGCGCGCAGGCGGCCAGCCGCCTTCTGATCGTCCTGCTCACCGCGATTGCGGTCTTCGGCGGCACCAACCTCTTCCTCCATTTCGTGATGCGCGGAAGTTACCTGAACCTGCTGCTGCTCACGACGCTCGGCATCCTGTGCATGATCTCGCTCGGACTCGTGTTCGCCTCGCGCATGCGCAGCGAAGAGATGGCGGGCGGGCTGCTCAACCTGGTCACCTTTCCGATGCTCGCGCTTTCGGGCGTATTTTTTTCGCTCGAGGGCAGTCCGCCCATTCTCCGCACGATATCCTGGGCCTTCCCGCTGACGCATTTCACCGAAGGCGCGCGGAAGATCATGATCGACGGAGCGGGGCTGCTCCAGATCGCGCCTCACCTGCTCGTCCTCGGGGGGCTCACCGTCGTATTCCTCGCGGTCGCGTCGGCGCTGTTCAAATGGGAATAGGCGGATTTCCCGCACCCGCCGCGGGCAGCGCGAATCGGCCGGCCGCGTCTTGCTTTGCGCGATATAATAGGGTATAAGGTATGCATCCCATCACAAGGAGGAACGCCATGTCTGACGCAGAAGGCGGGAGTAGTACGCTTCCCTGTCATTTATGTAGCCTGAGCGCAGTAAGCCCGCGGCGTTCGTCCCCCTTAAACCGCTTAGAAGCCTGATTTCTATTCGGTTCCTCCGGGCGATCGCCTCAAACGATGGAGGAACCGTTATGATAACCATCCGCACCCACGGCGAAATCGGCCTAGTCGAAGCGGCGGAGCTGGAGAAGCACTGCTGGGTCGACGCGCGCGACGTCACCAAGGAAGATCTCGAGCGCCTCGAGAAAGAATTCGGCATCCAAGGCGAGCTGCTCGCCGACATCATGGACGCCGACGAGCAGGCGCGCATCGAGAAGGAGGACGAGTATACGGCGCTCATCGTCCGTCTGCCCGTCTTCGATGAACGCTTCGAAGTTTCCTACTTCACCGTTCCGCTCGGCATCATCCTGTTCGCCGACAAGATCGTCACCATCTGCCAGCGCTCGAGCGAGGTTCTCGCCGACATAGTCCGAAACCGCATCCGCGACTTCACCCTCACCAACAAGAGCGCCTTCGTGCTCAACCTGCTGGGCAGGGCGGCGATCGTGTACCTGCGCGCGCTCAAGGACCTAAACAAGCGGACGACCGTCATCGAGCGGGAGCTTCAGATGTCGGTGAAGAATTACGAGCTCATCCAGCTGCTTTCGATCCAAAAGTCGCTGGTGTACTTCACCACGAGCCTCAAGACCAACGAGCTGCTTCTCGAGAAGCTGCAGAAATCCCCCCTCATCCGCTTCAAGGAAGACGAGAAGGAGCTGCTCGAGGACGTGCTGACCGAGAACAAGCAGGCGATCGAGATGTCGAACATCTACTCGTCGATACTCACCGGCACCATGGACGCGTTCGCGAGCGTCATTTCGAACAACCTCAACATGGTGATGAAGCGCCTGACGATCGTCTCGATCGTGCTCATGATCCCGACCTTGATCGTCAGCTTCTACGGCATGAACGTGGACCTGCCGTTCCAGCACGCGCCGCTCGCCTTCGCGGGCATCGTCGGCGCGTGCCTGATCTCGGGAACCTTCGGAGCGCTCCTGCTGCAGGACCGCAAGAAGCGCAAGAAGATCGCGACCCTGGCGCTCCCCTATTCGCACGTGAGCTGAAAGCTGAAAGGGCGCGGCAGGATCACCGCGCTACGCCTCCACCGCGACATCCTTCGGCTTGGCCGCCAGCGCCGTATCGACCTCGGCGGCCAGATTTTCGGCGGCGATCTTCAGCTCGGATGGTATCCTTGACCAGCTGAGCGCTCCCGACTGCGCCAGCTCCTTGCGCCAGGCGAAGCGGGCCAAGAGCGGCAATCCGAGCTGGTTGGCCGAATCGGCCGAAAGGGACTGGGAGAAAAGGCTGAACTCTTTTCCGCACTCGGGACAGATCATGGCGCCCATATTCTCGACGAAGCCGAGCACCGGCGTGTTCGTCTGCACGGCCATCTTCACGGACTTGCGTACGATCATCGACACGAAATCCTGGGGAGTCGCGACGATGACGACTCCGTCGACGTGCAGCTGCTGGAATGCGGTCAGCACCACGTCCGCGGTTCCCGGAGGGAAGTCGACGAGTAGATAGTCGAGTTCGCCCCAGTCCGCGTCGGAATAGAACTGAGTGAGAGCACCGGCCAGCAGAGGGCCGCGCCAGATGACCGGATCGTCCTCTTCCTTCATGAACATGTTGATGGAAATCGCTTTGATGCCCTGCTCGTCCTGGAGCGGCAGCAGCTTGTCGCCGTCACCCTCTCCGGCGATGCCTTCGACGCCGAGCAGCCGGGGAATGGACGGACCGGTGATATCCGCGTCCAGAATGCCGACGGTAGCCCCGCGTGCGGCGAGCGCCCGCGCGAGCAGGACGGTCGTGGTGGATTTGCCGACGCCGCCCTTGCCGCTGGCGACTCCGATGATGCGCTTGATGCCGTTCTTCGGCAGCTTTTCGATTGCGTGCATACTTCCTATCTCCTAATGCGAACAGCCGTTGTCCCCGGTCTGCAGAGTCCCCGACAGGTACCGGTCCACGAGTTCCTCGGGCTCCAAGCAGGGAGCCCCGGTAACCACCTCGATGCCCCGCTGGGTGAACAGATCCTGGGCCTTGCCGCCCATGCCGCCGGCGATGATGAGCTGAACTTTGCGCTCGCCGAGCCAGCGCGGCAGCAGCCCCGGCTCGTGCGGCGGCGGCACTACTTCTTCTTTGCTGACGATGCTCCTATCAGCCTTGTTTGCCACGAGCAGAGCGAACGATGCGCAGTGCCCGAAATGAGTGGTCAGGCGGCCTTCGGCTAAAGGTACGGCGACTTTCAACGTTTCCATGTTTCCTCCGAAATACGCTTCCAAATTTCCCGCAGGCTCTCGGACACAGCCGAGCGCTCTTCGTATTCGATTATGCTTTTCCCGACGACCTGCGCCGCCGTCACCGACGTGTCGTAGGAGACGGAACCGAGGACCGGAACTCCGGACGCAAGGCATAGTCCTTCGATCTCCCGCGTCAAGCCGGGGTTGATATCCGCCTTGTTCACGGCCACCAGGAGAAGCGACTTGAAATGCTTGGCCAGGGCCATGACACGCTCCAGGTCGTGCTTTCCTGAAAGGCTCGGCTCGACGACCGCCAGCACAACATCCGCGCCGGTGACCGACGCGATGACCGGGCAGCCGATACCGGGAGCCCCGTCGACGATAATCCAGTCGGCGCCCATCTCTTCGGCGCGCGAGCGCGCTTCCCGGCGCACCAGGCTCACGAGCTTCCCCGAATTCTCGGCTTCCGCGTCGAGCCGGGCATGCACGAGCGTGCCGAAGCGCGTATCCGACACATACCATTCTCCGCAGCGGCGCAGCGGGAAGGAGATGGCGCCGGCAGGACAGTAAGAGACGCAGACGCCGCAGCCTTCGCAGCCGGAAACGCGGTACACGTCGTCGGCGTCTCGCCGGACGGCATCGAAGCGGCACAGCGCGGCGCACTTCCCGCAGGAAACGCACTTCGCCTCGTCGATGACCGCCTCGCTACCGCTCACGAAGAATTCCCGGCTTCGGATGTCCGGGGAAAAAATCAGGTGCAGATCGGCGGCGTCGACATCGCAATCGGCGAAAACAGCTTTCGCGGATCGGGACGCGAGCGTCGCCAAAGCCGCCGTGAAGCTGGTCTTTCCCGTGCCGCCCTTTCCGCTGATGATTACCAGTTCCTTCACCGGGAGCCTCCCCGGGAGACGCAGGCTTCGATCTTCCCGCGCAGATCTTCGATCATGCGGCGGTACTCGACCGAAACGCCCGCTATTGTTCCGCCCCACGAAGAAGCTTCCGCCACACGGCGGTCGTTCGGGATTTGGGCCAGGACCGGAATGCGTTCTTCGGTGCAGTAGCGGAGCACGCGTTCGTCCCCGACATCGCAGCGGTTGATCGCCACGCCGAAGGGGAGGCCCATCCTGCGAATTGTTTCTACAGCGAGCGTCAGATCGTGCAGGCCGAAGGGGGTCGGCTCGGTCACCAGGAGGGCGAAGTCGGCGCCCCGGGCCGCCGTGACCATCGGACAGGAAGTGCCCGGAGGGCAGTCCAGGATGACGAGTCCCTTTTCGCCGCGCTCGACTCCAACGGCTGCGGCCCGCTTCTTGACCGCTCGGATAACCGGCGGAGACATCGATCGCCCGACCTCCATCTCGCCCTGCAGGAAACGGAGAGAGCCGCTCTCCCATTCCCGAATGGTGCCGATGCGCATGGGCTCATCGGCAATAGCCCTCTCGGGGCAAGCGAGAACGCAAGCGCCGCAGCTGTGGCACAAATCCGGGAAGATCGTCACGTCCTTCTTGATTACGATGATCGCATTGAAGCGGCACGCGCGCGCGCACGCTCCGCATCCGACGCATTTGGATTCGTCCAATACCGGAACAGGGACCGTTACCTGCGTCTCCACTACGGAAACGCCGGCAGAAGCGCCGGAAAGGAAGAGTTCGGCGTTCGGCTCCTCCACGTCGCAGTCGAGCAGCGCGGCGGAGCCGGGGGCCGAAAGCGCGAGCGCCACCGAGAGCGTCGTCTTGCCGGTGCCGCCCTTACCGCTGGCGACAGCCAGCGCGAGCGGCCGCTCAGAGCCAGTGGCTTTCGACATCAGCGATACCGGCCTTCGCGAGTTTTCCGTTCATGAAGCTGTCGATTACGGCCTTCACCGGCCGTATTTCGCTATAGTAGATGGCAATATCCGCATTTTGCAGCACGCTGAAGGCCTTCGGTCCTGTATGGCCGGTTATGAGCGCATCCGCCCCTGCGGCCGCGACGTTCTGGGCGGATTGGATTCCTGCCCCCTGCGCCGCATTGAGATTCTGCGTATTGTCCAAGATCTTGAACGAACCGTTCTCGGTATCGTAAAGCATGAACCGGGCGGCGCGCCCGAATCGGCTGTCGAGCTTCGCATCGAGAGAGAATCCGTCGATCGTTATCGCTATCTTCATATGAGCTCCCGATAATTAAAAACGACCGCTCCGCAGGTGGTAAGCCTCGGCGCGAAACGGCCGCGCCTCGCTTTCTTTACTTGGATTCGGACGGCATCCCCGGCCGAGTCCCAAACCTCTGCCGCCCCTGAAGCCCGCCCCGAAGCCGCGGCCCCGTCCGCAACGACCGAATCCGGCTTGCGTATACGCGAACCCCGGTGCGCCGAACCCCGCGCAGCATCCGACCTTTCGGCCAGTCATCGGTCCCGCGCCATCGGGCCCCGTTCCATTTCCTTTAGGCATTCCGCTTCTCCTCTTCATGCGCCGTCCCATCGAAAAGGGGCTCGATTCGGCGATCCCCGGCACCGACCGCGGCGGAGGCCGCGCCCGCGATTGATGCAAGCGCAACCAGGCAGGGAAAACGCATCGGCGTTCAATCCGTCGCTAAGCCAAGCGCTCACGACATCGGGAACTTCGCCGGCGACGAAAGCGTGGACGCCGATATTCCTTTCGCGGAGCGCCCGCTGCGCCTCGCTGGAAGCCGCGCCGCAGATCAGCTCGTTGACGCCGACGCTCTGCAGAAAGGCAGCGCGCTGGTCGATATTCGATGTTTTCAGCGAGATCGTCGATTCATCCACAACGACATCGTCATGGATATCCAGCAGCAAAGCCGTTCCAGCACTGTCGAATACAGGCGCGACGCGATTGTTCCAAACAGTTACGGCAAGCTTCATAATCAGATCTAAGCAACTTTCATGCCAGTCCATCTATTTTGATATATTTTATTGTTACGGAAATATTTACATACAAATACCACACTACGGCTCACCAATATAGTCGCATCTACGCGACGCATAGTCGCATATTTTGTCGCATCTTCGCGACTTTTAAAATTCGATGAAAGTCTTGCTGCTCATGCGTCTGATCGGATAGCGGATGAAAGCAGAAAAAACGGATTCTTAAAGGGCCGACAGTCGCACGGCTATAGGAAGGAGCGCTTTTCAGCGTCCGCGCAGCGCATCGAGCTCAATTCCGAATGCTTTTATTTTGCGATACAGCGTAGCCTTGTCGATTCCCAACTCAGCCGCCGCCTGGGTACAGCGCCCGCCTGATCGCTCGAGCGCAGCGAGGAGGGCAATTCTCTCCGCCGTCCGCTTATAGGCGCGAATATCCGCCGCGGCTTCGGCTACCTCCCGGAATCCCCGCGCTGACGACTGCGCGTTCAATTCGGGAGGAAGAAGCGGGAGATCGATCGCCCTTCCTCGGCAGAGAACCACCGCTCGCTCGACTACGTTCTCGAGTTCTCGTATGTTGCCCGGCCAGTAATACGCGGAAAACACGTCGTAAGCGTCCGCGGAAAAACCGTGTATTTCCTTATGATAACGGGCTGAATAGAGGCGCAGAAAATGGTCCGCCAACGCGGGAATATCTTCGGCCCGGTCCCGGAGCGCGGGCAACGGCAGTTCAATTACCTTGATTCGATAGTATAGGTCTTGGCGAAATTGTCCCTGGGCGACGAGTTCCTTGAGATCGCGATTGGTCGCGCACACGATGCGGGCGTTCGTTTTCTCCGAAGAGGTCGCGCCGAGGGCTTCGTATTCCCGTTCCTGAAGTACGCGCAGCAGCTTCACTTGAAGAGCCGCCGAGACATCTCCGATCTCGTCGAGGAAGAGCGTACCATTTTCGGCCAGCTGGAAACGGCCAGCCTTATCCTTATCAGCGCCGGTGAAGGCTCCTTTCCGATAGCCGAAGAGCTCCGACTCCAACAGCGGATCCGGAAGCGCTCCGCAGTTGACCGCGACGAAAGAGCCTTTTCCGGCAGGACTTAAACGGTGAAGCTCACGAGCGAGCACTTCTTTTCCGGTTCCGGTCTCTCCCCGGATGAGAACAGTCGCTTCGCTGTCGGCGATGGTCGGCAGAAGATCAAGGAGCCGGCCCATGGCGAGATTTCGACTTGAAAGGTCTGCGCCGGAGGCCATTTCGACAAGCTTTTCCTTGAGCTCTTCGATTTCGCGCAGATCGCGGAAGGTTTCCGCACCGCCTACCGTCAGGCCATTCCCGTCTACAAACAGGGCAGTCGAGACGCTGATAGGCACCCTCTCGCCTTTCGGCGTGAGGCACCAGCCTTTCCGATCGACGATGCGCCGTCCGGTACGCATGGTCCGACGGAGCGGGCACTCGCCTTCGCACATGTTGGACTTGAAAACTTCGTGGCAAAGCTTACCGACGGCAACGGATCGGCCGATGCCGGTAATGCGTTCGGCGGCCTTGTTGAAGAAAGTGATCCGCCATTCGGCGTCTACGGTAAAAACGCCGTCGGAGATGCTTTCGAGAATCGCCTCGGTCATGCAGCTATGTTAATAGTTCTCCGAAGCTTGTGTAAAGGAAAGCAAACGGAACTACCTCAATTGCCATGCATGGGGCAGAAGCTCAGACCTGAACGACTTCGGTCACACCCGGAACGGCTTCCTTCAGCTTTTTCTCGACGGTCCACTTCAAAGTCATCGTGGACATGGGGCAGGAGCCGCAGGCGCCGGTAAGGGATACGGTCACGACGCCGCCGTCGGAAACGGAAACCAATTCGATATCGCCGCCGTCCGCCCGCAGCATCGGGCGGATGGATTCAAGGGCGGTCTTTACTTCATCCTCGATCATGGGAAGTACTTACGCCGAACGGAGGGATCTCGTCAAGCTTTCGATGCGGAGATCAGCATCTGGGCCTTTTCGACTTGGCCCGGAAATAAGTCCGAAGGCACCGCCGGCGAACCGAGCGCCTTGAAGACTTGGTGACGGGCGCAGCCGGTGCTATCGCCTAGGCAAAACTGATTCTTCAACAAGGAAGCCGTCGCCGGCTTGTTCGCCATGCGATCATGAAAAAATGGGCACCGAGGAAGGCATTCACAGTCTGCCATAAGATGTCGCTCCTTTTTGATTGAGTTATCAACAGTTTATACCATCTTTCCCGATCTCACTATTGAAAAAATATTTATTTAACGAATATATCAACAACGTTACATTTCAGCTCGAACGCGGCGCCCGTCGACAAGGGACGGTACGCGGGGAGCCGGGCCAAGAGCGCGGTCGTCCCCGCGTCCCCGGTGCAGTGGCCGAGCGCGCAGAGCGAAACGGTCCGCGCGGATAGGCACGCGATCGTTTCGTCGATGCGCGCGCCGTCGGCTTCAACCAGGTGCGATCCGCCGAAGACGGCGCGGACCGGAAGGTCGAAGCAGGCTGAGACGGCATCGATCATATTCAGCAACCCCGGATGCGCGCAGCCGGAGACGAGCGCGATCCCGTCGTCGAGGCGAATTGCAAGGCAGACCTCATCGGCGAAATCGTCGAGAATGCGGGAGCCTCCTCGGTCGACCGCGAAACGGGGATTGGCGGCCTCGCACGAATGGACACGAGGGAAACCGTTGACGACATAGATGCCGGGAACGACCTGAACGCCGATGGTCTTGCCATCCGGGGCGGCAACCGTACGCCATTCGATACCGAGCCCGTCCAGATAGGCAGCGTCGAAATCCAAGCCGGTGCAGCGGGGCCCGGCGGCGTCCAGCGCCCACTTCCAGTCGAAAACGCCGCCGCCGCTCCAGAAAGCTCCGCGGAACGCGGTACGCTCGTACAGGGCACGCACGCCGCCGCCGTGGTCATAATGTCCGTGGCTCAACACGAGCGCCGCCGCCCGGCCCGGGTCGATGCCCAGAATCCTCGCGTTGTCCAGAAAGGCGCCGGTCTTTCCCGTGTCGAACAGCACGGCATGCCCTTCCCGTTCGATCCAGAACGAAAGACCGTGCTCGGCTACCGTGCCCGTCGAGCCGGCCGTATTGTCCATGAGGGTACGTATACTAACCATAATCGAATGTTATGAGCAAAGGCTCAAAATATCAAGAACTCGACTATAGCTTCTCCATGAATTTCTTGACGTCGATCACGAAACGTTCGTGGCGGCCGCGGCCGATCTCTCCCTTCTCGTCGGAGGCCACGACCTCGAACACCAGCCGGCGTCGGTCGACCTCCGCCAGAGTCGACTCGCAGACGACCTTCATGCCCACCGGCGTCGCCTTCGAGTGTGCCACATCGACCAGGGTTCCCACCGTGCCGAAGCCGTCGGGAAGACAGGAAAGCACCGATACGAGGCAGGTCTTCTCCATAAGCGCGATCATGGCCGGCGTTGCGAATACTTCGACCAGACCGCTGCCGTAGTTCGCCGCGGTATCCTCGAAAGCGACCGTCAATTCTTGTTTTCCCTTGAGTCCGACAGGTATCTGCAGTTCCATCACGTATTCTCCTCGGACGACAGCATAGCCTATTTTTAGCCCTTATCCTGCTTTTTAGCACGGCCGATATAGAAAAGCTGAACCCCGCAAACTAGACTTCGAAGAAAGGAAAGTCGTTTCCTCATTCTTGATCCGCAATGTAAATTCGATTCGAAGGAGTTCCGCCCGATGAACACCTATCTGTTTTTCTCGGTCGCCGCGGCGCTCGTCGTTCCCGTATTCGTCGTCCTCGTGAACCTGTATTTCAAGAAATCGATCATGGGAACGATTTTATCCTATTTTATAGCGTATACGCTGCTCATCATACTGCTCGGCATCATAGTCGGCGATAAGGGACCGCTGATGTTCTTGTGGACCGCGCCGACGTGCCTGGTGCTCGCTTTGGGATTCGTTTTGGTGATTACCCGCAAGATCAGCGCGCCGATCAGAAATACGTCGAAGATATCTTTTGACCTGGCGCAAGGCGCGGGCGACCTGACGATGCGGCTGGAGGCGAAAAGCCGGGACGAGATCGGGGAGCTCGGAGCCAATTTCAATGTGTTTCTGGATAAACTTACGGGAATCATCCACGGCATCCGCGCGGCGGTCCGTGATACCGACGCGGGGGGCCGGGAACTGAGCGACGCCATGCGCTCGGCGGCGGCCGCAGCCGACGCTATCGACGAAATCGCCGCGAGAGTGCGGCAAGTCATCGAGGATCAGGTCGGCGCCGTTTCGGCGATTTCATCCGCCGTCGAAGAGATGGCGCGGACGATGAAGAGCCAGGACGGCAAGATCATCTCCCAAGCGAGCAACGTCGCCGAAAGCTCGTCAGCCATCGAGCAGATGATGGCGAATATACGTTCGATAGCGGCCAACCTCCAGAACAGCACGCAGGAATTCGAGACCTTGCGCACGGCGATGGCGCAAGGAAAGATCGCCGTCTCCGGACTGAAGGAAACGGTGGTCGAGCTGCAGGCTCAATCGGACAGCGTGTACCAGGCAAACAACATCATCAAGACCATCGCGGGCAGCACGAATCTCCTGGCGATGAACGCCGCGATAGAAGCAGCCCATGCCGGCGAAGCGGGAAAGGGCTTCGCGGTCGTCGCCGACGAGATCCGGGGACTCGCGGAAATGTCGAACAAGCAGTCGAAAGTCATTACGGACAACCTGAAGACGCTGAGGAAAACGATAGAGGCCGCGGTCGGTTCGGTCGAGTCGACCGAAGTCTCCTTCGAGACCGTTTACAAATCCGTCGACACGGTGTCCAGAGTCGAAGAGGAAATCCAACACGCCATCGACGAGCAATCATCCGGCAGCACCCAAATTCTCGAAGCGATTGTTGATATCCGGCGCATAACCGAAGAGGTCCACGCGGGTTCCGCCGAAATGATCGTCGGCAGCGAAGCGGTGAACGAGGGAATGGCTCAACTTCGCGGAGTCACTGAAGAGGTTCGAAACGCCGCCGAAGAGGTGGCCGAAAAAGCGAAGGATGTCGGAAAGGTCGTCTCTCGATCATCCGAACTTCTCAATCGCAACGTAGATAATCTTCGGGACGTGGAGCGCCGGGTTTCCATATTCAAGCTGGAATAGAAGAACAGCGTCAACAAAAAGAACGCCCCGGAAACCTTGCGGCCCCGGGGCGTATCGCCACTTTTCAATAGCGGGCCTGCCGGAAACATTCGCTTCCGAGCAGGCCTTTCTCTTATTTCATATACAGCGGGCGGGGCACGTAGTGCGTGTGCAGGAGCTCGTGCGCCTTATGGCTGTTGGGCTCCCCGAGGAATTCCGCGTACACCTGCTTGATGTAGGGATTCTGGTGCGAGCAGCGGTACTCGGACTCCACGTCGTCCACGTACAGGCCGGCCATGCGCTTGGCCCGGATCTCGTCGGTGGCGCCGTAGGGCTGGCCGCCGCCGGAGATGCAGCCGCCGCGGCAGGCCATCACCTCGACGAAGTGGTAGGGGACTTCCTTGCCCTCGGCTTTCGCAGCCCGGATCTTGTCCAGAACCGCCGCGATGTTGCCCATCTGATGGGCGACGGCGATGCGGATCTTGGTGCCGTTGATGTCGACTTCCGCTTCCTTGACGCCTTCGAGACCGCGGACGGGCATGAAGTTGACGTCCCCGAGTTCCTTTTTCGTCACCAGATGGTACGCGGTGCGGACCGCCGCCTCCATGACGCCGCCGGTGGCGCCGAAGATGGTGCCGGCGCCGGTGTACGGGCCGAGGGGATTGTCCGCCGGCTCTTCCTGCAGGTTCAGGATGTCGATGCCGGCCTGCTTGATCATGCGGGCCAGCTCGCGGGTGGTGATGGACACGTCGACGTCCTTGAAACCCGAGGACTTCATATCGTCGTTGCGGCCGGTCTCCCACTTCTTGGCGGTGCAGGGCATGACGGAGACGGAGAAGACCTTCGCCGGATCGACCCCGGACTTCTCGGCCCAGTAGGTCTTGATCATGGCGCCCATCATCTGCTGCGGGCTCTTGGCGGTTGAGAAGTTCGGGATCATGTCCGCGTAGTACTTCTCCATGTAGTCGACCCAAGCGGGGCAGCAGCTGGTGATGAGGGGGATTTCGCCCTTCCCTTCGGTGAGCCGCTTCACGAGCTCCGTGCCTTCCTCCATGATGGTGAGGTCGGCGGAGAAGTTCGTGTCGAAGACGGTCTTGAAGCCGAGGCGCCGCAGAGCCGCGTAGATCTTCCCGGTGACGAGCTCGCCGGGTTCGAGGCCGAACTCCTCGCCGAGCGCGACGCGGACCGCGGGAGCGATCTGCACGACTGCGTGCATTCCTTCCTTCTGGAGCCCGTTCCATACGGTGACCGTGTCGTCGTGCTCGTAGATGGCGCCGACCGGGCAGTGGGCGGCGCACTGGCCGCACTTGATGCAGGGGCTTTCGCCGAGCGCGACGTCGGCGGCGGGGGCGATGCGGCCCTTCTCGCCGCGGCCGAGGAACTCGATGGCCCAGACGTTCTGCATTTCCTGGCAGACCTTGACGCAGCGTCCGCAGCGCACGCATTTCTGCGGGTTGAGGATGATCGACGGATTGGTGTCGTCGATCGGCAGATCCTTGAGGAAGTGCTCGAAGGGAACTTCCCGGATGCCGAACTCTGCGGCCAGGGTCTGGAGCTCGCAGCTGCCGTTGCGCGGGCACTGGAGGCAGTCGTTCGGGTGGTTGGAGAGGATCAGCTCGATCACCGTGCGCCGCACCGCGACGATCTCGGGGTCATGGGTGATCACGCTCATGTTCTCCGCCACCGGGGTGGTGCAGGCGCGCACCATCTTGGGGGAACCTTCCATGCGGACGATGCAGATGCCGCAGGCCGCCCACGGCGGCAGATCCGGGTTGTAGCAGAGGGTCGGGATCTTGATATTGACTTTCTTCGCCGCGTCGAGGATCGAGGTGCCCGCCTCCACCTGCACAGGCTTTCCGTTTATCTTTAAGTTAACCATTCTCAAGCTCCTTATTTCTTCAGGACGGCGCCGAATTTGCAGGTCTTGAAGCACTCGCCGCATTTGATGCACTTGGCCAGGTCGATGACGTGCGGCTGACGCTTCTCGCCGGAGATGCAGTTGACCGGGCACTTGCGCGCGCAAAGCCCGCAGCCGATGCACTTGGCGGGATCGATCTCGAAGCGGACCAGATGCTTGCACTTGCCGGAGCGGCACTTGCGCTGCTCGATGTGCTCCAGGTATTCCTCGCGGAAATTGCGGAGGGTGGAGAGCGTCGGGTTGGCGGCGGAGCCGCCGAGCATGCAGAGGGAAGCCTTGGTCATCGCCTTGCCGATCTGCTCGAGCTTGTCCAGGTCCGCCAGATCGCCTTTCCCGTGGGCGATCTTGTCCAGGATCGCGTGGATCTGGTGCGTGCCGATGCGGCAGGGAGAGCACTTTCCGCAGGACTCGTCGACGCAGAACTCCATATAGAAGCGGGAGACGTCGACGACGCAGTCGTCCTCGTCCATGACGATCAGTCCGCCGGAGCCCATCATCGATCCGAGCGACATCAGGCTCTCGTAGTCGATCGGGGTGTCCAGGTTCTTTTCGGTCAGGATGCCGCCGGAGGGACCGCCGGTCTGGGCGCCCTTGAACTTCTTGCCGCCCTTGATGCCGCCGCCGATGTCGAAGATGATCTCGCGGAGCGTGGTGCCCATGGGAACTTCGACGAGCCCGGAGTTGTTGACCTTTCCGGTGAGCGCGAAGACCTTGGTGCCCTTGGACTTCTCGGTG
>QKCO01000020.1 GCA_003245635.1 Treponema sp.
AGCGTACGGGCGTTCGTGTGCTCGACGCGCTTGGCCAGCGCGGCGACCTGTATCGAGAAGATCTCGTGGCAGCGCTCATCGCGCTTGTGCGCGGTGCGCGGCACGAAGGGAGTCCGGTCGATCTTGCGCGCGAAGGATTCCGCGCGCCAGGAAGCGCCCGAAACAGGAACGATGCGCGCCGCGCCGCCGAAGGCTCCCGCGCGCGCGAGCGCGGTCTGGTCGGAGAAGGTCGTGAGCCGGCGGCGCTCGCCTTCGAGCTTGCGCGTATCGAAGTCCGCGAACAGATACTCGGCGCCGCGCGAGAAGCGATCGCTTTCGCCCAGCAGCGTGCCGTATTCGGCGGCGATGCAGTGGCCGGAGAAGACGACGTCGGTCGTCGATTCGGTCGGGCCCGCGGCCGCGTACAGGTAGGCCGCGACGCAGCGGCCGGACTGGTCGACGACGAGGTCGCGGCGGTAGTCGGCCTTGCCGACGATTTCGGTGGAAGCCGACGGATTGAGCAGGAGGACGGCGCCGCGGAGCGCCTGCAGCGTGGAGGGCGGCAACGGGACCCAGAGGTCCTCGCAGACCTCGACGCCGAAGAGAACGGGCTTCGCGCCGTCCCGGCGCAGCTCGAAGAGCAGGTCCGTTCCGAACGGCACCGTTTCTCCGGCCAGGGGCATCGACGCGGCGATGGCTTCTGCGCCGGAGGTGAACCAGCGGGCCTCGTAGTATTCCTTGTAGTTCGGCAGGTAGGACTTGGGGACGAGCCCCGCGACCTTCCCGTCCGAGAGGACCGCGGCGCAGTTCCACAGCGTCCCTTCGTGCGCGACCGGCAGGCCGACCACAGCTACGATGCCGGCGTCCCGGGCGGTCCGGGCCAAAGCCGGCAAGGCAGCGGCGGCGGCTTCGATCAGCAGCTCCTGATGGAAGAGGTCGGCGCAGGTATAGCCGGTCAGGGAAAGTTCGGGGAAGAGCGCGACCGCGGCGCCCCCGGAAGCCGCCTGCGCGATGCCCGCGGCGATCCCTTCCGCGTTGTAGGAGACGTCGCCGGGACGCAGCCGCGGCGATGCGGCGCAGACGCGAATGAATCCGTAATCCATGGCGCGACTATACCACGAAGCGTACTCGGGGAGAAGCGGGCGGCGGAAAACCGCGCCGCCGCCGGTTTGACAAGGCGGCTCCTTGCTTCGATACTTTTCAGATACGCATCCGAGCCTTCGCCCGCCGTCGAACACCAAAAAGTAAGGAGCCCCCCATGGAGAGCCCGAAAAAAATGAAGGGATCGCTCGCGCCGGTCATCCGCGTGGACGAGGATAAGTGCGTCAACTGCCACATGTGCATCGCAGTCTGCCCGGTGAAGTACTGCATCGACGGGACGGGAGACAAGGTGAAGATCGACGCGGACCTGTGCATCGGATGCGGCAGCTGCGTCGCGGCCTGCACCCACAAGGCGCGCACCGTCATCGACGACGCGGATGCGTTCTTCGCCGCGCTCGAAAAAGGAGAACGGATCGTCGCCATCGCGGCCCCCGCCATCGTCTCGAGCTTTCCGGGAAACTACAAGCGCTTCCTCGGTTGGCTCAAGAGCCTGGGCGTCGAAGCCTGCTTCGACGTCAGCTTCGGCGCAGAATTGACCGTCGCCTCGTATCTCGATCACATCCGCAGGAACGCGCCGCCTCTGGTCATCGCCCAGCCCTGCCCCGCCATCGTCACCTTCGTGGAGATATACCACCCCGAGCTGCTTCCCCACCTCGCCCCAGCCGACAGCCCGATGCTGCACACCATCAAAATGATCCGCGCCTGCTACCCGCGCTGGGCGGACCGCAAGGTCGTCGTCCTTTCGCCCTGCGCCGCGAAGAAGCGCGAATTCCAGGAAACGGGCATCGGCGACTACAACGTCACTTTCAAATCCTTCGAGGCCGCGCTCAAGGAGCGGCGCATCGATCTTTCGCGCTTTCCCGAAGCCGATTTCGACAACCCGAGCGCCGAACGCGCGGTCCTGTTCTCGACCCCCGGAGGCCTTCTCAGAACCGCCGAACGTGAAGTGCCGGGCATTTCCCTAAAATCCAGGAAGATCGAAGGTCCCGAAATCGTCTACGAATATCTGGCCGGACTCCACGCGTCCCTCAAGAAGGGTACGGCTCCCGTGCTGGTCGACTGCCTCAATTGCGCGTACGGCTGCAACGCGGGGCCGGGAACGCTCAACGCCGGCAAGTCGCCCGACGACATCGAGGCGCCCATAGAACGGCTGCGCGAGGAAAACGAGCGCCGCTACGGCGGCGGGAGGAAGTCGGACAAGGCCGCGCGCAAAAAAATAGCCAAGACGCTCTCGGATTACTGGGAAAGCGGACGCTACGCCCGCAGCTATACGCAGCGGTCGGGGAACTACTCCCTCGAGCTCCCGAGCGAAAAGCGCTTCGCCGAGATCTACGCGGCGATGCTCAAGAAAACGGAGGAGGATCATCTCAACTGCGCGGCCTGCGGCTACAAAAGCTGCGAAGGCATGGCCGTCGCCATACACAACGATCTCAACAAAAAGGAGAACTGCCACCTCTACCGCCAGCGCGTCATAGAAGAAGAAAAGCGCGTCGTCGACGATTCGAACGACCACCTGCACTCGTCGATCGCGCAGGCGACCGATAGGGTCGACGCGATCAGGGAAAAGCTGACGCTGCTGCAGACGCGGAGCGCGAGCCAGTTCGCGGCGATCGAGGAATCGGCGGCGGCGGTCGAGCAGATGATCGCGACGCTCGTGAACGCTTCGGGCATCGCGTCCGGGAAGCGGACGCAGATAGAGAGCCTGGCTGAAAAAGCGACCAACGGCGAAAAGGAAATGCAGGCGACGGTCGCCGCGATCAAATCGGTGGCCGAAGGCGTTTCGGGCATCGGGGAGCTGACCTCGCTCATCCACGACATCGCCGGCGAAACGAACCTCCTGGCGATGAACGCGGCGATACAGGCGGCCCACGCCGGCAACGCGGGCAAAAGCTTCGCGGTCGTCGCTTCGGAGATCCGCAAGCTCGCGGAAACGACCGGCGGCAACGCGAACCGCATCTCGAGCTCGCTCGGGACAATCATCGGCCGCATAAGGGATTCGGACAGCATGACGACGCGGACGGGCGCCGGCATCAAGGAAATCTCGACGGACGTGGCGACGATGACGGGAGAGATCGAACAGCTCATCAGTTCGCTAGGGGAAATTTCCTCAGGCGGTGCGCAGGTCACCGAAAGCATCGAGCAGATGCGGACCCTTTCGCTCGACGTCAGGGAGCTCTACGGAGCCATGGCGTCCGAAGTCAACGACATCCTCACCCGCATCAACGAAATCGCCGAAATATCGGAACAGACCGGCCGTTCGCTGACCGCCATCGAAGCGTGAGGAACGCGAAGCGATAATTTCGGTCAACGTCTTTCGCCGCGCACCGATAATCATGATGTGGAGGACACACATGAAACGGTACTGCATAAAGTGCGAACCCGGCCGCGTCGAATTCCTCGATGTCCTGCGGGAAACCGACGAAGGATTTTTCGTGCGCGTCGTGCGGGTGAAAGACGGATACGATAAAGTTGTGGAAGAATTCATGGCCCGGCATCTGTTCGAGATGTGTCTAAAGACCGGCTACATCGCGGCGGTCACCGAAGCGAGCTCATCGGTCGCCTAGGTTTCATTCCGGTTCCGGGCAAAGGGCCGCCGAGAAGTCTTACGGACTTTTCGGCGGCCCTTCTTTTTCCCCCTTAGGGGCGAAAGAAGCCGACAACCTGCCAAACGCCCGGATCCTCCTGCCCGAGCCGCCAGAAGGAGACCGCTCCGACCCCCGCGGCCGCGTAGGCTTCGAGCTTGGACCGGATCGACGGGGCGTCCTCGTAGAACACCTTCACGTTCACCGATTCGCGGTATTCGAGGAAGGGGATATCGTTCTCGCGCCCGGAGGTTGCGTCGACCTTTTCCGTGAGTAGGCGCGCGACGCCATCGTGCCGGTACGCGCGGCTGAGCTGCTTGTCCGCCCAGGCGCGGCCGTAGAAAGGCAGGCCCATGATGAGCTTTCCGCGCTCGATCTTCCCCGTCGCGAACGCGGCCACGGCGCGGCACCATTGGGTCGACGCGATCGGTCCTGGAACGCTCGTCGACCAGTGCTCGTCGTAGGCCATGACGACCACCCGATCGGCGATAGCGGCGATCGCGCCGTACTCGTAGGCTTCGTCGACCGTCTTGAAGCGCGCCGGAACAGCGACGCTCAGTATTTTCGGTCCGATGCGCGCCTTGAGCAGGCGCAGGAACGCGAAGAACGCGTCGCGGTCCTTGGTAAGGACCGCCTCGAAATCGATCTGGACGCCGTCGTAGCCCTCCCCCGCCCGCCCGATCGCTTCGATCAGCTCGTCGCGCACGCGGAATTCGGGGCTGAGGCAGAAGTGGGAAAGCGCCGAATTCCCCAGCTCCGCGACGACCAGGTGCTTGCGGCCGGGGAACGCGGAGAGGCGCTTCGGGTCGGGAAGCCCGACCAGCTCCCCGGAGCTGTTGATGCTCGCGCTGAAATGGGCCGCGTCCGTGATCGGCGGCTTCTGGGCGAGCAGGCCTTCGTCCCCGGCGGAGACGTAGGCCCACACCTCGGCGAAGCGCGGCGCGTCGTCGACGGCAGCGCCGGTCGCCAGAACCGACGCAATGGAGCCGGTCAGGAAAAGCAGCGCGGCAAAGGCCGCGCGGATGCGCAACGGGGTTCCCATGGCGCCGCGGCTATTTGATATCGTACTTGACGACCTTGCGCGGCGCCAGGCGCACGCCGCCCGCCTTGAGGCCCTTCACCGCGTAGTCTTGGATCTTGAACGATTCCTTGAGCACCTTCACGCGTGGCTTCTGCTCGTAATGCAGGGTCACCGTGAACTTCTCCCGCGTGTCGATGTGGAGGATCTCGCTCCCTTCCGGGGCGATGGGATACTCCTTGTTCATGATCCAGCCTTCGATCCGGCAGCGTTTGACGCAGGCGTAGCCGGTATCGCTTTCCCGGTAGATGATCGTGAACACGACCTTCGCGAGCGCCTCCTTGTCGGCGACGCCGCACCACCACGCGTCCTTGTCCACGAACACCTTCTCCGGCAGATCCATGACCGTGTAGACGCCGCTCTTCCTGAGCGCGAGCACGCGGTCGAACGGGGATACGTCGGCGACGATTTCGCCCCCGGCGATCGCGGTGCCGAGATAGCCGGACGCGCGGTCGTAGCGGAGCTGCAGGTCCTTCTTGGCTACTTCCTTGACGTCGATCTTCTCGAAGCGCCCGACCTTCGTCTTCCGCTTGCCGCCCGCGAGCTCCTCGTTCGCCTTGATCTTGGCGATCACGCCGTCCAGGTACCCGGTCGCGTAGGCGACGATGTCCTTCAGGTGTTTGGCGATCTCCTTGATGCGCGCCTCGATCTCCTTCATCTCGGCGCGCGCCTTGTTGATGTCGTAGAGCGATATGCGCCGTATCGGGATCTTGAGCAGGCGCTCGACGTCCTCTTCGGAAACGCCGCGCGGACCGATTTCGTTCATGAAAGGCTTGAAGCCGGCTATGACGGCCGCGACGACGGTCTCGGCGGTCTTCATCTCCTCGATCTTCTTGTAGATGCGCTCCTCGATGAAGATGCGCTCCAGGGTCCGCTGGTGCAGCTTGTCCTTCAGCTCGGCGCGCTCGAGCTCGAGCTCCTTGGTGAGTATCGATACCAGCTGCTTGGCGTGGTGCTCGACCACCTCGGTCACGGTCATGACCGCCGGCAGGCTATCCTTGATGACCAGGAGGTTGACCGATATCGACTGCTCGCACTCGGTGAAGGCGAACAGCGCATCGACCGTTTCCTCGGAATACACCCCGCGCGCGAGCTTGATCTCGATCTCGACGTTCTCGGTGGTGAAATCGGAGATCGACTGGATCTTGACCCGGTTCGCCTTCGCGGCCGTCTCCACGCTCGCGATGAGGCTCTCGGTGGTAGAGCCGAAGGGAAGCTCCCGGATGACGATGCGCTTGGGGTCAGACACATCGAGCTTGGCGCGCACGACGACCTTGCCGTTGCCGTCCTTGTAGTCGGACACGTCCACCAGGCCCCCGGTCGGAAAGTCGGGAAAGAGCTGGAAGGGCTTTCCGGCCAGGCAGGCCTTCTCGGCCTCGAGCACCTCGATGAAGTTGTGCGGCAGGATCTTGGTGGACATGCCGACCGCGATGCCGTCCGCGCCGATCCCCAGGATGACCGGCACCTTCGCGGGGAAGGCCACCGGCTCCCTGTTGCGCCCGTCGTAGGAGTCGACGTACGCGGTCAGCTTCGGATTATGGAAAATATCCTTCGCCAAACCCGTAACGCGGCACTCGATGTACCGGGCCGCGGAAGCGTCGTCGCCGGTGAAGATGTTGCCGAAGTTGCCCTGCCGGTCGATGAACAGTTCCTTGTTCGCCAGCACGACCAGGGCCGACCCGATCGAGGCGTCGCCGTGCGGATGGTACTTCATGCAGTGCCCGACGACGTTGGCCACCTTGTGGAATTTGCCGTCGTCCATCTCGAAAAGGCTGTGCAGGATGCGCCGCTGCACCGGCTTGAGTCCGTCCTCCAGGTCGGGGATCGCCCGGTCCTTGATGACGTAGGATGCGTATTCCAGAAAGTTCCTGTCGAAGAGCGTCTTTACGTATGCCATTGCAGTTCCCTTACGAAATGTCCGCCATGAGGTTCTTCATGATGTAGTCGCGCCGATCTGGAGTGTTCTTGCCCATGTAGAACTCGAGCACCTGGGGCACGGCCTTCAGCGTGTTGACGTCCACGGGAACCAGGCGCATGTCCGCGCCGATGAACTGCCCGAATTCCTTCGGGCTGATCTCTCCGAGTCCCTTGAAGCGCGTCACCTCGCTTGAGCTTCCCAGGTCCTTAACCGCGGCGTCCCGCTCCTTCTCGCTGTAGCAGTAGCGCGTTTCCTTCTTCGTGCGCACGCGGAAGAGCGGCGTCTCGAGGATGTGCACGCGGCCGCCGGTCACCAGCTCCTCGAAATAAGACAGGAAGAAGGTCAGCAGCAGATTCCGGATGTGGAAGCCGTCGAAGTCGGCGTCGGTGGCGATGACGATCTTGCCGTAGCGCAGCCCCGACACATCGTTCTCGATGCCGAGAGCCATCATCATGTTGTACAGTTCCTCGTTCTTGTAGATGGCCGTGCGCTTCTTGCCGAACATGTTCTCGGGCTTTCCCCGCAGCGCGAAGATCGCCTGCGTCATCACGTCGCGGGAGCTCACCATGGAGCCGGCGGCCGAGTCGCCCTCGGTCATGAAGATGAGGCTGTCCTCGCCCTTCTCCCCGTCGTCCAGGTGGTATTTGCAGTCCTTGAGCTTGGGGATCTTGAGCGCGATCTTCTTAGCCGCCTCGCGCGCTTCCTTCTTGACGACGTTGAGCTCGGTGCGCAGCTTCTCGTTCGCGACGATCTTCTGCTCGAGCATCTTGGCCGCTTCCGCGTTCTTGTGCAGCCAATCCTCGACCGCGGCCTTCACCTCCTGGACGACCCAGGGCCGGATATCCGCGTTGCCGAGCTTGTTCTTCGTCTGGCTTTCAAACACGGGATTCTTGAGCTTGACGGCGACCGCGGCCGTCGTTCCCTCGCGCACGTCCTCGCTCTTGTAGTCCTTCTTGTAGAAAGCCTGGATGCCCTTGAGAAAGCCCTCTTTAAAGGCGGACAGGTGCGTGCCGCCGTCGGAGGTGTACTGTCCGTTGACGAAGGAGAAGTATTCCTCGCCGTAGTTGTTCGTGTGCGTGAAGGAGAACTCGATCCGCTCACCCTTGTGGTAGCCCAGCTGGTAGATCGTCGCCTCGCCCGCCTCGTCCTTCAGGAGGTCGAGCAGCCCGTTTTCGCTCCGGTATTCCTGCCCGTTGAACTTTAGCGTGAGGCCGGCGTTCAGATACGCGTAATTCCACACGCGCCGCTCGATGAATTCCAGGTTGAACTGGTAGTCCCCGAAGATGTCCTTGTCTGGGGTAAACTCGACGTAGGTGCCGTCGTGGGCCTTTTCCTTGACCTTGCCCTTGCGCTCGTTCTTGAGATCGCCGCGCTCGAACACGGCTTCCGCGAATTGGCCTCCACGGATGGCGATTACGCGGAAATGCGAGGAGAGCGCGTTCACCGCCTTGGTGCCGACGCCGTTGAGGCCGACGGAGAACTGGAACACGTCGTCGTTGTATTTGGCGCCGGTGTTGATGACGGAAACGCATTCGACCAGCTTCCCGAGGGGGATGCCGCGGCCGTAGTCGCGTATCTTGACCGTGCCGTCCTTTACCTCGATCTCGATCTTGGTTCCGTTGCCCATGATGAATTCGTCGATCGCGTTGTCGACGACTTCCTTGAGCAGGATGTATATGCCGTCGTCCGGATTCGTTCCGTCTCCGAGGCGGCCGATGTACATGCCAGTGCGGAGCCGTATGTGCTCGAGGGACGACAATGTCTTGATTTTCGATTCGTCGTAGACGGGTGCGCTTTTCTTCGATGCCATGGCGGAAATGATACCACGAAGCGCGCATCTTGCAAAAGTCGCCCTTTTCCCCCCTTTTCCGCCGTCCATATATTTCCTTGACAATACGCTATCGCGGCTCCATCATAAATTTCGACATCATTAAGGAGACGCCGCTTTGAGCTACACCACGGATCTGGTACGGAACGTATCGTTAGCGGGACACGGCGGAACGGGAAAGACGACTCTCTTCGAGCGTCTGCTTTTCGCCGGCGGGGTGATCGGTAAGCCCGAGACTGTCGAATCGGGGAAAACGGTCAGCGATTCAACGCCCGAGGAAATCGAGCGCAAGATTTCGATCTACGCCTCGCTCGGACACGTCGAATGGAAGGGCAAGAAGATCAATTTCTTCGATACCCCCGGATCTTCGGATTTCTTCGGAGACGTCATACCATCTTTCAGGGCGGCGGAATTCGTCGTGCTGGCGGTGGACGGGCGCGTCGGCATGCAGATAGAGACGCTGAAGCATTGGCGGAATCTGGAAGGCCGCGGAAAGCCGCGCGCCATCTTCATAACGAAGCTGGACGACGAGCGCGCCGATTTCGAGCGAACGCTCGCGGACATCAAGGAAAAATGCAGGATCGATCCGGTGCCGGTGACCCTCCCGATGGGCGCGGGCTCCTCGTACAAGGGAGTGCTCGACATCCTCGACGCCAAGGCCTTCTTCCTCCAGGCGGACGGGCTCGAGAAGGAAGGCGAGGTTCCGGCCGAATACCGGGACGCGATGGAGACCGCCCGCCAGCGCCTCATCGAAGCCGCCGCCGAAGGCGACGACACCTTGATGGAGCACTACATAAACAAAGGCGACCTGGACGCCGCCGAGATGCACACCGGCCTGATCGAGGCGCTCGCCGAGCACAAGTACGTGCCGGTATTCTGCGGCGTGCCCACCCGCAATTCGGGACTCGTCGCCTTCCTCGACTTCGTCGCGGACGTGGGTCCCGATCCGCGCACCGCGCACGATTTCGCGATGAAGGAAGACGGTTCCGAGGCCGATGTCCCCATCGATCCGGGTAAGCCCTTCTCCGGAATCGTCATCAAGACGAATTTCGACCAGTTCTCCGGCAAGCTCTCCTGGGTCAAGGTGATCACCGGAAAGCTCGGCGCCGATTCGGAAATCTTCAACGTCACGGAGAACAAGAAAGAGAAGATCGGCAAGATGTACGTCTGCCAGGGCAAAAAGCTCGAGGAGACGCGCGAACTGTACGCCGGGGACGTCGGCATCCTCTCGAAGATCGCCTCGGCCCGCACGAACGATACGCTGAGCGCCGTGGACGGCTCGACGGTCTACCGCACGCTGAAGCTCCCCGAACCGGTCCACGCGACCGCGGTGAACGCCGTCCAGAAGAAGGACGAGGACAAACTCGGGGAAGCGCTCCTGCGGGCGACCGAGGAGGACAAGACCTTCCGCTACTCCTTCAACGCCGAGACCAAGGAGACGGTCATCGCCGGCATGGGCGAGCTCCACGTCAACATCATCCTGGACAAGATCAAGGCGAGCCAGAAGATCGAGGTGCAGACGCATCTGCCGCGCGTCGCCTACCGGGAGACGATCGCGAAGAAGTCGGGCGCCGAGTACACGCACAAGAAGCAGACCGGCGGGCACGGCCAGTACGCGCGCGTCGTGCTCGAGATCGCGCCGCTCGAACGCGGCGCGAACTACCGTTTCGTCAACGCGATATTCGGCGGATCCATCTCCAAGGGGTACATCCCCGGCGTCGAGAAGGGCGTCCAGGAAGGCATGGGAGCAGGCACGCTCGCCGGGTACCCGGTAGTGGACGTCGAGGTGAAGGTCACCGACGGCAAGGAACACCCGGTGGACTCGTCGGAGCTCGCGTTCAAGCTCGCGGCCCGGAACGCGTTCCGGGAAGCCATGAAGCAGGCATCCCCTTCCCTGCTCGAGCCGGTCATGCAGCTGACCGTCTACGTCGACGCGCACAACCTCGGCGACGTCATGTCCGACCTGTCGAGCAGACGCGGAAAGATCCTCGGACAGCAGTCGATCGGCGGCGGGATAGAAGAAATCAAAGCCCAGGTGCCGCAGGCGGAACTGCTGCGCTACTCGATCGATCTCAGGTCGATGACCAGCGGCACCGGATCCTTCGGCGTCGAGTTCGACCATTATTCGCCGATCGCGGGCAAAACCGCCGAGGAAGTCATCAAGGCGGCTCAGGCGTTCCGGGTTCAGGAACACGACGAATAGCGCGCGCCGCGGCGGGATCCGGCGATCCGGGTCCCCCGCCGCGGCCTAAAAGGAGGCGGGCTGTCTGCGGAATATCCGCAGACAGCCTTTTTTATCAGCGCTCCGACATCGCCTTGTAGGGCAGCCGCGGCTGAACGCACTTGTAGGCGGGCCGTATGATGCGGCCGCCGGCGATGGTTTCCTCGAGGCGGTGCGCGCACCAGCCGGCGATGCGGCTCACCGCGAAAATGGGCGTGTACAATTCGCTCGGTATGCCAAGCATGCTGTAGACGAAGCCGGAGTAGAAGTCGACGTTCGTGCAGATCGACTTGTCCGAGCCCTTCACTTCCTTGAAGATGCGCGGAACCATCGCCTCGATCGACCGGTACAGGTTGAATTCTTCCTCGAGCCCTTTCTCCTTGGCCAAATCGGCGGCCTTGTCGCGCAGCAGCGTCGCGCGGGGGTCGGAGATCGTGTAGACCGCATGCCCCTGTCCGTAGATGAGGCCGGAGCGGTCGTAGGCTTCACCCTTGAGAATCTTCCGCAGGTAATCGGCGACCTGGCCGTCGTCGTCCCACTTTTTGACTCCCTTCTTGATGTCGTCCATCATGCCCATGACCTTGATGTTGGCGCCGCCGTGCTTGAAGCCCTTGAGCGACCCGATGCCCGAGGCGATGGCCGAATAGGTGTCGGTGTCGGCCGAAGAGACCAAGTGGACGGCGAAGGTCGAGTTGTTTCCGCCGCCGTGCTCGGCGTGAAGGATGAGGGCCAGGTCGAGGACCTCGGCTTCAAGCCGCGAGAATTTCTGGTCGGGGCGGATGAGCGACAAGAGGGTTTCCGCCGTCGAGCAGGTCGCCTCCGGCATGTGGATGAACAGGCTCTCGTGGTCGTAGTAGTGCTTCTTGGCCATGTACGCGTAGGCGGCCATGGTCGGGAACCTGCCGATGAGCTCCACGCACTGGCGCAGCACGTTCTCCGGAGAAAGATCGTCGGGCGTCTTGTCGTAGCTGTAGAGCGTAAGCACCGACCGCGCGAGCTTGTTCATGATGTCCGGCGAAGGCAGCTTCATGATGCTGTCTTCGGCGAAATTGGGGGGCAGCTTGCGGCTCTTGCCGAGCAGCGCGCAGAAATCTTCGAGCGCGGAGGCGGTAGGCAGTTCCCCGAAAAGCAGCAGGTATACAGCCTCCTCGTAGCCGTAGCGCTTCTCGGCGTAGGCTGAGGCGACCAGCGACTCCACGTCGATGCCCCGGTAATAGAGCTTGCCGTCGACGGCGACGCGTTCGCCCTCGTCCATGATATAGCCGTGCACGTCGCCCACGCGCGTGAGGCCGACCAGAACGCCGGTACCGTCCGCGTTCCGCAGTCCCCGCTTCACGTTGTACTTGCCGTACAACTCCGGGTCGATCGAGCCGTTGCCGACCACCTTGCCCACATATTCGTCCATGCAATCCCCCTGCATAAATATACGGCAATGTAATCAATTGCGAATACTTATGCAATACCTTTCAAGAAAGGCATTTAGCGCCCATCCGCAGGCTTTGACTGCCGCCCCGCGAGCGGATATACTCGCAATCTATGGAAACGATATTGATCAAGGATCTCCTTTCCCGTCCTGCCGACGGGTCGCGCGTCGTCGTGCGCGGATGGGTCCGCACCAAGCGGGACTCCAAGAACCTGGTCTTTTTGGAAATAAACGACGGCTCCTGCTTCAGGAGCATGCAGCTGACCTTCGACCGCGCGGCGGGCCTTTCCCCCGAAATCGAAGCCGCGCTCTCCGATGCCGTCACCGGCGCGTCGATAGAGGCCGCCGGGAAGCTGGTGCCCTCCCCCGCTTCGGGCCAGGAGTCCGAGCTTGCCGCCGATTCGCTCGAGGTCGTCGGCAAGGCCGACCCCGCCGCGTACCCGCTCCAGAAGAAGCGCCACTCGTTCGAATTCCTGCGGGAGATCGGGCATCTGCGCGCCCGGACGAACACCTTCGGGGCGGTCGCGCGCGTGCGGAGCCGGCTCGCCTTCGCCATACACGAATTCTTCCAGAACCGCGGCTTCCAATACTTCAACGCCCCCCTCATCACCGCGAGCGACTGCGAGGGCGCCGGCGCGATGTTCCAGGTCACGACGCTCGATCTGGACGCTATGGCGAAGTCAGGCAAGGCGCTCGACTACGCGAAGGATTTCTTCGGCAAGCGCTCCTACCTGACCGTATCCGGACAATTGGAAGCGGAAACCTACGCCACCGCACTCTCTAGAGTATACACCTTCGGACCGACCTTCAGGGCGGAGAACTCGAATACGACCCGGCACCTGGCCGAATTCTGGATGGTGGAGCCCGAGATGGCCTTCGCGCGGCTCGAGGACAACATGGCGCTCGCGGAAGACTTCCTCAAGCACCTGTTCGGCTGCGCGCTCACCCAATGCCGCGAGGATCTCGAATTCTTCGACGAGCGCATACAGAAAGGCATCATCGAAACGCTCGATTCGGTCGTCCGGGCCCGGTTCACGCACATGACGTACACCGACGCGGTCAGGGAGCTCGAGAAGCACGCGGACGCCTTCGAGTTCAAGCCTTTCTGGGGCTGCGACCTCCAGAGCGAGCATGAGAAATTCCTCACCGAGAAGGTAGCCGGAGGACCTACCATCGTCACCGACTATCCCAAGGAGATCAAGGCGTTCTACATGAAGCAGAACGACGACGGTAAGACGGTCAGGGCGATGGACGTGCTGGTGCCCCGCCTCGGGGAGATCATCGGCGGGTCGGAGCGCGAGGAACGGCTCGACGCCCTGGTGAACCGGCTGAAGGAAGTCGGACTCGCGCCGGAGGACTATTGGTGGTACCTGGACCTGCGCCGCTACGGCACGGTGCCCCATTCAGGGTTCGGCCTCGGCTTCGAGCGGCTGATCCTCTACGTGACCGGAATGGCCAACATACGGGACGTCATTCCCTACCCGCGGGCCGTCGGCCAGGCGGATTTCTAGGGAGCGCGGTCGACCATGGTTTCACGTTTTTCCCTTACCCGCCGCGCCGCCGCCGCGATTGTGCTCGCCGTGGCCCTGCTCGTCCCCGCGTATTCTGAGGAACCTCCGCTCGCGTCGAAATCGGCGATCCTGCTCGACGCGACCACCGGGGCCGTCCTTTACGAGAAGGACGCCGACCTCGAGATCCCGCCTGCCTCGCTGACCAAGCTTATGACGATGCACATCGCCCTGACGGACGCCGAACAGGGTCGGGTATCGCTCGACGAGGTCGTCGATATTCCGCGCAGCGCCTGGGCCGTCAACCAGCCGTGGGGATCCTCGCTTATGTTCCTCGCGCCGGGCCAGAAGGTGAGCCTCCGCGAGCTGCTGCTCGGCCTGGCGGTGTCCTCCGGAAACGACGCGGCCGTCGCGGTCGCCGTACGCCTTTCGGGGTCCGTCTCCGCGTTCGCCGAGCGCATGAACGAAGAGGCCCGCGCGATGGGACTCGAGAAGACCCGTTTCGTCGAGCCGTCGGGCATTTCCGAAAAGAATATGACGACGGCGCGCGAGTTCGCCCGGTTCTGCGCGCGCTACCTCACGCTCCATCCCTACGCCTTGGACGAATTCCACTCCGTCCGCGAGTTCGCCTATCCGAAGCCCGAGAATCTGCCCGAAGCCTTCAGGGCCAAGCCGGAAACAATCATGCAGCGCAACCGGAACCTGCTTCTGGGTACGGTGGAGGGCGTCGACGGGCTCAAGACCGGCTACATCATCGAATCCGGCTTCAATATCGCCCTGACCGCCCGGCGGGGAGAAACGCGCCTGGTGGCCGTCCTGCTCGGCGGGCCGGGGTCCAGCAGCGCGCAAGGCGGCAGGATCAGGGCCGACGACGGGGGGACGCTGCTCGAGTGGGGCTTCGAACGGTTCAGAACCATCAGGCCGGTCATCGAAAGCCTGGCCGACGAGCGCGTCTGGAAAGGCCGGCTGAAAACGGTCGCGCTAGAAGTCGGCGCGCAGCTCGAGTTCACCGCTCCCGTCGGCCGCGCCGCATCGCTCAGCTACTCGGTCGCGCGCGAACGCTGGGTCAGCGCTCCGATCGCCAAGGGAGCGGTCTTAGGCAGCATCGCGTTTTCGGACGAACGCGGAGTGCTCCACTCGGTGCCGCTTGTCGCGAAAGAGGCCGTCCCCGAGGGCGGCCTCCTGAAACGCGTGATCGATTCGATTTCCCTGTTCTTCCTTCGTCTTTTCGATCACCGGGCGTGATCGACGAGCACGGAAACGGGCACGACGTCGTAGCCGGCGCGCATCAGCGCGTCCAGCAGGACATCGAGCTTGCCGAATAGGTAGTCGTCTCGGCCTCCCGACGAGATGCCCAGGCGGATGGGGACGATGGAGCCGGGCCGCTTCTCTTCCATGACGCGATCGACCATTTCGGCCGCGGACCGGTACAGCCCCGGGTTCTTTCGCGCGTCGAGACGGCTGAACCAGTCCAGCGGATCGATATCCCGGGCGATGTAGCGGTAGCCGACCGACTCCCCGGCCGCGCTGATCGAGGACGAGACCGCGTAGAACGGCGCGTGCCAATAGAGGGAAAGCTCCGAGCCGGTCGCGTTGAAGAACTCGTCCTCGTTGCGCGCCAGGCCTCGCCGGATGAAGTCGTCGTCGATGCGGTAGCGCACATCGGCCAGATCGATCGGCGCGAAAAAGAGGGAAGCCGTCTCGTGGCCCGCGGCGGCGATCTCTTTCGCCGCGGCCGGGTGCCGCCGGATGAACTCGCCGTTCAGGAAGAAGGTAGCCTTTATCGAGAAGCGCGACAGGGTGTCCAGCACGAACGGCAGTCCTTCCGCGTCCTCCATGAGGTCGAATACGATCGAAAGCTCCCTCCGCCCGAAACGATTCCCGTGCAGGAACGCTCCTCCGGCGGAGCCGTCCCCTTCCCTCGCGGCGGAGGCGGCTTCCTCGGTATAGGCCGGCGGCTCCAGAAGCAGCGCGCGTGTGCCGACTCCCTTGACGTCGCGGATCATCGGCATCGTTTCGTACGGCCCGCTCGGCAGCCGCTCCACGTAGGCCCGGAACCGCTCGGTCACCGTGACCGCGGAACGGAGCGCCGGCTCTCCGATGGACCGCCACGCACTCCTTCCGTCCGTTTCGTACCAGCGCCCGCCGGCGTTCGCCCGTACGTTTTTGCCCGCCGCGTCGAATCCGTACGAATCGACCGACGACAGGCACACCAGCGAAGGATTTCCGCCGTCAAGCGGCCGCCGCTCGATCCGGGACGAATCGGCGACGATCAGCTCCTCGTTGCCGAGCCAGAGGGCCGCGAACGCGGGCCGGTCGGCCAAAACGTTCAAGACGCGCCAATTCACGTAGTCGTAGACCGCGGCTCCCTTTTCGCCGTAGACGACGGCTTTCGTTCCGTCGGGAGAGAGCGCGGCAGACGATCCTGCGACTCCGTCGGTTTCCGTGAAGCCCCATTTTTCGAGCGAGGAACCGTTCGACGGCGGGATCAGACGGAATACGCGCACGGGCTGGCCGTCGCCCGCGGGAAACGAAGCGAATACGGTGACTATGCCCGAGGGCGACCACAGAGCCTCCAGCTTGGCGCACGAGCGCGGCAGCATGAGGTACGGCAAGGAAGCCGAGCCCGCGTCTCCGTAGTCGTCGACGCCGAGCGGGTAGTAGATGAGGTTGCGGCCGCCCTTGGCCAATAAAATCGCCGAACCGTCGGGGGCGGTCCAGAACCCGTCGAAATTGGGATCGAACTCGAACGGAATCTTGCCGGCGACGGCGCCGATCTCGAGAAAATCGGAATAGAGGGAACGGGCGAACAAATCGGTGCCGCGCACCCGGTAGACCGTCGAACCGCGGATGTAGAAGAAGTCGCCGGCCCCGCCCCAGCGGATGGAGGCCGTCGTTCCTTCGCCGATGAGCCGATAGCGTTCGTCCACGAGCGACGAGGGAGCGGCGTCGGCGGAGCGGGAATAGAGCCGGCGGTCCTTGGTGTATACGAATACGCGCGAATCGGGCGACCAGGACGCGGGGAAGCGCCGGCCGGGCCGTTCGACGTCGTCGACGACGACCGAGCGGGCGCCGGAAGCCGCGTCGATCAGGACCAGACGGCCGAGCGCGGCGCTGGTCGGCTCCACGTACAGGAGCCATTTGCCGTCGGGCGAAGCGGCGAGCTCCTCCGGCCGGCCCGAAAGCACTACCGAGCCGCTCGAGAACGACGGGAACCCCTTCACCGGGCGCGGCAGCCCGCCCGAGAGAGCGATGCGCACGGCGCCGAACGGGTTGCGCACCTGCACGGTCCGGCCGCCCTCCACGAGCTCGATGCGTTCGGGAAAGGCGGACAGCTGGGTCAGCGCGCCCGAGCCGATGTCCGCCGCGAACAGCGCGCTTTGGCGCGGAGAGCCGTCGCCGCCGCTTTCCGCGCGAAAAAGCATGCGGTCGCCCGCGCCGATGTCCAATCCGCCGAAAACGGTGCGCGCGTCCGCCGAAAAGAGGGCGGCGAATGCGAAAAGCGCAGGGATAGCCTTCTGAAGGAACGTTCTCATGATATACCCATTATCGGCGGCGGTCGCGCGGACGTTGACCGCTCGCGGCGAGTTCTTCAAGCTCGTGCTCGAGCAGAAGGAGATCTTCGGAAAGCTTGGACAGCTTCTCTACCGACACCGCGGCCTCCGCGCTCGAAATGCGGGAGAATGAATGGTCGAGCACCTCCGAGAAGGAAGCGATTCCGTCGGCCGCGCGGCCGCATTCCGGACAGTAGCGGAACCCCGACTCGAGGGCCCGGCCGCAGCGTGGGCAGTTCATAGGAGCGATGCCGCGAGCTCCGCCAGCTCGCTCCGTTCGGTCTTCTGCAGCGTCACGTGTCCGTGCAGGGCTTGGCCCTTGAAGGCCTCGATGAGGTAGGTCAAGCCGTTTGAGTTGGCGTCGAGGTACATGTTGTCGATCTGCTGCGGGTCGCCGGTAAGGACGACCTTCGCGTTCTCCCCCGCGCGCGACACGATCGTCTTGACTTCGTGCGGCGTCAGATTCTGAGCCTCGTCCACGACGATGAACAGATTCGGCAGCGACCGGCCGCGGATGAAGGTGACCGCTTCGATTTCGAGCACGCGGTCGCGCACCAGCTGGTCGACCGATTTGACGCTCGGCTTCTTGTTCTGGCCGAGCAGAAAATCCATATTGTCGAAGATGGGCTCCATCCAGTTCGCGAGCTTCGCGTTCTTCTCGCCGGGCAGGTATCCGATATCCTTGCCCAATGGAATCACCGGCCGGGAGATCAGCATCCGCGCGTAGGTATGGTCCTCCACCGTCTTCCGCAGGCCCGCAGCCACCGCGAGAAGCGTCTTGCCGGTCCCCGCGCGGCCAACGAGCGTAACGCAGCGCACGCGGTCGTCGAGCAGGAGGTCGATCGCCGCGCGCTGGCGGTCGTTGAGCGCGTGCACGCCGTACACCGACTGGTGCTCGGGAATGAGCACGAGCCGGTCTAGATCGACGTCCCAGCGGGTCAGGACGCTGCGCTCGCCGCCCGTCTCCTTGAGCAGCATGAACTCGTTCGCCTTGAGCTTTTCGGGCCAATCGGCCCCGCCCGAGGAAAGGATCCGGTCGAACAGCGCCGCATCGGCAGAGGCTTCGCGGAAGCCCTGGTAGAGCGACGCGGCATCCACCTTCTGCTTTTCGTAGTCTACCGCCTTCAGGCCGAGCGCCGCCGCCTTGACGCGCGCGTTGATGTCCTTCGAGACGAAGAAGACGCGGGCGCCCGTCTTCTGCAGCGAAAAGGCTTGGAGCAGAATGCGGTTGTCGTTCTTCTCGAGCGGCAGATCGGGGGGCGGATCGCCGACGTCGCCGAAAGGCACCCTGACGGTCGAACCGTTCTCGAGCTTGACTCCGGCCCGCACGTCGCCGCCCTTGATGATCGAATTGAGAAAGCGGATCGCCTCCCGCGCGCTGCGGCCGCGCTGGTCGGGATAGGTCTTCAGCTTGTCGAGCTCTTCGAGTACGGTGAGGGGAATGGCGATCTCGGTATCTCTAAAGGAATAGATCGCTTCGGGATTGTGGATGAGGACGTTGGTGTCTATGACGAATATTTTCGAGGGTTCGGTTGACTGCGCCATATCGCGTTCAGTGTAACGCGTGGCCACACTGAACGCAAGCGCGTAATTTTTTCGATAATCCGCGTTGAACGCGGACGAAGGCGATCAGCGGGCTTCAGTGCGGCCCGAAGCCGCCTCGACCGAGCCGGTCGTCTTCGGAACATTGTAGGCGTTGATGAACGTCGAGACGGCGATCAACCCCATCAAGATCAAAACCAATTTACGCATCGATCCTCCCGAATCGCCGGCAGTATAGCACGGCGTGCTTTGAGAACGCAAGGGAACGCAATCGGCATCAGCGCTTCGACAGCAAAGACAAAGGATTCAAAGCCCTTCCGTTCTTGAAAACGGCGAAATGCACGTGGTTGCCGGTGCTGTATCCGGTGCTCCCGACTTCCCCGATCACTTGGCCCTGCTTCACTGCCGCGCCTTTGGTCGTGCGGTAGGCGCTGAGGTGGGCATACCACGACTGGTATCCGCTCGGATGGGTCAGGATCACGTATTTCCCGTAGACCGAATTGTATCCGGTCGCGGCGACCCGCCCTTCCATCGTCGCCTTGATCGGCGTTCCTTCGGGCGCGGCCAGATCTATGGCGGCATGGAAACGCCGCACGCCGGTGAACGGATCGCTGCGCCAGCCGAAGGGCGACGTGAGGCGGCCGCGGATGGGATAGATGAACAGATCGCCGAGCGCTTTCCGCAGGTCCCAGCTGTTCATCCGCGCGCCGGGCAGAAAGAGCTTCATGCCCGGGTGGATGGTTTCGCTCTGCATATCGTTCGCGTCTAGGATCGCCTCCATCGGTATGCCGTTAGCGGAAGCGATTTTGGAAAGACTGTCTCCCGGCCTGACGGTATACAGGACGCCGTCCATATTCGGAATCTTGAGCGAGGTGCCGGCCTGCAGGTTCTTCGCGTTCGATATCCCGTTCGAGGCGATCAGAGAACCGATGTCCAGCGAATGCTTGAGCGCAATCGAAGAAAGCGTATCCCCTCGCTGCACGGTATAGCTTTCGAATTTGAAGGTTTCGACCAGATCGAGGGAGGCGAGGTCCGCATCGGCTGCGGAATCAGCCGCCGCGGCGCGGCAGAGCCCGACGAACGAACGCATCTCGCTCTCTAGCAGATCGTCCTTCGCGTGAAGGAGAGCGGAAACGCGCGCCCCCCGCTGAAGCGATATGCCGTACGCGAGCGCGAGGGCGGCCGCCGCCGCGGCGAGGAGAACGGCGGCCGACGAACGGTAGAACGCGGGACGGCGGACTGCGCCGTAAATGGAGGCCGCCAAGCCGCGGAGCCGAGGCCGCATTCCGATCCGCGCGGGCGCGGCGGAGGACTGCCGGCCGTTCGGACGCGAAGGCCGCATCGGCGCGCGGCGCTTTTGGACGCGTTGGCTGCTGATCAGTTCGTTCGTGTGCTGCATATCGTATTCTTTATCGACACGATGGGCTCTCCGCATTATACTTGCGCGATGCGGACCGGGCGAATCGTTTTGGCGGCTTGCGTCGCCGCGCTTATCATCAAATCGGTGTGCGTGGATATCATGATTTCAGAAGGAAGATCGATGCTGCCGACCATCCGGCCGGGGACCATCCTGCTCATGAACAGACTCGCGTACGGTTTCCGCCTGCCCTTCCAGAAAGGATACGCGCTGCGATGGAGCGCGCCCGCGCCCGGAGACATCGTGGTATTCCCGTCTCCCGACGGCGTGCTCGCCGTCAAGCGCGTCGGAGACGCCGACGCCGCCCGGTTCATGGCGCTCGGCGACAACGCCGGCGAATCCTACGATTCGAGGCAGTACGGGCCGATCCGCGTCGATTCGGTCATCGGGAACATAGTGGGAGTCAAATGATCGGGACCGAACGGGAAGCCGTGAACGCGCGAAAAGGCTCTGCCGTCCGCTTCGTCTTTTTCGCGTCCTTCCTGTCCCTGGCGGCTTTGGGCGTTCTCTTCATCTACGGCAGGACCATGCTTTCGGGAGACGGCCCAGTCGGCGGCGGTCCCGCCGCGCAGGGCGAACGCGGACCGATACTCGACCGCAACGGAAAGATCCTCGCCATGCAGACCAAGCTCGGAAACGTGACCATCTGGAAGCCCGAACTGCGCGAACCGGAAGAAACCGTCGAAAAGCTTTCGGGCATCCTGGGCATGAAGGCTGAAGCGCTGAAGGAACGCATCGCGGCGTCGGAAAGCGACTTCCTGTACGTCAAGAAGAAGGTCGATCAATCGGCGATCGCCGCGATCGAGGCGCTCCGCGCGGCAGGCGAACTCAAGGGGGTCGGCATAGAGCCGACCGTCGGGCGCGTGTATCCCGAGAAGAGCCTGGCGAGCAAGCTGGTCGGATTCGTCGGCGACGACAACATAGGACTCGCGGGGACCGAATACGCCTTCCAGAACGCGCTCGCCCCGGCGGACGGGAGCGGCTACGGCGATCAGGTCTTCCTCACCATAGACGCGAACGCGCAGCACTTGGTCGAGAAGATCACGAGAGCGTCCTTCGAGGCGAACAAGGCGGAGGCCGTCCTTTCCATCGCGCTCGACCCGCGCACCGGAGAGATCCTCGCCTACGCCAACATGCCCGACTACGACCCAAACGACATCCGGTCCTTCGGCGAACGAGAGATGACCGACCGCATCGCGGTGAACGCCTACGAGCCGGGCTCGGTCTTCAAGATATTCTCGCTGTCGGCGATGATGGAGCTCGGAGGGATCACCGCATCCTCCACCTTCGTGTGCGACGGCGCGTACGATACGATCACGGCCGGCGGCGAGCGCATCGTCATCAAATGCCTGGGGGCCCACGGAACGGTCCATCCGAAGGAGATCATCAAATACTCCTGCAACACGGGCACCGCGTACGCGTCGGACACCGTCGAAGCGGCGGCCTTCGCCCGGATGATCGAGAACTTCGGCTTCGGCGCCAAGACGGGTTCCGGCCTGCCCGGGGAAACGCCGGGCTTCGTCCGTCCGGTGGACCGATGGTCGCAGCGCTCGAAGCAGACGATCGCCATCGGACAGGAGATCGCGGTTTCGGCCCTGCAGATGGTGCAGGCCGCGACGGCGATCGCAAACGACGGCGTCATGGTGCGGCCGCGCTACGTGTCCCGCATCGTCGCGCCCGACGGCACGGTGAAGCAGGTATTCGATCCCGAACCGATCCGCCGGGTGATCTCCGCGGCCAACGCCCGCGAGATGCGGTCCTTCATGATGGCGGCCTCTTCGGAAGCGGGCACCGGCCATCGCGCGAACGTCGAGGACATGCGGCTCGCGGTGAAGACCGGAACGGCCCAGCTCATCGACCCGGAAACCAACGCCTACTCGAAGACCGACTACATAGCCAGCTGCATGGCGCTGCTCCCCGAGGAAGCGCCGCGCCTGGTGCTCTACCACGTGATCATCAAGCCTAAAGGCGACTCCTATCTGGGAGGCCGCATCGCCGCGCCGCCCATCCGGGAGATGGCCGAAGCGCTGACCGACTATTTCGGCATACCCCGCGGCAGGAACGAGCAGGCCGTACATTCGGGCACCGTCACCATCCCAGCGGCTGGGGACGTTTCCATCGGTGACCACATGCCGAACCTGGTCGGCGCCTCGAAGCGCAGCCTTCTGCCCCTGCTGTCCCGGTCTGACATCTCCGTCGAGATCGTGGGCGACGGCTGGGTGCGGCGCCAGAGCCCGGCCGCCGGCGCTCCGATCTCGGCCGGAGCGAAAATCCGGCTGGAATTGGAATGACGGAGATCCACGATAAAAACGCGTCCCTGCTCAGGGAGCGCTTTCCGGGACTGATCGAACGCATCGAACGGGAAGCGGCCGCCGGTTCGGACGAGTATCCGCTGGAGCTCGCCTCCGGGTCGCGCGGAGAAGCGAGCCTGCTCGCGGCGGGCAGGTGGGTCCATTCCCAGGTCGCCCCCCGGAGGGAGGCCGAGCGTATGGCCGCCGGATCCTCAGGCGGCGGACCGCTCGTCGTGCTCGGCTTCGGCCTGGGCTACGCGGCGGAAGCCGCCGCGGCGGCCTACCCCGGCCGTCCGCTGATCGTCGCGGAAAAGGACCCGCGGGTCCTGCGCCTCGCCTTCTCGAGCCGGGACCTGAGCGCGCTCCTTTCCCGCGGCGGCTTGGCTTTCCTCGTTTCCGGCGATCCTGCGGATCTGCCGGCCGCGCTCGACAGAATCGGCTCGATCGGCGGCGAGCCGGCGATACTCGCCAACCGCACGCTGCGCGACCTGAACCGGGCCTGGTACGACGAGGCCGAAGCGGCAGTCCGGTCCTGGGCCGCGAGGGACGAGATCAACGCCGCGACGCTCAAGCGCTTCGGCGCCCGTTGGGTCAGGAACCTCGCGCGCAACCTGGAGACGGTCCGCGACGTGCCGGGCGTAGCGCGCCTCGAGGGACGGTTCGCCGGCTTCCCCGCGCTGCTCATGGCGGCCGGGCCGTCGCTCGACGAGATCCTTCCGCATCTGCCCGAAATAGCGGAGCGCTGCCTCGTCGTCGCCGTGGACACATCCCTCCGGGCGGCGCTCGGCGCCGGAGTCGATCCCGATTTCGCGGTCGTCGTCGATCCGCAGTACTGGAACGCGCGCCATCTGGACCGCTGTCCGGCGCCGCGGACCGCGCTCGTCGCCGAATCGGCGGTATATCCGTCGGTCTTTTCCTCGCCCTTCGAGCGCTCCTTCCTGTGCGCGTCCCTCTTTCCGCTCGGCCGCTTCGTGGAGGCCGGAGTCGACCCCAAAGGAGGCCTCGGCGCCGGAGGCTCGGTGGCGACGAGCGCGTGGGACTTCGTCCGCGTCCTGGGCTGCGGCCCCATCTGGGCCGCGGGCCTCGACCTCTCCTATCCAGGCCTGAAAACGCATTTCAAGGGCGCCCTGTTCGAGGAGCGGACGCACGCCGAAGCGAGGCGCACCGACACCGGGGAACTGCGCTCCTTCCGCGCGCTCCGCGACGGAAGGCCGTTCCCCGCGCCGGCCGCGGACGGGGGAGCGGTCCTGACGGACAAGCGCCTTTCCCTGTACGCCTCCTGGTTCGAAAGCCGCTTCCGGCGCTACCCTGAAGCGGCCCCCCGGAGCCTGTCCCCGAAGGGGCTGCGCATCGGCGGGCTGCGCGGCGATGCGCTCGAGCGGCTGCTCTCGCTGCCGGTCCGCCGCGGCGAGATCGACGACCGCCTCGGCGCCGCCTACGGGGAAATCGACCGGGACTGGAACGCGGGAGCCGCGGAGAGGACGGAGGCGTTCGGGAGGCGCGTCGCCGAGCTGACGGCAGGGCTGGAAGCCCTGGCCGGAATCGCGGAAAAAGCGGCGGAAACGGCAAGGGAAGCTCAGGGGGCGAAGGAAGCGACCGAAAAGTCTGCCGCGCTGGACGCGCTGGACGAGGCGAACCGGCTCATCGCGACGAGCGCGGTGAAGGACGTCGCCGGATTCCTCTTTCCCCGGATCGGCGATCTGGAAGCGGAACTGCCGCCCGGCGAAGCCGATCCGCTCGGGCGCCACCTGCGCCTTTCGCGCCTTCTCTACGAACGCCTTGCGAAGACGGCCGGGTTCAACGCCGGGTTGCTGAAGAAAAAGCTTTAGAGCCCTCCACCGGCGCCGATATCAATACTGTAGGCGGTATACGAGCGCGGACATTCGGGTGTTCCGCGAACCGGGCCTCATTTGACGGTGCGCGCAGACGTCCAGGCGCACCGTCTTTTTTTATGCCTGCCGGTAATCCGAGAGGAAATCCTTCAGGCGGCCGAACGCGTCCGTGAGCGTCTCCTTGTCGGGAAGAAACACGATTCTGAAATGGTTAGGCTCGTGCCAATTGAAGCCCGACCCCTGGACCAGGAGGATTCGCTTGGCCTTGAGCAGATCCATGACGAAACGCTCGTCGTCGCCGATGGCGAATTTCTTCATGTCGATCTTCGGGAAGCAGTACAGCGCGCCCTTCGGCTTCACGCAGGACAATCCGGGGATGTCGTTCACGAGCGAGTGGCAGAGATCCCGCTGCTCCTTGAGCCTCCCGCCGGGAAGCACCAGGTCGTTGATGCTCTGATACCCGCCGAGCGCCGTCTGTATCGCGAACTGCGCCGGCACGTTGGCGCACAGGCGCATATTCGAAAGCATCTCGAGTCCTTCGCGGTAGCCGTTCGCGATATTCTTGTTGCCGGAAAGGACCATCCAGCCCGAGCGGAAGCCGGCAGCGCGGTAGGCCTTGGAAAGCCCGTTGAAGCTGATGGTCAGGAGGGACGGATCGATGGTCGCCATCGTCGTGTGCACGGCGCCGTCGTACACGATCCGGTCGTAGATCTCGTCGGCGAAGACGATCAGCTCGTTCTCCCGGGCGACCTTCGCGATCTCCTCGAGCACGGAGCGCTCGTAGACCGCGCCGGTCGGGTTGTTCGGGTTGATCACCACGATGGCCTTCGTCCGGGGAGAGACCTTCGAACGGATATCGGCGATGTCGGGGTTCCAGTCGGACTCCTCGTCGCAGATGTAGTGCACGGCCCGGCCGCCGGCCAGATTGACGGCGGCGGTCCACAGCGGATAATCGGGCGCCGGCACGAGGACCTCGTCGCCCGCGTCGAGCAGGCCCTGCATCGACATGACGATGAGCTCGCTCACGCCGTTCCCGATGAAGATGTCGTCGACGCCGACGTCCATGACGCCCTTGCCCTGGAAATCCTGCATGATCGCCTTGCGGGCGGGGAAAAGCCCTTGGGAATCGCAGTAGCCCTGGGCGTTCTGCAGGTTCACGATCATGTCGTGCAGGATCTCGTCGGGCGCGTTGAAGCCGAACGTCGCCGGATTGCCGATGTTGAGCTTCAGGATGCGGAAGCCCTCGCCCTCCATGCGCTTGGCCTCCTTGAGCACGGGGCCGCGGATATCGTAGCAGACTTCGTCCAGCTTGGCGGATTTCTTAAAGGAACGCATACATCGACCTCCACGGTCACGAATACAGCTGCCGACCGGCATCCTCGATGGACTTGCCGAGCACCACGACGTAGATATCGGCGCGCGCTTTTTCAACTTCCTTGGCCCAGGCGGCTTCGGTCGGGAATTTCTTCCTCACCCGATCCGCGGCCGCCGCGGCGGCCCGTTCGGCTTCTTCCCTGCGGGAAGGCACGCTTTTCGCGACGGCGTTGACGAGGAACGAGCTGCAGAGCGCGGCGACGATCGCGTCCTTGGCGGACTGGGCCAGCGGAAGGAGCACGTCGGCGGCTTCCTCGAAGCGCTTGTCGAGAAGCAGCGAGAAGGCGTAGTACCACTCGATCCAGTCGTCCTTGCCCTTCGCTGCATTCCTCCGCTCCGCGAAAAAGGCGACTGCGGCGGGCGGGTCGTTCTTCAGCACGCGGGCCACGCCGAACACGAGCGCGTTGGAGCGCACGAGGGAGGGCTTCGCGGAAGCGGCCTTCCCTTCCAGTTCGATCACGCCGTCCGCGTCCGAAAGGACGAGGTAGGTATTGGCCAGCAGCCTGACCAGCCTGCCGTTCCAGCGTCCGCCGCGCACGACCCGCTCGTCCAGGTAGTGGGCGAGCGCCGGCCAGTCCTCGCGCTCCAGCAGCGTGAACAGCCTCCAGTTGTACGCGAAGAAGCCGTCGAGCGCGCCGAGCACGAGCAGAAGCGCCGCGGCGAGCGGCCAATTCGACTTCCAGAAGGTGAACGCGTATTCTCCGCCGAGCGCCAGGAACGGCATGGCGAAGACGAACAGGAACGAGACGCCCACCGCGATATTGAAAAGAAGGAATACCGATTTGAATTTCAAGAAGAAACTCCTATAATTACCGAAAATGATAAAGTAAAGCAGAACGCAGGGTCAACGGGGGACGCAGCTTGAATAGTTTCGTGGTGAAGGATATCAAGGCCGGGAGCTTCTTTTCGGAACCGGTGTATTTGGACGGCCGCTTCCTCTTGACCGCGCCCGAGATGCCTTTTTCCAATGAACTGATCCGAGCGCTCCTGGAATGGGAATTCCGCCAGGTGCAGTGCGCCGGCGTTCCGCAGGACCACTACGAGAAGACCGACGAAGCCGTCGTCTCGACGCCGGAGGAATCCGCCCAAGGCGGATCCGACATCGAACGGATCAAGCACGCGGCCGCGTTCTACCGGAGCTTCAGCGAATACGTCGAGTCGATGTTCACCCGCTTCGTGACGAAGAACGAGATCAACGCGAACGAGGTTTCCGCGCGGATAAAAGAGCTCTGCGAGGTGATCAAGGACGATCGCCGCTTCCTTCTGCGCGTGCAGGACCATGGAAACGCCGAACGCAACTACCTGGCTTCGCATTCGGTCAAGTCGACCATCATTGCGGTCGTCATGGGCTCCTACCTCAAGCTCCCTGTGCACCGGCTCATAGAACTGGGAACAGCGGCGCTGCTGCACGAGATCGGCATGGTGAAGCTTCCTCCGCAGCTGTACATGACGAACAAGCCGCTCTCGCCGAACGAGCGCAAGGCGATACTCACCCATCCGGTGCTCGGCTACAACGTGCTCCGCTCGCAGTCGTTCCCGCTGAGCGTCTGCATCGTCGCGCTCGAGCACCACGAGCGCGAAAACGGCGCCGGCTACCCGCGCAAGCTCACCGGAGAGAAGATAAGCCTCTACTCGAAGATCATATCCGTCGCCTGCTCGTACGAGGCCCTCACCTCCTCGCGGCCGTACAAGAGCGCGAAGGACGGCTACGCCGGCATGATTGACCTCCTGAAAAACGTGGGAAAGCAGTACGACGATACCGTCGTCCGAGCGCTCGTGTTCTCGCTCTCTATCTACCCTATCGGCCTGTACGTGCTCCTGTCGAACGGCAGGAAGGGGCAGGTGGTGGACGTGAACCCGGAGAACCCGCGATTCCCGATCGTGCAGATATTCGGGGAAAAGACCCCGGACGGGAAAGACAAGGTCATCGAGACCTCGCAGACCGGCGTCTATATCGCGCGGCCCCTCAGCCGCGAGGAAGTCGCCGGCAGAAACGACCAGTGACCGGCGTTCGCTCCGACAGCCCCTTGCCGCCGGACGCCGGCCGTGGTACGTTCGCCTAACATCGTATGGAAGATTCCCCCTATCTCGGTTTTTTCATCCTAATCGGCTTAATCCTGCTGAACGGCTTCTTCTCCATGGCGGAAATGGCCATCGTCTCCTCGCGCAAGGCGCGCCTCCAGGCGAAGGCGGACGAGGGCAAGAAATCCTACCGCAAGGCCCTGAAGGCGGCCGAAGCTCCTTCCCGCTTCCTCTCGACCATCCAGATCGGCATCACGCTCATCGGGATCTTTTCCGGCGCCTTCGGCGGCACGACCTTCGCGCGGCCGCTGGCGGAGCTGCTGAGGCGCATTCCGGGCGCGGCGCCCTACGCGGAGGGAGCGTCGCTGTTCCTGGTCGTGCTTACGATCACGATCCTTTCCATAGTCCTCGGAGAACTCGCGCCCAAGCAGCTCGCGCTTTCGGATCCGGAACGGGTGTCGGCCCTTGCCGTTCCGTTCCTGGAAAAGCTCGCCGTCGTCTTCAGCCCGATCGTGGATTTCCTCTCCCATTCGGCGACCGCGCTCCTGAAGCTTTTCGGCGTCGCGGAAAATACCGACAAGGCCATCACCGAGGAGGAGATCCGCGGAGCGCTGCTAGAGGGAGAACGATCCGGCGTAGTGGCCGAGAAGGAGCGCCGCATGGTCGAAGGCGTCTTCTACCTGGGCGACCGGCCGGTGGAGACCTTCATGACGCACCGTTCCGATCTGCTCTGGATAGACGAGGGGGCGGACGATGCGGCGATAAAGCGCATCGCACTGTCCGCCGGCCGCCAGCCCCTGCTCCCGGTGATCCGGGAAGGTCTCGACGACGTGGTCGGGGTCGTCTGCGTGCGCGACCTGATAGCCGCTGTGCTCTCGGATACCTGGGAGGGCCTCAAGCCGCTGATCCGAAAGGCGAGCTTCGTGCCGGGGACGATGTCGTCGCTCAAGGTGTTCGAAGTGTTCAAGCGGGAGAACGCCGACATGGTGCTCGTCCTCGACGAGTACGGCGGACTAGCCGGCGCGCTCGACATCCGAGACCTGGTCGAGGAGATCGTCGGAGAACTGTCTGGCCCGAGCGACGACGCCGAAGAGATCGTCAAACGCGAGGACGGCAGCTACCTGATGGGCGGCCTGGTGAACGTGGACGAGTTCGCCGAGATATTCTCCCTCGAACGGGAACTGAGCGAGCACAAGGAATTCCACACGCTCGCCGGCTTCGTATTGGATGTCATGGGGGCTATTCCGAAGACGGGGGAAACCTTCACCTGGAACGGATTCCGCTTCGAGATCGTCGACATGGACGGCAACCGGATCGACAAGGTGCTCGTCTATCCGCCCGCCCGCGAAGACCAGACTCCGTCGATTTAGCGGGACTAGCGCCGAGGAGACTAGCGCCGCCTCCGGTTCGAAAGGCGCGCCGCGACCGCGCCGATCGCCAAGCCCGCGGCGATCGCCCCCGCCGTCACGAGCGTCTCGAAGCCGACCGCAAGCGCGCCGGGAAGGTCGCCGGCCAAGGACCGGGACATCGTATAGTACATGCCGCCTCCGGGCACCAGGGGGATGATCGCGCAGGCGACGTAGGTGCCGGCGGGGCTCGAAAGCAGCCGCGAAGCGACCTCGGCGTACAGGGCGACGGCCGCCGCGGCGGCGAAATAGCCGACCGCCGCCGCTTCCCCGAACTCGGTCGCCGCCAGGTATACGGCCCAGCCCACGGCTCCGCCCAGGGCGGCCGTCGGGATGTGCCGGCCGCGCACGTTGAAGATCACCGCGAAGGCGCCCGAAGCGGCGCCGGCCCATGCGACGCCCGGCCAGCCGCTCACCCGACGACCCTCGAGACAAGAGAAGCCAGAGAGAACGCGAAGCCGGCGCCCAGCGCGATCGCGGAGGCCGACATGAACGCGTCGGCCAGCCGGGCGACGCCGGCGACCAGGTCCCCCGCGATGGCGTCCCGGATCGCGTTGACAGTCGTCAGCCCGGGCACGAGCAGCATGATCGAGCCGATGACCGTCTTGTCCAGATGCTCGGCCAGGCCGACCGAGACCGCCGCGGCGCTCAAGGCCGCGGTCGCCGCGCCGCCGACGCCGTTCGTGATGAAATCGGGGAACGAGCGGTGCGCGCAGCCCGTCTGAATGGCCTTGATTCCAAGGCCCACCGCGAAGGCCGCCGCCGCGTCGCGGAAGGAGCCGCCGAACAGGAGGGTGAATACGCAGGCGGCGACGGCGGCCGCGGCGAAGGAGACCGCCGCTCGGTAGGGCTTTTCCCTCCGGACATCCTCGAGCTGGCTCGAGAAAACCTGCGGGCCCCGCCGGACCCGCTCCTCCTCCGCGACGATCCGCACGAGAGAGGCGACGCGGCGCAGGTCGACCGAGCGCCGCGCCACGCGGCGGACGGCGCCCCGGCTCGTGCCGGCCGCGTCGCCGGCGGAAGCCATGAGCCCCGTCGGCGTCGCGAAGCATTCGGCGTCGTCCATGCCCCAGGCGCCGCAGAGCGCGACGACTACCTCCTCGGCGCGGTAGGTCTCGCCGCCGGATTCGAGCACGAGCCGGCCGGCGTCCGCCGCCGCCGCCAGGGGATCGGCGCTCACGCGTTCCGCTCCGGCGTGTCCAGGTAGGTGTAGCGCTTGAGGCCCGCCTCGAACTCGCCCAGGATCTTCATGCCCTCGCTCGGCTTCACCACGTCGCTGCGGATGGCCTGCTCGACCTGCTGCTTCATGGACCGCACCAATTCGCTCGCCGAATACTCGTTCTCCTCGAGCACCTCGCGGATGGTGTCGCCCTCGATCGTCTCGTCGATGTACCAGCCGGATTCCTCATCGGGGTCCACGATGACGTGGGCCTCGTCCATGCGGCCGAACAGGTTGTGCATGTCCCCGAGCGTGTCCTGATAGGCGCCGGTCAGGAAGAAGCCCAGGTAGTACGGCTCCTTGCCGATCTCGTGCAGCCACAAGAATTTGCGGTCGTTCTCGCCGTCGCCGATGAAGGCGTCGATCTTGCCGTCCGAGTCGCAGGTGATGTCGACGATGGTGCCCTTCGCCGTCGGCTCGGCGTCGAGGCGCTGCAGGGGCACGACCGGAAACAGCTGATCGAGCGCCCATGAGTCGGGCAGCGCCCGGAATACGGAAAAATTGATCAGGTACTGGTCCTTCATGCTCGCGACCAGCTCCTTAATCTCGTCCGAGGCCCTGCTCTGCCCCTCGAAATGCCGGGCGATGTCCGCCGCGATCTCCCAGGAAGCCGACTCGACGATCGCGCGCGACTGGAGATCGAGGTAGCCCAGGTCGAAGAGCGTATTGGCCTGCTGGCGGTAGAAGACGAGGTCGTGGAAGGCCTCGTCGTAGCGCCCCGCCTCGACCGTGTCGCGCACCTCGAGGATATCGCGCACGACCTTGTGCGCGTTCTTCGGGATTTGGGGAATGCGGGAGACGCCCTGCTTCTTGATCCTGCCGAAGGCTTCGGCGGCGATCATCGAATGGTGGGCGACCAGCGCGCGGCCGCTCTCGGAGACGATGGTCGGGTACGGGACCTTCTCCTCGTCGCAGATTTCCTTGATGCCGTACACGATGGTGTTCGCGTACTCGCGCAGCGAGTAGTTCGCGGACGAGGGGACCGCGCTGCGGCTGCCGTCGTAGTCGACCCCGAGGCCGCCGCCCACGTCCACGTATTCGATCGGGCAGCCCAGGCGCGCGAGCTTGGCGTAGAAGCGGGCGCCTTCCCGCACCGAGCGGGTCACCACCTGGATGTCGGGGATCTGGCTGCCGATGTGGAAATGGATGAGGGAGACGCAATCCTTCATGCCGGCTCCGTCGAGCAGAGCGAGAGCTTCGAGCAGATCGACCGTCGAAAGGCCGAATTTCGCGTTGTCGCCGCTCGACGTCGCCCACTTGCCCGAGCCGCGCGTCGCCAGGCGGACGCGGATGCCGATCAGGGGCCGCACGCTCAGCGCCTTCGACACATCGATCAGCGCCTTCACCTCCTCGAGCTTCTCGGCCACGACGACGACTTTCTTGCCGATCTTGCGTCCCATCAGCGCGAATCGCATGAACTCGGCGTCTTTATAGCCGTTGCAGATCAGGAGCCGGTCGTAGTCGCGGTGGAGCGAAAGCGCCAGGAGGAGCTCCGGCTTGGAGCCCGCCTCGATACCGAGGTCATATTCGGCGCCGGCGTCCATGAGCGTTTCGACGACTTCCCTCATCTGGTTCACCTTCACGGGGAAAACGCCCTGGTAGCTGCCGGTATAGCCGCTCTCGGCTATCGCATCCGAGAACGCCTCGTTGATGCGCCTGACGCGGTCCTGGAGTATGTCCTGGAAGCGGATATGGAGCGGCAGACGCAGGCCGCGGGCTTTCGCCTCGGCGATCACGTCGGCGATCCGTATGGAGGCCCCGTCCTTCAAGGGGGAGACGGAAACCGCGCCCGATTCGTCGATGAAGAAATAGCCGGCGCCCCATTTGGACACGCCGTAGAGGGAATCCGAGTCGGAAATGGACCAAGAAGGCATCAGAGGGACCTCCCGCCGCGCGCGCCGATATGCTCCGCCTCTCCGTCGTAAGTCAGGAGCGCGCCGTAGACCTCGGGCCGACGGTCCCGGAACACGCCCCAGGCGGCCCGCGAGACGGCGACGGCATCCAGGTCGAATTCGGCCGTGAGCACGGTCTCGGACACGCGGTCGGCTTCGGCGACCAGAGCGCCGCGCTCGTCGGCTATGAACGAAGAGCCGTAGAACACGATGGTCGAATCGTCGATCGTTTCCCGGCCGACGCGGTTGGCGACGACGACCGGCATGAGGTTCGAGCCGGCGTGTCCCCGCTGGACCGTGCGCCAGTGCTCCATGGAATCGAGGGAAGCGTCCTGGGGCTCGCTCCCGATCGCGGTCGGGTAGAACAGCAGCTCGGCGCCCTTGAGCGCCATCGCGCGGGCGAGCTCGGGGTACCATTGGTCCCAGCAGATGCCTACGCCGATGACCGCGTACGCGGTCTTCCACACGCGCGCGCCCAGGTCTCCCGGATTGAAGTAGTACTTCTCCTCGTAGCCGGGGCCGTCCGGGATATGGCTCTTGCGGTAGATGCCCAGGACCGAGCCGTCGGCGTCGACCACCGCGACCGAGTTGAAGCGCGCCTGGCCCGAGCGCTCGAAGAAGCTCACCGGAATCACGACCGAAAGCTCCGCGGCGAGCGCCGAAAGGCGCGCTATCGCCGGATTCTCCTCCGCGACCGTCGCGAGCGAGAAGAATTCGGGCTTTTCCTTCTGGCAGAAATAGGGCGTCTCGAACAGTTCCTGGAGCAGGATGATGCGGGCGCCTTGCGCCGCCGCCGCCCTCACGAACGATTCCGCTTTCCGGATGTTTTCTTCCCGATCGGCGCCGCAGGACATCTGCACCGCCGCGACCTTCACTTTTCTCATACGCGCCTCCCCGAGGCCGGAACCTGCTGCGTGATGCAGTGCACGTTTCCGCCGCCCTTGATGATCCTCATGCCGTCTATCGGAACGATCTTCCTTCCCGGATACGCTTCGCGGAGGATTCCCAGCGCCCGATCGTCCGCCGCACGTATCGCCGGATCCCCGTCCTTTCCGAACACGGGAACGACGAGCGCCCCGGTGACCGGATAGTAGTTGATGTAGCTGAGCGTAAGAGGTTCGCCGCGGCAGCGGCGTTCGGGGGGAGCCGGAATCTCGACCACCTCGAGGCGCCGGCCCGCCGCGTCGACCGAAAGGGACAGGGCCGCGGCGTTCGCGTCGTCCGGGCCGGAGACCTGCACGGCGACGACGCCGGGAGCCACGAAGCAGGCGACGTTGTCGACGTGGCCGTCGGTCTCGTCCCCGGCAAGCCCCTTCTCGAGCCAGACGAACGACTTCACGCCGAGGAAGGCTGAAAGGTATGCCTCGATCTCGACCTTCGAAAGCGACGGGTTGCGGTTCGGGTTGAGCAGGCACTCGGCCGTAGTGAGCAGCGTGCCCGCGCCGTCGACGTGGATCGAACCGCCCTCCATTACGAGGGGAGCGTCGAAACGCCGGACGCCCATGCGCTCGAGCACGAGCGGGGCGAGCGCGTCGTCGGCGTCGAAGGGCTCGTATTTCCGTCCCCACGCGTTGAAGCGCCAGTTCACCGCGGACCGGCCGCCCGCGCCGTCGAGCAGGAAGGTGGGACCGTTGTCCCGTATCCAGGAATCGTCGTGCGGCATTTCCCAAATTTCGACGGCGGAGGAAAGCCGGCGCCTCGCGTCCGAGACGCAATCGCTCCGCGCGATCATGATGAGCGGCTCGAATTCGGAAACGGCGTTCGCGACCTCGGCGTAGCCCGAGCGCGCGTCCTCGAGGCCCTCGAGCCACGCGGCTTCGCGCACGGGCCAGGCCATCAGCGTCGCTTCGCGCGGCGCCCATTCGGCGGGCATGCAGTACCCTTCCGCGCTCGGCGCGGATAACTTTTCAGCGTTCACTGAATTCGTTATAGCTCAAACCCGGCCGCGACGCAATCGCCTTAGGTTTTCGAGAATTCGATGAAAATGGAGAAGCTATCTTGAGAGGAGTTCTCAGGAATAGTATTATCCTGCGGGTTATTCATTATGGAAGATTCGCTATTGGGCTCATACCGGTCGCCGCAGCCGGCGACGGATCGTATTCGTCAATATTTGGGAAGCGGCAGGATCGTCCCCTATTTCCAGCCCATCGTTTCGACGGACAGCGGCCTCGTATACGGCCACGAAGCCCTCGGCCGACTGGAGACGACTGCAGGCGACGGCTCCTTGACGGTAAAAAGCTTGGGACCGGTCTTCGCCGCCGGCGCGGGCAAGGACGCGACGCGCGCGGAAGCCTCCCGGCTCGAGACGATCAAGCGCGACGTCGACCGCCGGCTGCGGGAAGCGGCCATCGCGCAGGCGGCCGCCGCGGGCGGCGACCAGAAACTGTTCCTCAACATTTCGCCGTCCTTCATTCTCCACCATCTGTCCCGCGGCGGTTCGGCCGTCCCTTACACGATAGCGCTGGTCCGCAAGTACGGCATAGACCCGCGCCGGATCGTCCTCGAAATCACCGAAGAGAACCTCGACGCCGATGCCGAGGAATTGACCAAAATGATCGACACCTATCGGGAAGAGGGCTTCTCTATCGCGATCGACGATGTCGGCAGCGCGAGCTCCAACCTCGACCGGGTGGGCCTGTTCAAGCCGGACATCATCAAGATCGATTTCCGCCTGCTCGACCGGTCGGCCGAATCGTATTCGTTCCGGCATATCCTCGACGCGCTCGCCCTCCTGGCCGACCGCATCGGAAGCGAGCTGCTGTTCGAGGGCATCGAGCGCGAAGAGCATTTCCGCAACGCGCTCTCGTACGGGGCCCGGTACCTGCAGGGATACCTATTCTCCGACGCCCGGCCTGCCTTCCGCGGAGCGCGGGACTTCGAAACCGAATTCCGCGATCGGGCGGACGCGTACTTCGATGTCCGGCTTGACCGTAAGCTGGCGGAACGGAAGCGGACGGACGCCCTTCTCGAGTTCGCCGCTTCGCTCGATCTCGATCTTTCCGCGCTCGAAAGCGGCCTCGCTTCCCGGCTGTCCGATTTCGCCGATCCGTCGCACAGGGTCATACGGGTCTTCGCGACCGATCCGCGCGGCATCCAGACCACGCCCAACTATTTTCCCGCAGTCGGCTCCCTTCGAGTCGACGAAAGCGCCTACCGCAGATGCAGAAGCAACCGCCCCTATTTCTTCGACCATATCGTGCGCCGCGATGACGGATCGGGCGGATGGACCGTATCGACCGCGTACCGGGATATCCTGTTCGACGCGCAGGTGCGCACGCTCGCCCGGACGGTGGACGGCGCCGTTCTGTTCCTGGACGTCGTCGAACCCGGCGAAAACGACTTTCATGCTTGATTGACAATTTTTTGCGCATCGTCGCATAGTAACCACCACGGAGGACCCGCCGATGGCCGCTAGAATTCCGATGAAAACACCCTTAGTCGAAATCGACGGGGACGAGATGACCAGAGTGCTTTGGGCGCTGGTCAAAGAAAAGCTCATTGAACCGTTCGTGGAGCTGAAGACCGAATACTACGACCTCGGACTCATGCACCGCGACGAGACGGACGACGCCGTGACCGCCGAATCGGCGAAGGCGATACTCCGCCTCGGCGTCGGCGTCAAATGCGCGACGATCACGTCCAACGCGGCGCGCAAGACCGAATACGGACTCAAGGCGCTCCATCCGAGCCCGAACGCGACCATCCGCGCCATCCTGGACGGCACGGTCTTCCGCAAGCCGATCATCCTCTCCAACGTGAAGGCAACCGTCTCGACATGGAAAAAGCCGATCACGATCGGCCGCCACGCCTACGGCGACGTCTACAAGAACGCCGAGCTCGCGATTCCCGGCGCCGGAAAGGTGGAGCTCGTCTACACCGCTCCCGACGGGTCGGAAAAACGGATCCTCGTGGCCGACATGCCCGGAGCCGGCGTCGTCCAGGGAGTCCACAACCTCGACTCGTCGATAGAAAGCTTCGCGCGCGCCTGCTTCATCTACGCGATCGAGGAAAAGATCGATATCTGGTTCTCGACCAAGGACACCATCTCCAAGACCTACGACGGCCGCTTCAAGGAGATCTTCAACCGCGTCTACGAGACCGAATACAAAGATGCATGCGCGAAGGCGGGTATCACCTATTTCTACACGCTCATCGACGACGCGGTCGCCCGCGTCGTGAAGAGCGACGGCGGTTTCCTCTGGGCCTGCAAGAACTACGACGGCGACGTTATGAGCGACATGGTGGCGAGCGCGAGCGGAAGCCTGGCGATGATGACCAGCGTCCTCGTTTCTCCCTCGGGCGCCTTCGAATACGAGGCGGCCCACGGAACGGTCCAGCAGCATTACTACAAATGGAAGAAGGGCGAGAAGACGAGCACGAACCCCGTGGCCCTCATCTTCGCCTGGACCGGCGCGCTCTCCAAGCGGGCCGAAATGGACGGCACCCCCGCTCTGGCCGAGTTCGCCGCCAAGCTCGAGAAGGCCACCCTCGACGCGATCGAGGCGGGAGACATGACCGGCGACCTCGCGCGCATCGCGGAGCCCGCGCCGAAGAAGTCCCTGGACTCCTGGGAATTCATCGACGCCATCGCGAAGCGGCTGTAGCGCCCCGCGAGGCGCGGTTCGGAGCGCCTGACTTTCCCGGAGACGCGTTCTCCTAAAAGAGCGCGTCCGTATCGAGGAACTTGAGGTAATCTTCCCGCGCCGGAGCGAACACCTCGACGGCGCGTGCATCCTCGAGCACTTCGGCGGCATGTTCGACGTCCGCGGGGATGCACCAGCTTGCCCCGGGGCCGAGAGCTCGCGTCTCGGCTCCGACGGTGAGCGAGAGCCGTCCGGAAAGAAGGTAGCCGGTCTGCTCGTAGGGGTGCGAGTGCTTGGGGAGCGCGCTGCCCTTCTCCAGGCGGAATTCGCTCATGAGGGTGGCTTCGCCGTGCACCAGCGTCTTGATCGTTATGCCGTCGACGAGTTCGACGTAGTTTTCTTCGTTCGGCTTCGCGAACATCGAAGGCCTCCTAGCTTTTCGTCTTTTTCGGAACCCATCGGGTCGCGATGAAATTCGCGACTGCGATCGCGGTTCCGGAAATGAACACCCACTGGTATCCGAACCGGTCCCACAGCACGCCGGCGGCGAGCGCAATCGCGATCGAAAAGATATGATCGATCGAGATGCCCATCGCAAGCGTCGGTGCGATGTCCGATGGCCTTTCGGCGGTCTTCTTCAGCCACACCGAACGCGCCATGCCGAAGGACACGAGCAGGGAGTCGACGACATAGCAGACGCTGACGACGGCGAAGGCGACGTCGTCGGGGAAAATGAAGCGCGCGAGTCCGTAGAAGAGGCAGACGGGGATCAGAAGGATCGCCTCGAGGCCGAGCATGAAGCGCTCGCCCAGCCGATCGACCGCCCGGCCGATGAGGGGCTGGAACACGACGCCCGCGGCGCCGCCGGACAGGTACAGGGCGGCCATCACGGAGGTCGGCTTGCCGTAGACGGAAACGATGACCCATGGGGCGAAGGTCATGAACAGCTGCTTGCGCGTCCCGAAAAGGATGGACAAGAGATAGAACAGGCCGTAGCGCTTCTTGAACACGAGCGGCGGCGCCGAACGGTCGCGTGGAGGCGCGGACATCGACGTGAGCGCCAGCGCTCCGACGATCAGCACGACGGCCGCCATGAAAAAGTTCTGCTTGAAGCCGACGCCGAGAAATTTGAATGCGATGAATACGATGCCGCCTCCGGCCAGCTGCGCGAAGTTGCGCACCGCGTTGGCGCGGCCGAGCAGCGCGCCCTCCCCGCCGGCCTTGGCCAGCTCGAGCCCGACCGACTGCTGGAGCGGCAGGAACACATGCTGGCCCAGGCTGTAGCAGAAAAGCCAGCCGGTCATCACCGGAAACGATGAGGAGAAAAGGGCGATGAGCACGACGCCGACTGCCTGCAGCAGAAATGCGACTGCCCCGACGCGCCTGCCGGGCAGGAACGCGAGCGCCGCTGCGACGTAGACGTTGAGAAAGCCCGGCATCTCGCGCGGGAGCTCGAGCGCGCTGCGCGAGAGGCCGCCGATATCCCAGGTCGACTTCAGGAAGTTGTTGAAGGTCGAATCGAAGAAAGCGCCCGCCATGCCCATGCAGGCGACGGCGATGAAATACTTGGCCGCGTCCGATCGGACGGCTCGCGCGGGGCCATCGTTTAAGGGATTCCGCATCGGCTAGTTCCTGAAGCTGTGGATGGGCGCCGGAATGCGGCCGCCGCGGGCGATGAACGCCTCGCTCGAGAAGCGGTGCGTCGCCATGATCGGTGCGCCGCCGAGGAGTCCGCCGAACTCGGCCCAGTCTCCGGCCTGCTTGCCCGGCACGGGAATGACGCGTACGGCGGTCGTCTTGTTGTTCACCATCCCAATGGCCATCTCGTCGGCGATGATCGCCGAAACCGTCGCCGCGCTCGTGTCGCCGGGCAGCGCGATCATATCGAGCCCGACCGAGCACACGCAGGTCATCGCCTCGAGCTTGTCCAGCGACAGGGCCCCCGAACGGACCGCGGCCACCATGCCCTCGTCCTCCGAGACGGGTATGAACGCGCCGGAAAGGCCGCCCACATGCGTGGACGCCATCACCCCGCCCTTCTTGACCATATCGGTGAGCATGGCCAGGGCGGCGGTCGTGCCGTGCGTGCCGGCCGCCTCGAGCCCCATCTCTTCGAGGATGCGGGCGACCGAATCGCCGACTTCGGGCGTCGGTGCCAATGAAAGGTCGAGAATGCCGAAGGGGACGCCCAGGCGGTCGGCGGCTTCCCGGCCGACCAGCTGACCCATGCGGGTGATCTTGAAAGCGGTTTTCTTGATCGCGTCGGCCAGTTCGTCGAAGCTCGCGCCCCGGTGGGCCTCGAGCGCGGCCTTCACGACGCCGGGGCCGGAGACGCCGACGTTGAGCGTCGCCTCGCCCTCGCCGGGGCCGTGGAAGGCGCCGGCCATGAACGGATTGTCCTCGGGAGCGTTGCAGAACACCACGAGCTTGGCGCAGGCCAGGCCGTCGCGGTCGGCGGAGAGCGAGGCGGCCTCCTTGACGATCCTGCCCATCTCGCGCACCGCATCCATGTTGATGCCGCTCTTGGTGCTGGCGACGTTGACCGAGCTGCAGACGCGGTCCGTCGAGGCGAGCGCGCGCGGGATGGAGGCGAGGAGCTTGCGGTCGGCTTCGGAGAAGCCCTTCTGAACGAGCGCCGAGAAGCCGCCGACGAAATCGATGCCGAGCTCTTTGGCGACCTCGTCCAGCGTCGAGGCGTAGGGCGCGTAGTCCGCATCGTCGGAGGCCGCCGCCACCAGCGCGATCGGCGTCACCGATACGCGCTTGTTGATGATCGGGATGCCGAATTCGGTTTCGATGTCCCGTCCCACGCGCACGAGCGGACCGGCGAGGCGAAGCAGCTTATCCCGCATCCGACGCCGGGTTTCGTTCCCCGTCGCGGCGGCGCAGTCGAGCAGCGAGACGCCGAGCGTGATGGCGCGGATATCCAGCTTATACCGGAGGAACATGTCCACCGTTTCCTTGATTTCGAAAGGCGTGAAAAGCACGTTCTATTCCTTAATTATGGCTCAGATGCGGTGCATGGCGCTGAAGACGCGCTCGTGCATGATCGAAATCGATACGCCCATCCGCCCGCCGAGCTCCGACAGCTCGGCCTTGAGCGCTTCCATGTCCTTGGTGCTTTTGCTCAGGTCGACCATCATCACCATCACGAAATTGCCCGAAAGGATCGTCTGGCTGATGTCCTCGATATTGATGCCGCGCTCGGAGAGGAAGGCGCTGACCGCGGCGATTATGCCGACTTTGTCGCTGCCGACGACGGTGATTATTGCATTCAAGGGATTCCTCCGTAGATTCAGGCGATTGTAGCGGATCGAGCCGATTTGGTCACGCGCCGCCCCCGGCCGCACGGAAACGTTCAACCGCTTCGTCGACGGCCTCCGCGACGGCTTTGGGGTCCTCGCCCGCGAGCGTCAAAAGGTCCAGCAGAACTCGGTCTTTTTCGATTCTCGGGATGATCGGGAGGCTGCCGCGCCGCAGTTCCTTCTTGAGCGCCTCCGCGGAGGCGCCGCATTCGAGGGAGATCGCCCACGAGTCGATGAATTCATCGGGGGACGTGCCGCTGCCCAGCGATGCGCGGCTGGCTTCGATCGCGGCGCCCTCGGTCCGCAGCCGTTTCAGGATTTTACGGCCGTAGGCCTTCAGCTCCTGCAGCGCTTCGTGGTCGGCCGTTTCCGCAGCCTTGTCGAATGCCGATTTAGAAGCCTCGTCGGCGCCCCCCGTCCCGAGCCGCTCGACGAGCGTGGCTTCGAGGAGGGTAAGCACCGTCTTCCCCGGACGGAATACGCGCAGGAGCGGGTGCTTGGCGATCCGGGAGACCAGTTCCGCCTTTCCCGCGACCACGCCGCACTGGGGGCCGCCGAGCACCTTGTCGCCGGAAAAGCAGACCAGACCGGCGCCCGAGGAAAGCGCCCGCAGCGCGGACGATTCCCCGAGGCGGCTCTCCACCGTCGCGCCGGACCCCTGGTCCACGATTATCGGCGTTCCGGGAGGAAGAGCTTCGGCGATCGCGCGGGCGCCGGGCTTCCGCGCGAAGCCGCGCAGGGCGAAGTTGGAAGCGTTCACCAGGAGGACGGCGGCGGTGTCCGGACCGACGGCGCGCGCGTAGTCCTCGACGGTGGTGACGTTCGCGGTGCCGACTTCCTTCATGCGGGCGCCGGCCATGGCGACGATTTCGGGCACGCGGAAGCCGCCGACCTGCACCGCGTCGCCCCGTGAGACGATGACTTCCCGCCCCGCGCCCAAGGCCACCAGAGAGAGGAGTATCGCCGCCGAGCCGTTGTTGACCACGAGCGCAGACTCGGCCCCGGTCAGCACCGACACGAGTTCGGGAACGATCCCTCCCCGCCGCCGTCGCACGCCGCCCGAAAGGTCGTATTCGAAGTTGGAATAGCCGATATTCGCGCCCCTGGCCGCGTCCCACGCTGCGGAACGAAGCGGGCTGCGGCCGAGCGCCGCATTGAGGACAACGCCGGTCGCGTTGAGCACCGGGCGCAGGCGCCGGCTCTCGAGTTCCTCGAGCCGCGCGGCGCACAGGGCCGCGGCGTCGTCCGCGCTCGGCGCGAAGAATTCGTCCTCCGCGGCTTTTCGGCGCAGCTGTGCGACGGAAGCTGAAGCGACCTTGACCACGAGCGGTCTAGAAATGGTGCGCGCGTAACGGGCGATTTCATCGCGGGCGAGCAGGCCTTCGACCGAAATCCCCGGGGTCCGTCCTTCGTTTTTTGCCATAACTTCATGCTCCTTTCGGGTTTAGCCGATAGTAGACCCGTCGGCGGAAGCCGTCAAGCGCGGCGGAAGCCGCCGAATCGGCCTCATCGGCCTAAACGGCGACGCTTATTGACCGCCTTCCGGTCCGCCCATAGAATGGCGCCAGGAGTCCCTCATGCTGATGACTATCATCCTTTCGGTCTACGCGGCGGTCGTGCTCGCGATTGCCGTCTCCAGCCTCCGCTACGGCGATACGATGGAGAACTTCCTTGTGGCCGGCCGCCGCCAGAGGAAAATACTCGTCGTCGCCTCGATGCTCGCCTCGACAATCGGCGGCGGCATCACGATCGGCACCGTGGACAAGGCTTCGAAGCTCGGCTTCGCCGCCTTCTGGTTCGTCGCCGCCGGCGGCATCGCCCATTTCCTGCAGGGACTCCTCCTTTCGCGCACCGTGCGGGAAAGCGAGGCGCTTACGATGGCCGAGCTGTCCGACAAAGTCGCAGGCGGCCAGGCGCGGACGATCACCTCCCTGGTGGTGCTGGTCACCTGGATCGGCATCGCGTCGGCTCAGTTCACCGCATCCGCGCGCGTGCTCTCGACGCTCGTCGGCCTGCCGCATCAGGGAGCGGTCGCCGTCGCGGCTTCGTTCATCGTCGTCTATACGCTCATAGGCGGCCAGAAATCGGTGCTCCGCACCGACCTGTTCCAGTTCGGAATCCTCGCCCTCGCGGTCGTCGGCACGCTGGCATACCTGTACCTAGCCGATCCGCCCCGGCCGGGAACGGTGGAGATCGTCCTGTTCAACGAAGCCTTCGGCCCCCTCGACTTCGTTTACTACCTGGTGGTCATGGGAGGGTCCTATTTCATCTGCCCCATGATGTTCACCCGCATCCTGTCCGCCGATACGCCCGACAACGCGCGGAAATCGAGCTTCCTCTCGGGCGCGGGCATGTTTTTCTTCGCCTTCGCCCTGGTATTCATCGGCCTGTGGGTACGCGCGAGCGGCTTCGACACGGGCAAGCTCGATCCGCTCAACGCGCTGGCGAAAGGCAGGCTGCCGCCCGCCCTGGGCTCCGCGCTGGTGATCGGCTTGCTCGCGGCGATCCTTTCGACTGCCGACACGGTGCTCATCACCGCGGCCGGCATCGTCGAAAACGACCTGGTCAAGCGCTCGAAGGTGAACGGCGTCCGGCTCTGGACGGTAGCGATCGGTCTCGTCGCGGCCTTCATCGCGCTCTTCCAGAAGGACGTCATCGCCGCGCTGATGAAGACCTACAACGGCTATACCGCGGGTCTCGTCCCCGCGCTCTTCGTCGCGCTCATGTTCGCCCGCTTCAAGGACGGCAAGAGCGCGCGCAGACCCCATGCGCCGCTCTTCTCCGCCGCGATCCTCGCCGGCTACGGCTTCGGCGTCGCCGGCACCCTGGCCGGCGGCGGCGCCCTCTCGAAGGCATTGCCGCTGGCCGGCATGGCGGTCTCCGCCGCTCTCGCCCTGCTGTCGTACCGCCGCCGGGAGGTCCGCTCCTGAGCCCCTTCGTCCGTTCCGTCCGGCGGGCGCTCGTCTCGGTCCGGCTCTCGATCGCGCTCTTGGCGATCATCGCCGCCGGCGCCGCGGCGTCCACGCTGAATCCGCGATGGAGCGGCTACTTCGCTTCCCCTTTCTTCCTGGCTCCCTGCCTCGCCTTTGCCGTCAATCTCGGCGCTTGCGCCGCCGCGCGCCTGCGGCGCGAGCTCCGCAGGAAAAGCCGCCGGCACGGACCGGACATCCTCCACGCGGGGCTGCTGGTCGCGCTTATCGGGGCGATGGCGAGCGCCGCGGGGCGGACCGAGGGCGTGGTGCCGCTCAGGATCGGCGACTCCGTCCGCCTGCCCGCCGGCGGCGTCCTCACGCTGACCGATTTCATCGCCGAGCGCTACGAGGACGGACGGCCCCGCTCCTGGACGAGCGTCGTGTCGGTCGATTCCGGGAAGGGAGAACGTAGGGACGGCCTAGAGATACGGGTGAACGCGCCGCTGCGCATCGGGGGGCTCGGCGTATACCAGTCCTCCGTCGGGTCGGAAAGCGAACTGCGGCTCTCGGACCGTTCGGGCAACTCGCTCCGGCTTTCGATCGGGGAGGAAACGGACGGCGCCGAGCCGTCGGTGCGCTTCTCCGGCGTCGACGCGTCGGGCAACGCCGAAGCCGTGGTCCGCGAAGCGGGACGGGAACGCCGCGTCCGCGTCGGAAAGACGGCGACCGCCGTCGGCCCCTACGACGCGGTCGTCGTCGAGAGGACGACGTCCGTCCTGCGCGCCGTCTCCGATCCCGGCTTTCCGATCGCCGCCGCGGGTCTGATCCTGGCCGCGATTGGCGCCGCGGCGACCCTGTTCCGCAAACTGAAGGAGGAACTCCGCTGATGCCCACCGCCGCATTCATCTGCCTGCTCGCCGCCGCCGTCCTCGAGGGCGCATCTCTCTTCCGCCGGCCGACCGACCGCGCCCCCGGCCGCCTGACGCCGATACTCCTGGCCGCCGCGGTGCTCGCGCTCCTGGGCTTCACCGTATCCCGCAGCCTCCTCATCGGATTCGTCGCCTTGACGGGCACCTACGAGTCCCTGGCCTTCTACGCCGCCGCGCTCGCCGGCCTGGCGCTCGCCTACCGGCTCCAGAAAAAGCTCGCGGTCGAACCGGCGGTCCTGTTCGGCACCGTTTTCCTCGCGGCCGTGCTGCTCGCCCTCGCGTCGTCGCCGCTGATACCGAAAGACGCCCGTCCGCCCGTGCCGGCGCTCCGCTCGTACTGGCTGGCGCTCCATGTCTCGTTCGCGTTCGCGGGAGAGGCCTTCTTCGCCCTTTCGTTCGTTTCGGCGGCCGCGTTCCTACTGTCTAAGAACGAAGCGCGCCGGGAAGCCTTCGACCGCACAACCTACGCGGCGATCGCCGTCGGCTATCCGGTCTTCACCGCCGGCGCGCTCCTGTTCGGCGCCATCTGGGCCGAACAGGCCTGGGGCCGCTGGTGGAGCTGGGACCCGAAGGAAACCTGGGCCCTAGTGACCTGGCTCGTGTATACGCTGTATCTGCACGCGCGGCTGGTCATGAGAAAAAAAGGGAAAGCGGCCGCATGGATCGCCGTCGCGGGCTTCCTCTGCACGCTGTTCACCTTCTTCGGCGTCAACTACCTCTTGCCGGGGCTCCACAGCTACGCCTGAGGGCGGGCGGAAGCGCCGCTCCTACAAGCCCGACAATATCCGTTCGGCTTCATCCTTGCGGGAGAAGTCGCTCTTGCGCCGGAGCAGCTCCTGGAGCTGCTTCTTGGCGGAAGCGGCGTCCCCGAGGCCCGCGTAGGTCTTGCCGAGTTCGAACATCGCGTCCCAGTTGGACGCGTCCAGCTTCACCAGTTCGATGTACGCGTCGCGCGCCCTGGCCAGGTTCCCCGCGCCGACGTAGGCGCGGGCCAGGTTCATCCGCACGGTGCCGTTCTTCGGCTCAACCGCGAGCGCGCGCTCGTAGTGCTCGACCGTCTTGTCCCAGAGCTCCTTGCGCTGGTAGGCGGCGCCGAGGTTGTTGTTCACCTCGAAGGATTTCGGATCGATGTTGTACGCTTCGATCAGGAAATCGAGCGCGCGGTCGGGAAAGCCGTTCGCCAGGTAGATGGCGCCCAGGTTCGCGCGCGGCTTCACGTAGTTCTTGTCGAGCGCGGCGGCGCGCGTGTAGGCGGCGATGGCGGTATCCAGATCCTTCGCGCTTTCCGCGGCCAGACCGAGGGTGTACTGGTAGACGGCGTTGGATTCGGCGGCGGCGACGGCCTTGCGCGCGTAGGAGAGCGCCTCGTCGAATTTGCCGAGCGCGATCTTGACGACCGCCATATTGTAGTTGGTCTGGTCATCGGCGGGAGCCGCCGCGAGCGCCTTGGCGAAAGAAGCTTCCGCCGCCGGGTAGTCGCCGCCGGAGCTCAGCACCGCGCCGAGCTCGCGCAGGGAAGCCAGATCGTTCGGCGCGTACTTGAGCGCCTTGCCGAAGGCGTCGACCGCGCCCTTCGCGTCGCCCTTGGCGGCCAGGAGCCGGCCGATCTCGCGGTGCGCGAACGCGTAGTCGCTCTTGGCCGCGACGGCCTTCCGGTACGCGGCCAGCGCTTCCTCGCGCTTGCCGAGCACGCGCAGCGTGCCGCCCAGGTTGTACCAGGCCGCCTCGAAATCGCTTTTTAGCGCCGCAGAGGTCTCGAAAGCCTGCCGGGCGTCGGCGAATTTGCGCGCGTTGAAGTACGCGCGTCCGAGCTCAAAGCTGTAGAGGTAGTTCTTCGGATCGAGCCGGGTCGATTCCTTGAGCTCCGCGATCGCGTTGTCCCACTGCTTCAGGTCGCCGTTGATGCGGCCGAGCGTGAAGTGCGGCAGGGCCTGGGAGGAATCCGCCTTGATCGCCTCGCGCGCGAACTTGATCGAATTCTTGAGCGACTCCTGCCCGTCCTTCCCGTCGGGATCACCCTTGAAGCCGTCGTAGTAGGAATCGGCGATCTCCGCCAGCTTCTGGCCCTGGAAGCGGTTCTCGCCATCGGGTACGCGGGAGACGGCTTCGTCGAACGCCTTGTCAGCGTCGGAGTACTTCTTGTCCTGAATGGCTTTCTTGCCCTGGGCGACCAGATCGTTCACGATGCGCATTTTGTCCTGGAGCTCTTTCGACTTGCGCGCCAGCTCCTCTTCCTGCGCCTTCCGCCGCGCAGCTTCGGCTTCGGCCGCCGCTTTCCGAGCGGCTTCCTCCTCCGCCTTCCGGGCCGCTTCGGCCTCGGCTTTCGCGCGGGCTTCCTCCGCAGCACGCCGGCGCGCGTCCTCCGCCTGAGCCTGCCGGGCAGCCTCGGCCGCGGCCGCTTCCGGCGACTGCGTAGCGACTTTGGAAACCGATTCGACCGCTTTGCCTATCTTGTCCAGGGCGGTATTTACGTTCTTCTCGTCGCTCTTGCGGGCCGCCTCCTCCGCCGCGGCCCGATCGCCCTCCGATCTGCGCTTCGCGTCTATGGCCGCGTCCCTGAGCGCGCGGGCATCCTTGTCCTGGGCGTCCGCGATGAGCAGCTTGTCAAGCAGGTCGAGCGCGCGCTGGTATTCGCCCCGGTCGACGTATTCCTTGGCCAGGGCTAGCGTGTTCGCGCGCTGCTTGGCCGCGCCGCCGCCGAGCGCGACGAACAGGCCCCCGCCGACGGCGATAAGCAGAACCGCGGCTACGGCCGCGGCGATGAGTTTCTTCTTGTTGTCGGACATGCGTATTTTCTCCTATTCGAGCACGAACTCGCCGTCGTACTGCATCACTTCTTCAGAGCCGGAGCTAAGCCCCTTCGTCTCCTCCGCGGCGGCCTGCAGGGAGGCCGCGACCTCGTCGAGCAGGCGCTTGCGCCGCTCCTCGTCCGCGCGGGCGGTCGCTTCGGCTTCGGCCTTCGCCTTCTCCGCCGCCGCGAACTGCTGGCCGATCAGCGCGATCACCTTCTCTATTTCCGGCCGCTTCGGGGATGAGGGCTCGAGGGTCAGGTACTGCCCGTAGTCGGCGACCGCGTCCTTGAGCGCTCCCGTCCGGATGCGGGCGTTGGCGCGGTTCAGGTACGCGGAAGCCATTCCCGGATCGGCCTCTATCGCCTTGGAGTAGAACTGCTCGGCGAAGGTAGCCGCTCCCTTGGCGAAATACGCGTTGCCGATGTTGAAGGCGAACAGGGCCTCCTTGCCGCCCGCGCGAGGGAGGGCCTTGCGCAGGGTGTCGATGCAGTCGTCGTAGCGCCCGGTCTGCTGGTAGGCGATGCCCAGATACAGCGCCGCGGTCACGTTCGCCGGATCCTCGCGCAACGCGGCTTCGAGGCGGGCGGCGGCCTCCGCGGGCTTGTTCTTCATGAAAAGCGCTTCGCCTTCGGAAAAGGCGGCGCCGGCTGCCCCGCTCCCTCCGGCGCTCTGCGCCGCGGCGCCAGCGGAGAATGCCAAAAACGAAGCCGCGAACAGCGCCCGGACGATTTGACAGGCTCGGCTAAAGTAATTACTCTTCACGTGATATAAGATACCACGACAGGACGGGGCTAGTCATGACCGGCATACTATTCCTAATCATTATACTCGGCACCGGCATCGGGTTTCTGATATTCATCATCATCCGTTCGATCGTCGCGCCCAAGCGGGTCGAGATGCTCGCGGGGCTCCTCAAGCAGGGGAAGGCGCAAGCCGCGATCAAGGCGGCCAAGTCCATCGTCGCCAAGGATCCGCGCAACGCCGAAGCCCATTACATACTCGGCCAAGCCTACCTCGCCGACAGCAAGCCCGAGCTCGCGCTCATGGAATACAAGAGCGTGAACCAGATCGGCGTCTTCGGCGCGACGATCCCCGAAAGCGAATTCCGGCGGCGCATGGCGCAGCTGTACGCGCGCTTCAACCAGTTCGAGGAAGCCCTCAAGGAATATCTGCTTCTGGTCAAGCTCGAGCCCATGCAGGCGGACAACTACTATTGGACCGGCAAGCTCTTCTCCGAGCGCAACCGCACCGACATGGCGGTCAACTATCTGCGGAAGGCGGTCGAGCTCGACCAGCGCCACGGCAAGGCGCACTACGAGCTCGGCATCCTCCAGTACCGCGAGAAGAAGCCGATAGAGGCGAAAGCCGAATTGGACGCATCGCTCCGCTACGATCCGGACAACGCCCAGGCCTACTACTATCTGGGCAAGCTGCAGAAGGAATCCCACGATTACGTGGCGGCGCTCCTTTCGTTCGAGAAGGCGCAGCGCGACCAGGACTTCAAGGTGAAGGCGCTGGTCGAACGCGGCGGCTGCTACATGAGCATGAACAACCTCGAGAAGGCCATCCCCGAGCTCGAGCGGGCGGTGAAGCTTTCCAACGACGACGGCAGCACGGAATCGCTGTACGGACGATACTTCCTGGCCATGTGCCACGAGAAGCTGCGCGATCTCGATAAGGCCATCGAACAATGGGAGCGCATCTACGCGAAGAAGCCGAGCTTCCGCGACGTAGCCGAAAAACTCTCCCACTACCAGGAATTCCGCACCGACGACAAGATGAAGGACTACCTCACCTCGAGCCGCGAGGAATTCACCGAAATCTGCAAGGCCATCGTTACCCAGTCGATGACCCTGCAGATCCGCGACGTTTCCGACGCGGTCAACGGCTGCGACATCATCGCGGTCGAAGGGGACGCGGCGAAATGGCGCAACGTCCGCAAGATGCCGCGGCTCATCCGCTTCCTGCGCGTTCCGGATCTGGTGGACGAATCGGCGGTCCGCGCGCTGCTCGAGCAGATGAAGAATCTCGGCATGACCCGCGCGGCCCTCGCGACCAGTTCCGGCTTCAGCCGATCCGCGATGGATTTCGCCGACTCCCGGCCCGTGGACCTGTACAATAAGGAACAGCTCGCCGAAATGCTTCTCAGCGTGGACATATACGGCAGCCAGCGGCGCTGATGAAGATCCTCTGCGTCGCGGACCAGATCGATCCACTCGTGTACAGCGCGTCCATCAAGGAGCGTTTCGCGGATATCGATCTGGTGCTCAGCGCGGGAGACCTGCCGATGGACTACCTCGGCTTCATCGTATCGACCCTGAACAAGCCCCTCCTGTTCGTCTTCGGAAACCACAACCTCAAGGATCTTTCCTACTATCGGCCGTCCTCCGAGGACCGCATGCTGCCGAGGAGCCTCGCGGACGAGGCGAACGCGTCGTCCTCCGGAGCCACCTATATCGGATTCAAGACGAGGAACGAGAACGGCCTCATCGTCGCGGGACTCGGCGGCTGCATGCGGTACAACCGGGGAATGAACCAATTCACCGATTTCCAGATGCGCATGCATATGCTGGCTCTTCTCCCCCGCCTCTGGTGGAACAAGCTGATCCGCGGGAGGTACCTGGACATCCTGCTCACGCATGCGCCTCCGGCCGGCATCCACGACCAGGACGATCCCTGCCATCGCGGATTTCCATCCTTCCTCTGGTTCATGAAAACCTTCAAGCCGCGGTTCCTGGTCCACGGGCACATCCACCTATACGACCTGAACGACGTGCGCTCCACCCGCTTCGGCGACACGCTCGTCGTCAACGCGTACAGCCACTACCTGATAGATACGGAAGCGAGCCTATGAGCGATCTGCCTACGCACATCGCGGCGCAAGCCGCGGAGGACTTCTCGAAAGCGCGCGGAAAGGCCCTGCTTTCCCGCATCCAGCATTTCCTGAACGCCGACAAGGATAAGCTGCTCTCCTTCCACGACGTCAAGGAAATCCTGAAGCCCAAGCACGAGACGTACCGGGGGATGATGACGGTCCCCCTCGACCTCATCGTCGGCAGCGAAGGGCGGTACCGGGACTTCAACAAGTACTTCCTGCCCAAGGCCAACTACCTGCGCTCCCGCTGGGAGCGCGTGGACGCGGCGCACCTCAAGGACATCAGCCTGCCGGCGATACAGCTCTACGAAATCGGCGGGGTGTATTTCGTACGCGACGGGAACCACCGCGTTTCGGTCGCCCGGTCACAGGGCGTCACCGAAATCGACGCGGAAGTCACCCGCCTTTCGAGCGAGATCGCCATCGCCCCCGGCATGACGACGGAGGACCTGCGCAAGGCGGTCATCGCCTATGAAAAGGACATCTTCTACGACAACACGAATTTCGGCTGGCTCACCGGCTGCGCGACCCTCGACTTCTCCGCGCCGGGCCGCTACGACGTCGTCTACAACCATATCCTCGTACACCGCTACTACCTGAACGAACGCGCGGAGAAGGAAGTCATCTTCGCCGACGCGCTCGTGTCCTGGTTCGACAAAGTGTACCGGCCCATCATCGACATCATCGAGAACGAACGCATCCATCTGCGCTTTCCCGGACGCACCGCGAGCGACCTCTACGTGTGGATCGTCAAGCATTGGGACTACCTGAAGAAGAAGTACGGGGTGCACTACCCGATCGCCGACGCGGCCAGAGACTACGCCGAGAAGTACGGAAACGGCGCGCCGAATCTCCTTGCCGTGCTTGTCGACGCCGTGCGCTCCCGGCTGCGCGGGACCAGGCGGTAGCCATGGCTATTCTCTCGATCCAGTCCCACGTCTCCTACGGTTACGTCGGCAACCGCTCCGCGGTCTTTCCCCTGCAGCGCCTCGGGCTCGAAGTCTGGGACGTGAATACGGTGGAGTTCTCCAACCATACCGGGTACGGCTCCTGGACCGGCATGGTGCTCGGCGCGGACCATATCCGCTCCATCGTCGACGGCATCGAAGCGCGCGGCGTCCTCGGCGGCTGCATCGCGGTCCTTTCCGGCTACCTGGGCGACGCGGACATAGCCGAAGCGGTCCTCGCTTCGCTCTCCCGCGTCCGCGCCCACAACCCGAGCGCGATCTACCTCTGCGATCCGGTCATGGGCGATGTCGACCGCGGATTCTTCGTCCGGCCGGGCATCCCGGAGACGATCGCCGAAAAGCTCATCCCCGCCGCGGACATCGCGACGCCGAACCAGTTCGAGATCGAGGCGCTCACCGGCGTAACCATCCGTTCGGTCGACGACGCGCGCCGCGCCGCGGCGATCCTGCACGAGAAAGGGCCCCGCGTCGTGCTCATCACCAGCTTCATGCCCGAGACGAAAGAAGAGGGCCATATCGAAATGCTCGTCTCCGACGAGACCGGCCTGTACGGCGTAAAAACCCCGGAGCTGCCCCTGAATCCCGCTCCGAACGGCGCGGGCGACCTGACCGCGGCCCTCTTCCTCGCCCGCTACCTGGAAACGAAGAACGCCGCGGCGGCGCTCGAACTGACGACGGACTCCGTCCACGCCGTGCTCGAGCGCACCTTGAAGGAAGGCAGGCGGGAACTCGCGCTCATCGCCGAGCAGGCTTCCCTGGTCTCCCCCGAACGCCGCTTCGCAGCCGTCAAACTTTGACGCTTCGAGCTATGGCGCGTCAGGCTCCGACGCCGCCGGCCAGAAGTCCCGAAAGATCGTCTTTGGAGAAATAGTAGCGGCTCGAGCAGTTGTGGCAGACGATCTCGGCCGGATCGGGGCCTTCGTCTATCATGCCCCGCAGCTCGCGGCCGGGAAGCGCCCCGAGATAGCCGGCGAAGCGCTCGCGGGAGCAGTCGCACTCGAAAACGAGCGGCCCCGAGCCGACGACGTTCGGTTCGAAGGCGCCGAACCAGTCGGCCAGGAACGCGGAGCTCGTTTTTCCCTGCGCGAACCAGTCGCTCAGGGACGGCATCTCGGAGAGGCGGACCTCGGCGTCCTCGATATCGATGTCCGAGACGCCGGGCATGGCCTGAAGGAAGAGTCCGCCGGCGCCCGAAACGCGGCCGGCCGAATCGAAGCGCACGCCGACCGAGACGGCGGTCCTCGTCTGCTCCGAGCGCAGGAAGTATTCGGTCAGGTCCTCGGCGATCCGCCCGTGGACGAGCGGGATGTGCCCGGTGAAGGGCTCCGCGTCGGGCGCGAAACGCGTCACGCTCAGCGTTCCGCCGCCGATGAACGGCGCGAGGTCGAAGCTCTCGAGCGGCTTGTCCAGCGCGACGCTTTCGTTGAACAGGTACCCGCGCACGCGGCCGTCCCACCAAGCCTCGACCGAAAAGCCCCTGAGGACGCCGGTGCAGTCGACCCTGAATCCGAGACGGGAACCGTCCTTGAGGGTGACCGCGGCGAGCGCCCCCCCCAGGTAGGCCTGCCCGAGCGCCAGGGTCTCGAGAACGCCCAGCCCGTGGTTCGCCCTCATCGAACAGGCCATCGCCGTCCCGTGCGCCAGCGCGCCGCGGATCGCGCCGCCGAGCAGCGTGAAGCGGAGGATGCCGTCGGGGGGAAGCGCGGAGAGCCGCGGCGCACTGGTGACTTCGTCCATGGGTTGTCTGATCATGGGCTATGAATACCCTCAACCGGCCTTCCCGGTCAATACGCGCCTCGGCTATACTTCGCCCATGACCGATGGACTGCCTCCCGGCTTCGCCGAGTTCCTCGCTCCGGACGCCGACCGCTTTTCCCTCCTGTTCGGCATGCTGAAGAACGCCGGGCTCGAGCCGGCGGCGGCGGAAATCGCCGGAAGCCGCCACATCGTGCTCGCGCCGCGCGGCCGCGCTCCGGGCCGGCCGAAGAAGGCGCAGGTGCTGCTCGCCCACTACGACCGCGCGCGCGGCACGCCCGGCGCCAACGACAATTCGGCGGCGGTCTTCCAGCTGGCCGCCGCGGCGCGGCGCTTGGGGGACGCGGACGGCTGGCTCATCGTCTTCACCGATAGGGAGGAAGCGGCTTCCGCGGACGGAGCCCGAGGGCAAGGCGCCTACGCGCTCGCCGAAGGATTCAAGGCCATAGGGCTCGGCGATTCGGATTTCTTCATCTTCGACGCGTGCGGCAGGGGCGATACCATCATAGTTTCCACGACGGTCGACGCGCTCGCGCAGGGAGCGGACGCCACGCGGCGGCGCGCGCGAGACCTTCGCCTGCGCGCGCTGGAAGCGGGGAGGATCGCGGCCGGAGGCAGGATTCTGCTGGCGCCCACGCCCTTTTCGGACGATGCGGGATTCCTCGCCGCGGGGCTGGCCGCGCAGACGATCACAGTCCTTTCGTCCGCCGAGGCGGCCGCTCTCGCCCGCGCGCTCCGCAGCAAGCAGGAATTGGCCCTCGCGCTGGTCGACCGGTCGGCGCGGGAAGTCGTGCCTCCCAAGGCGCTCGACGCTTTCATGCCCGAAACGTGGAAGGCCCTCCACGGTCCGCGCGACCGCGCGGATTCGCTGACGCCCTCCGCGTTTCCGATCATGGAGCGCTTCGCGCGGGCGCTCGCGGCCGGCCGAAGATAATCGGCATCGCCCGCCGGCGGATCAGATCTCGAGCATCTTCGCGTACTCGTCGAGCGCCGGATCTCCGGTCTCGCCTTCGAGCACCTTCTTCGCGAGCACCTTCCCGAGCTGCACGCCTTCCTGGTCGAAGCTGTTGATGTTCCACAGGAAGCCTTGGAACATCACCTTGTTCTCGAAATGAGCCAGGAGCGCGCCGAGGCTGGACGGGGTCAGCCCCTTGCCGTAGATGAGGCTCGAAGGGCGCCCGCCGAGGAAATTCTTGTTCGGATTCTCGTCTTCCTTGCCCTTCGCGAAAGCGACGATCTGCGCAGCGAGGTTGGCTTTCAGCTTCGTCTGGCTGCTCGAACCGTCGACCTCCACATCGTCCTTGCGCTGGCTTTCGGCGAAGCCGACGAACTGCAGGGGGACGATGTCGCTCCCCTGGTGGAGCAGCTGGAAGAACGAATGCTGCCCGTTGGTCCCCGGCTCGCCGAAAATCACCGGTCCGGTCGAGTAGAAAAGGCGGCTGCCGTCGCGGTTGACGTGCTTGCCGTTCGATTCCATGTCGAGCTGCTGCAGATGCGCGGGGAAGCGCGAGAGGGCCTGGCTGTAGGGCAGGACGGCGGTATAGGGGAAGCCGAGGACGTTCCGCTCGTATACGCCGATGAGCGCGTCCATGAGGCTCGCGTTCTTGCGGATGTCCGTCTTGAGCGCCGAAGCGTCGGCCGCGTGCGCGCCGGAGAGAAAATCCCGGAACGTCTTCGGGCCGTAGGCGAGCGAAAGCACCACGCCGCCGACGGCGGAGCTCGAGGAATAGCGGCCCCCGATGAAATCGTCGAAATAGAACGAGTCCAGGTACGCCGGGTTGTGGGCCAGCGGACTGGTCTCGCTGGTGACGGCGACGATATGCTCGGCGGGGTTCAGGCCCGCGGCGCGCAGCTTCGCCTTGACGAACAGCTCGTTGGCGAGCGTCTCCTGCGTCGTGCCGCTCTTGGAGACCAGCACGAAGACCGTGCGGGCCAGATCGAGCTTGGAAAGCACCTGAGCGCCGTCGTCCGGGTCCACGTTGGAGATGAAGGAGGCCTTCATGCGCCGCTCGCCCGACTTGTCCGCCCAATTCTCCAGCGCCAGGTACAGCGCGCGCGGTCCGAGGTCCGAACCGCCGATGCCGATCTGCACGACAGAGTCGAAGCGCTTCTCGGCGTGGACCCGGTCGGCGAACGCGCAGAAGCGGTCGAGCTCCGCCGCGTAGAAGTCCCCTATGTTCCGTCCCTCATGGACGACCGCCTTGCCCAGAGGCGATCCGCAGGCGCGGAGCAGCTGATGGAGCACCAGGCGCTTCTCGCCCGTATTCATGACTTCGCCGTCGAGCAGCATCTTGTACTTCTGCACCGCCTGCTGTTCGTCCGCCAATTTCTGCAGAAGCGCGAGCGTCTCGTCGCTTACGGCTTTCGCCGCGAAGGAATAGGTCAGGCCCTCGGCCATCGGGATGCGGTACGCCTTGACGCGCTCGGCCGTCAGCGCGTATCTAAAATCGAAGCTGCCGGAAGCCTTCTTGAGGGCGACGAGCGCCTTGAAGCTTTCGGTCTTGTCCAGATCGGTGAACGTAGCCATGACGAAACTCCTTAGTCCTCGATTTCGGGGATCTTCTCCTTCATCTGGGTCATGAAATCCTCGCCGGTAACGCCGTCGCGCAGGCAGACGAAGACGGTGTTGTCGCGGCCGGCGATCGTGCCGAGCACTTCATCGAGGGCCAGGTTGTCCACCGCGAGCGCCACCGAGTCCGAATGGCCCGAATAAGTCTTTATGACGACCATGTTCATCGACCAATCGATGGAGATATAGCCGCGCAGAAAATCCTGTACGAAGGTCCGCTCCGTTTCCTGCCGGTCGTCGTCTCCCGGAAGCGAATAGACGTAGCCGTTGTGCCCGTCCGAAATCTTCCCGACCTTGAGGAGCTTCAGGTCGCGGGAAAGCGTCGCCTGGGTGACCAGAAATCCTTCTTTCTGCAGATGGCCGAGCAATGTTTCCTGGGACTCTATGCGGTAGGTTTTAATGAGCTTCCTAATGGCCTTGAGGCGGGTCAGTCGTTCTTTCACCGTTACTCCACGAATAAATATGCCTACTCGTTGCATAAACATACGATACGGAAGCCAAATATGCAAGTACGCCCGCCTCTTCAGCAGGATCGGAGATATGCCGATACTATAGCGGGGGACTATCCGTGGGGACCGACGACCGAACAGCGGAGACGAAAGAGCAGCCGGAGAAAACGACGATACTCGGCAGCGCCAAGGACGACGGCACGATCGAGATCGTCTTCGGCGAATCGGATATGGAGGCGAAAGCCGATTTCCACCCGCCCATCGGAACGGGACAGGTCCTCACTCCCGAATATATCGCCTCGATGCTGGAGCGGCTCAATGTCGTCTCCGGCGTCGACTGGGACGCGATCCAGAACGCGACTCTCGAATGCAACCTGAACCGGAAGATCGTCCACGGAGTCGTAGTCGCGCGGGGAGAAGCGCCCGTCGCCGAAATCCGCGAATACTACGAAACCAATCCGGCCTTCCGAAAATGGCCGATCCTACCGGACGGCAACGTTCCACGCATCGATTACCGCGAAATAAGCCCCTTCATCCTGGTCAAGAAGGGACAGATCCTGGCGAAGCTCCGTCCGAGCGTCTCGGGCAAGGACGGATGGAACGTCCACGGAGAAGCGATCCCGAAAGGGTTCTCTAAAACGGAAACCGCCACGAGCGGGCCGAACACACGCATCGTCGAAGGCAGCATCGTGGCGGCCTGCGATGGACGGCTGATCGAGAAGGGGACCGAGCTCCTCGTGGAGGAAATCCTCGAGGTGAAGGGGAGCGTCGGCTACAAGACCGGCCACATCATGTTCCCCGGCGACGTCATAATCGATGGGGCGGTCGCCGACGGCTTCAGGGTATACGCGGGCGGCTCCATCCTTTCCAAGCAGACCTTCGACGCCACCGACGTGGTCGCCAAAAAGGACCTGATCGTCGCCGGCGGCGTCGTCGGGCGCGTGCAGGCGTCCCTCAAGGTCGGCGGCTGCATCCGGGCGAAGTTCATCCAGAACTGCCGCGTGGCGGCCCGAGGGGCGGTCACCATCGGGTCCGCCGTGATCAATTCGCGCGTGTTCACCATGGACAAGCTCGACCTCGGCGACAAGGGCCGCATCGTCGGCGGCGAGATTTTCGCGGTGCACGGGGTGCGGGCGGCGGGCATCGGAAGCGAAGCCGGCAGCGGCACCAAGATCCACTGCGGCATCGACTTCACGGCCCAGCAGGAGCTGGACAAGGCGAACGAGCAGCTGCGCCAATTCACCCGGAAGCAGGCGAAAGTACGGGAAATGATGGAGAAGGAAACCGAACGCGACCCGATCAAGGTCGAATACCACGTAAGGATCACGGACGCCATCGGCGTCTTGAGCGCGAAGATCGCAGGTCTTCTCGGAAAGCTCGATTCCGACGACGAGGCGTCGATCGAAGTGACCGGCGAAGTGCGGCCGGGAACCTTGATCGAAATTTGCCACATCGCGTTCTTCACCGACCAGCCGTACAAGAAGGTGCGCTTCAGGCTCGACAAGAACGTCGGCCGGATAATCCACGAAAACCTGTAGAAGCACCCTTCCCGCCGTATTGTTCCCCGGGCGCAGCGACAGTATTATATAGGGATACCATCGACGATAATTCCGGAGGTTTTCTTGTATAGCGTCGGCATAGCCTACCTGCTCTGGTTCGTATCGGGATTCGGGGCCCTCGGATTCCATCGCTTCTACCTGAACAAGCCGGCCACCGGCGTTCTTTGGATCCTGACCGGCGGCCTCGGCATGGTCGGATCGATATACGACTTCTTCACCATGAGCGGTCAGGTCCGCGAAGCGAACCTCCGCGCCGAACTGCGCCGAGCGCTCGACATGGGCGCCCGGAGCCCGTTCGCTCCGGGCCTGAGATACAGCGACGGCGACCTCACCGATTTCAAGCGCAAGGAAAGCGTCGAGCGCACCATACTGCGCGTCGCGAAGAAGAACGCGGGCATCGCGACGGCAAGCGAGGTCGCTCTCGAGGCCGACGTGTCGATCGAAGACGCGAAGTCGGCGCTCGAGAAGCTCGTCGTGAAAGGCTTCGCGGAAATGCGCGTACGCAAATCGGGAACCATCGCCTACGTCTTCAACGAGCTGCGCCCCGACGATTCCCCCTTCGAGGATTTCTAGAACCGGGAAAGCGAACGCCGTTCAGCGCTTGAGGGATACGTAGGTTTTACCGTACCCGCCGTCCTCGGGGCGCGCGAAATAGTAGTCGGCGACGACCGCCTGCTTCTTCAGGAATTCGTGGACGCCCCGCTGCAGGATGCCGTCGCCCTTGCCGTGGATCACCGAGAACTCGTAGAGCCCCGACATGGCCGCGCCGTCGATCTGGCGCCGGAGCGCTTCGAGCGCGTCCTCCAGACGCATCCCGATGAGCCGTATCTCCATCGAAGGCGCCGGTCCGCCGCTCAAGTCGGCGACGGCGATCTCCACCTTCCCGCTCTCGATCTTCTTGTCGGCCGGCGCCAGATCCCGTTCGGGCAGCGTCATCTTCAGGGCGCCGATCTCGACCACCCAGTAGCCCTTCTTTCCGCGCCGCACGACGGTGCCGCGCCGCCGGGACGGACCCGCGAACACTTCTGAACCTTCCGCGATCTCGGCGTTCGCGCCGGCGGATGCCGCCGATCCGACAGCGGCCGCCGCGCCGGTGCGCTCGGCGTCCCGGGCTATGAGCTCCTTCTCTCGCTCGTGGAGCGCATCGGCTTCTTCCTCGCTGAGCGCGTCCTCCGAAGCAACCGCGCTCTCGAGCCCCGCCAGAAAGTCCTTCACCCTCAGCGTCTTTTCCCGCGTCATCTCGCCTTCGCGCAGTTCCCTGACGAGGTTCTCGAGCGTTTTCCGGCTTTCATCGAGCAGCCTGCGCAGCGAACCGACGCCCTGATCGCGCAGCTCGGCTTCTTTCTGGCGCAGCCGAAGCTCCCTCAGATCGCTCTTGCGGAGCTTCTCGCGGATCTTCAAATCCTGGGCCTGCCGCTCCGCTTCCGCCTTCTCGAGCTCCTTGTGCTTCGACTTGAGCCCCTTGATCAGCTCCGAAATGTCTGCGCGCTCCTCGGCAAGGTACGTCCGCGCGCGCGCGACGATTTCGGCCGGAAGGCCGTTGCGGGAGGCGATGTCCAGGGCGCGGCTCTCGCCGGGGATGCCGAGCACGATGCGGTAGGTCGGGCTCAGCGTGCGCGGGTCGAAATCGACCGACGCGTTCACCACGCCTTCCTTCGTGTAACCGT